>DATHAL010000050.1:0-59272 GCA_035296705.1 Solirubrobacterales bacterium
GCTCATGGGCGTCACCCTGGCCTGCGATCACCGGATCCTCTACGGCGCCGACGGGGCTCGGTTCCTGGCCCGGGTCCGAGCGCTCTTGGAGGAGCCGGTGGGGCTGGCGCTTTAGCGGCGGTGCCAGAGCGACTCATCGACGTCCCGCTCGAGTCGCTTCCCTTCATCGACGAGCACTCGGTCGCAATCGGCGCGCCAGCCGAGCGCGTGTGGTCGGCGCTGATGGCCTACCTGACGGTCGCGGGTCGCAACCGGATCGGCAGGCTGCTCGCGCGGCGCCTGCACTGCGTGCCAGCCGAGGCCTCGGGCCATACGGGCCGGATCGGGTCGACCATCCCCGGCTTCATCATCGCCCGCTCGGTGCCGCCGGCCGTCCTCGCGTTGATGGGCGAGCATCGCTTCGCCCAGTACGCGCTCGTCTTCAGGATCACAGAGGCCGTGTCCGGGCCCACGCGCCTGAGCGCGGAGACGCGGGCCGTGTTCCCAGGCGGGCGTGGGCGCGCCTACCGGATGCTCGTGATCGGCACGCGCGGGCACGCGCTCGCGGTGCGCTCGATCCTGCGATCCGTCCGCCGCGGAGCCGAGCGGCGCTCGCCCTAGGAGCGAAGGAACGTCAGCACCGCCAGGACCCGTCGGTGGTCCTCCGGCGCGGGCGTCAGGTCGAGCTTCGAGAAGATGCTCGTGACGTGCTTTTCGACCGCGCGCTCGGTGATCACCAGGCGCTCGGCGATCGCCGCGTTGGAGCGGCCCTCCGCCATCAGCTCGAGCACCTCGCGCTCGCGCGGCGTGAGCGCCTCGAGCGGGTCGTCGCGCCGCGAACGGCCGACGAGGCGCGAGACCACCTCCGGGTCGAGTGCTGATCCTCCGTGCCCGACCCGCCGCACCGCGTCCACGAAGCCGTCAACGTCGGCGATCCGATCCTTGAGCAGGTAGCCGAGCCCGGAGGCCGAGTCGGCGACCAGCTCGAGCGCGTAGGCCTCCTCGACGTAGGCGGAGAGCACCAGGACGCCGGTGTCCGGGTGCTGGCCGCGAATCCGAAGCGCGGCCCGCAGCCCGTCGTCGGTGTTGGTGGGCGGCATCCGTATGTCGACCACAGCGACGTCCGGCTTGTGGGCGCCGACCTTGCGGAGCAGGTCGTCCGCATCGCCCGCCTGCCCGACGACGTCGAACCCCCGCTCGTCGAGCAACCGCGCGATTCCCTCGCGCAGGAGCACCGAGTCCTCGGCCACGATCACTCGCACGGGATCCTCGCCTTCACAGTCGTTCCCTCGCCGCGGCGCGAGGCGATCTCGAAGCGCCCGCCGAGCGCCACGACGCGGTCGGCAAGGCCGCGCAGCCCGGTCCCGCGCTCGGCGTCGGCGCCACCGATCCCGTCGTCCGCGACCTCGACCACCACCCTGCCGTTCTCGCGCCCGAGCCGGACCACCGCGCGGTTCGCTTGCGCGTACTTGGCGACGTTCGTGAGCGCCTCGGCGACGACGAAATAGGCCGCCAGCTCCACGGGCTCCGCGACCCGCTCCCCGAGTCGCTCGATCACCTCGACCTGAAGCGGCGCGCGGCTCGCCAGGGCGTCGACAGCGGGATCGAGCCCGCGGTCGGACAGGACCGCCGGATGCAGGCCCCGCGCGAGCTCGCGGAGCTCTCCGAGCGCCCGCTCGAGCTCCTCGCCGGCGCCGTCCAAGAGCTCCTCCGCGCGCTCGGGCTCCTCGCGGGCGGCGGCGCGCGCGAGGCGTAGGTCGAGCGCGAGCGAGACAAGCCGCTGTTGGGCGCCGTCGTGGAGGTCGCGCTCCATGCGCCTGCGCTCGGCGAGGCCGATCGAGATCAGTCGGGCCCGCGACTCGCGGAGCTCTCCGACTTTGGCCCGCAGCTCGGCGTCGAGCCGCTCGCGCTCGAGCGCCAGCGCGGCTGCGGCGCCCACGGCGTCGATGAGCTCGGGCTCATCGAGCAGCAGGGGGTCGTGGATGAGCGCCGCAACCCGCTCGCCCTCGAGCGTTACGTGGTAGACGCTGCGCCCCGAGTCATCGTCGGGGAGCTCGATTCGCTCGCCGTCCGGGTCGACGTAGGAGCCGGATTCGGGAAGCCAATAGGCGAGCTCGACCGACGGATCGTTGAGGGCGCGGGCGAGCGCCGCGCGAAGCTCGTCGTCGCGCAGCGGGCCGCCGATCCTCGCGACGAGCTCGCTCACCGCGCCGCCGCGGAGCATCCGCGCCTGGATCAGGCTGCCGAGGAACAGGTACGGGACCGCCGCAAACGGGATCAGCGCGATGTAGTACACGCTGGCGCTGAGCTGGGCCCCGCCGAGGTCGACGATCAGCAGCACGGTCAGCATCGCCATCAGGAGCGCGCCGGCGATGAACTGCGGGGTCACGACGCGGCGCATCGGCGGCGTCGCCCGCCGCCAGCGGCCGACGAGGCGGCAGAGCACACCGAGGAGGATCGCGACGCTGAGGACGCTGAGCGCATCGCCCCAGGCGCTCGCGAAGTCGGGGCTCGACTGGATCAGGAAGACGTTCTCCGGACACCCTTCGCATCCGGTCTTCGTCGACGGGTCGAAGGTGAGGATCAGCGGCAGGTAGGCGACCGTCACCGCGAGATACGCGGCGATCGTGAGCTCGCGATCCAGGCGCGACGCGAGCCGCCCGGTGGGGAACCCGAGCAGGAGTTGGATCGCTGGGCCGAGGAAGAGGTTGTTGAACAGGATCCCGATCGTGAACAGGAACGCCGGCTCGGTCAGCCCGAACATGCCCAGAAACCAGGTGAAGCCGGTGGCGACCATGAGCGCACCCACCCGGTTGTCGGGCCGCCGCGACCACGCGAAGAGACCGACGCCGACGAATCCGCCGCCGGCGACGATGTCGAGGGCGATCCAAAGGCCGCGGTCGGGGGCGAAGTCGGCGCTCGCGATCAGCACGATCTGGATCGCGAGGATCAGCGCCCCGGCCCCGGCGATCGCCCACAGGGCTCGCCGCAGTCCGGTCATCCCAGGAGCTCCTCCATCGCCGTCCCTGAGAGGCGCGCCTTGGAGATGAAGCCTCGGGCGCCGGCGTCGACCACGGCGCGGCCCCACTCGTCGACCTCGCGGCTCGAGATCAGGATCACGGCCGGGGAGCCGGGGATGCCGGTGATCCGGCGCGATACCGCAAAGCCGTCGAGACCGGGCAGACGCACATCCAGAAGGATGACGTCGGGCTGCAGCTCGCGAGCGGCGCGCAGGGCGGCTGGCCCGTCGGCGGCCTCGCCCACGACCTCGTATCCCTCGTCCTCGAGCAGGCGCCTGGCGCTGGCCCGGAAGCTCGGGTGGTCGTCGACGATCAGGACGGTCCGTGGCACCGCAGGGTCTCCCTGCCGCAGAACATGCGTACCGATTCTCCCGGACCCGGCTCCAACGACAATACGGATACCCGCACCGGGCCTCGGGGGAGAGCCACATTGGAGCTGGAGGGCGCAACCGGCACGCTTCGCAGACGCGATCACGCTCGCGAGCTGGTCTCGAAGAGCCCGTCGCCCCGGATCAGGGGCGGCGGAGACGGAGGCCAGGACCGCCGAGGCCCGGAGCCCCTACCTGAGCCTCGGCGCGAACGGGCCCGGCTGCTGTGGCCGGGCCCGTTCACGTGAGCCCCGCGCTTGAAACGTCAGCCAACGGGAATAGAATCGCTGTGGCGATTCGCACGAGTCATCAGCTCGGACGGATCCAGACATAGGGAGCGAGGGCGGAACCCCGAGCACCCATCGTCCGTAGGCGTCGCGGAGGAGATCCCGAAGCGGCGAAAGCCAGGCCGGCACCGAGGAGATCCCAAGGGACCGCGCCAGACACGAAGGGCGGAGAGAATGGAGCCAGGCAACGGCGTCGTCGCGAGTATGCCCGCGCGCGATCGCGCGAGCGAGCCCGCCGCCGGCGGCAGCTACCTGAACCGCGAGGACCGGGCGAACCTGTTCCGGTTCATGGTCATGATGCGCACCTCCGAGGAGCGCGCGATCACCCTCTACCGACAGGGTAAGGTGCCGGGCAGCTTCTACGACGGGTGCGGCCAGGAGGCGATCTCGGTCGGCGCCGCGTACGTGCTGGGCCCGCGCGACCGGATGTGCATCCTGCACCGCGACCTCGGCGCGCACTTCGTCCGGGGCGTGACCCCGGACCGCTACCTCGCCAACTACATGGGTCGCGCGGGCGGCGTGACGAAGGGCAAGGAAGGCAACATGCACTTCGGCGACCGGGAGCTCGGCTGCGTCGGCATGGTCTCGATGCTGCCCGACATGGCCCTCGTCGCCACCGGGATGGCGATGGCCTTCAAGCAGCGCCGTGAGCCGCGGGTCGCCATGACCTTCTTCGGCGAGGGATCGACCGCGAACGGCCAGTGGCACGAGGCGATGAACTGGGCGGGCATCCATCGCCTGCCGGTCGTGTTCGTGCTCGAGAACAACCAGTTCGCCTACTCGACCCCGAACGAGCTCGAGTTCGCGGTCGATCCGGTCGAGCGCGCGGGCGTCTACGGCTTCCCGGGCGTGAAGATCGACGGCAACGACGTGGAGGCCGTGTTCGAGGCCGCGCGCGTGGCGGCCGAGCGCGCCCGCTCCGGCGAGGGGCCGACGCTGATCGAGTGCGAGACGATGCGCATGCACGGCCACGGCGCCCACGACGACATGAGCTACGTCCCCGAGGGAATGCACGAGGAGTGGGCGCGGCGCGATCCGATCGACCGCTACGCCAAGCGGCTCACCGAGGAGCACGGCTTCTCGGCCGACGAGGTGGAGACGATCCGCTCCGCGGTCAAGGCCTACGTCGACGAGTGCGCGCAGCAGGCCGTTGCCTCCCCGATGCCCGAGCCCGACGAGGGGTTCGCGGGCGTGTTCGCGGATGAGCCGACGCCGCTCGGCGATGGCCACGCCCCCTGGTCCCACTGGGCCGAGCGCACGGCGGAGGTGGCGTGATGCCGGAGCTCACCTACCTCGAGGCGATCTCCGACGGACTGCGGGAGGAGATGCGGCGCGACGAGAGCGTCCTCTGCATGGGCGAGGACATCGGCGAGTTCGGCGGTGCGTTCAAGGTCACGAACGGGTTCATCGAGGAGTTCGGCGCGGACCGCGTCCTCGACGCGCCTCTGGCCGAGAACGCGATCATCGGAACCGCAGTCGGTGTCGCGGTCGAGGGCATGCGGCCGGTGTGCGAGATGCAGTTCGCGGACTTCATCTCCTGCGGCTTCGACCAGCTCGTCAACGTGGCGGCGAAGCTCCATTACCGGCAGGGCGTGGCGGTCCCGATGGTCGTCCGCCTGCCGTCCGGGGGCGGCTTCAGCGGCGGGCCGTTCCATTCGCAGAACCCGGAAGCGTGGTTCCTTCAGGCACCCGGGCTGAAGGTCGTCGCGCCGGCGACTGCCGCCGACGCGAAGGGCCTGCTCGCGGCGTCGATCCGCGACCCGAATCCGGTCTGCTTCATGGAGCACAAGGGGCTCTACCGCTATGTGAAGGGAGAGGTGCCGGAGGGAGAGCACGTCGTCGAGCTCGGCTCGGCGCACGTCGCGCGCGAGGGCGAGGAGATGACGGTGATCGCCTACGGATCGGCCGTCCACTTCGCGCTCGAGGCGGCGGAGCAGCTCGACGAGTCGATCGAGGTGGTCGATCTGCGGTCGCTGTGTCCGCTCGACACCGACGCGATCCTCGCGAGCGCCCGGAAGACGGGCAAGGTCCTCGTCGCCCACGAGGCGACGCAATCGTGCGGGGTAGGAGCGGAGGTCGCCGCGCTGGTGGCAGCCGAGGCCTTCGAGGACCTCGACGCACCGGTGCGGCGGCTCACCGCTCCGGACGTCCCGATTCCGTTCAGCCCGCCGCTCGAGCAGGCCGTCCTGCCCCAGCTCGACGACATGAAGGAGGCGTGCCGTGAGCTCCTCGCCTACTAGCACCGCCGTCGAGGTGACGATGCCGAAGATGGGGATCTCGGTCTCGGAGGGCACGATCCTCGAGTGGCGAAAGCAGCCGGGCGACTGGGTCGAGGCCGACGAGACGGTCGCCGACGTGACGACCGACAAGGTCGACGTCGAGATCCCGTCGCCGGCCAGCGGACGGCTCGCGAAGATCATCGCCGAGGCCGGCGCCACCGTCCCGGTCGGTGAGCCGATCGCGGAGATCGACGCGTCCGCCAGAGCGGGCGAGGCGCATCCGGACGAGGGCCGCGAGGAGTCCGCGGCGCAGCCGGCGGAGGCGAAGGCCGAGACCGCCGAGGGCACGGAGAGCGAGCATGCGGATCGCTCCGGGTTCATCTCGCCGGTGGTGCGCCGGATCGCCGAGAAGCACGGCGTCGACCTCGGCCAGGTAGAGGGCACCGGGATCGGCGGGCGGATCCGCAAGAAGGACGTGCTCGCCTACGTCGAGGGGCAGGCGGGCAACGGCAAGGCCGAGGCCACGCCGGTGCTCCACACGGAGTCGCCCGATCGGCCGGACGAGCGCGAGGCTGAGCCGGCGCGCATAAGCGCGGCACCGGCGCCCGCCGTCGATGGCGGTGAGCGACGCGAGCCGATGACCCCGATGCGGGCGGCGATCGCGAGGCACATGCTCGAGAGCCGCCGCACGTCGGCCCACTGCACGACGATCGTCGAGGTCGACATGTCGAGGGTCGCGGCGCGGCGCGCGGAGCTCAAGGAGGCGATGCGCCGCCGCGGTGTTCCGCTCACCTACCTCGCGTTCGTGGCGCGGGCGACGGTCGGTGCGCTGGGCGAGTACCCGGTCCTGAACGCGTCGGTGGACGGCGATGAGATCGTCCACCACGACGATGTCAACCTCGGCATCGCGGTCGCGCTCGAGGACGGGCTGATCGTCCCGGTCATCCCGCAGGCGCAACGGCTGAGCGTCGAGGGACTCGCGGGGGCCATCGCCGACGTAGCGGAGCGGGCTCGTACGAAGCGGCTCGAGCCCGACGAGGTCCACGGAGGGACGTTCACGATCACCAACCCCGGCCAGTTCGGGGCGGTGCTCGCGACGCCGATCATCAACCAGCCGCAGGTGGAGATCCTCGACCTCGAGGCGATCGTCAAGCGGCCTGTGGTGGTCTCCGGTCCGCAGGGCGACTCGATCGCGATCCGGCCGATGACGTACCTGTGCATGTCGTGGGACCACCGGGCGCTGGACGGCGCCGAGGCCGCGCGATTCCTCGGCAGTGTCAAGGAGAGGCTCGAGGCGGGAGGTGAGCTCTGATGAGGTTGGTCGAAGCGGTGAGGGGCGCGGGGCACGAGGGCGCGAGCGCGCCCCCGCACCGCGTGTCCGAGCTGGAGCATGAGGGGCTCGAGCACGAGGAGCTGGTCGTCCGGCACGGGGCGCGGAGCGGCGTGCCGATGGCGGTCGCGATCCACTCGACGGTGCTCGGTCCGGCGCTCGGCGGGCTGCGGCTGTGGCACTACGACACTGTGGGATCGGCCATCGACGACGTCCTTCGGCTCGCCCAGGGGATGACCCTCAAAGCCGCCGCTGCCGGGCTCGACCTCGGCGGAGGCAAGGGCGTGATCTGCTCGCCCGGCGACCCGCACTCGCTGAGCGCGATGAGTCGACGCGATCTGATGCTCGACTTCGGCGACCTCGTCGAGTCGCTCGAAGGGCGCTACATCACCGCTGAGGACGTCGGTACCGGCACCAGCGACATGGTGACGATCGCGCAGCGGACATCGCACGTCACCGGATTGCCCGACGGCGCGGGCGACCCCAGTCCGTTCACGGCGATCGGCGTCGAGTCCGCGATGCGCGCGTGCGTCGAGGCGCGGTTCGGGAGTACCGAGCTGCGCGGCCTCGGCGTCGTCGTGATCGGCCTCGGCCACGTCGGGGCACGGCTCGCCAAGCGGCTGCGCGCCGCGGGCGTCCGGCTCGAGATCTGCGACGTCGATGTCACGAAGCGCGAGCTCGCGGAGAGTCTCGGCGCGCGCTGGATCGAGCCCGAGGAGGCGATCGGCCGCAAGTGCGACGTGCTCGCGCCGTGCGCGCTCGGCGGGTTGATCGACGAAGTGAGCATCGATCGGCTGCGGGCCGGGATCGTCTGCGGTGCAGCCAACAACCAGCTGGCCGACGACGGGCTCGCGGAGGAACTCGAGGGGCGCGGGATCCTCTATGCGCCGGACTTCCTCGTGAACGCCGGCGGGCTGATCAGCGTCTATCGCGAGCTGCACGGCTACGACGAGGACCGGGCGCTCGAGCTGGTGCTCGGGATCGAGGACAAGATGCGTGCCGCCCTCGCGGCCGCGAGCGCTCGCGCCATCACGCCGCTCGACGCGGCGCGCGAGCTCGCCCTCGAGCGCCTCGGCGCCGCGGTGCCAGACTGAGTCTCGTGCGAGAGCTCCTGATCGTCCGCGCCGGCCTCGTCGGCTACGCGGAGGCGCTCCGCCTCCAGGGGGGCCTTGCCGCGGCGCGCGGCGCCGGCGAGGTGGCGGATGTGGCGCTCATGCTGGAGCACCCGCCCGTCTACACCAAGGGCCGGCGCACGACCGCCGCTGAGCTCCCAATGGGGGAGGACTGGTACCGGGCGCAGGGGATCGACGTGGTCGAGACCGATCGCGGCGGCGCCGTCACCTACCACGGCCCGGGGCAGCTCGTCGCCTACCCGATCATGAGCCTGCGGGAGATGTCAGTCACGAGCCCCGCCGCCCCCGGACGCGAAGCGGAGGAGGCGGCGGGCATGAGTGTTCCCGACTATGTGCGGCGGATGGAGCTCGCGATGATCGACGCGCTCGGCGACCACGGCGTGCGAGCCGGCATCATCGACGGCCTCACAGGCGTCTGGGTCGGCGAGGTTCCGCCGCCCGCCGGGGACGCCCGCAAGATCGGCTCGATCGGCGTCCACATCAGCCGCGGGATCACAACCCATGGACTCGCGATCAACGTCAACAACGACCTGCAGCCGTTCGAGTGGGTCGTGCCATGCGGGATCGAGGCGTGCCGGATGACCTCGCTCACCCGCGAGCTCGGCGCCGAACAGGACCTGGACGCGTTCGCGAGCACGGTCGCGCGACGCCTGGGCGACGCGTACGAGCGCCGGCCGGTCGAGACGCCCCCGGAGGAGATCCTCGGGTCGCTAGCGTTGGAGGCGGCATGAGCGACACGGCCGAGCGCATCCACGTCACCCGGTCGCGCGCCAACCCTGGCGGCGCGAAGGCGATCGAGGGGCGGCCCTTCCGGGAGCGAAAGCCTGCATGGTTGAAAGTGCCGGCGCCCGGCGGTCCCACCTACCGCCGGCTCAAGCGGGCGATCGAGGCCGACAACCTGCACACCGTCTGCGAGGAGGCCAACTGCCCGAACGTCGGGGAGTGCTGGGAGCGCGGCACGGCGACGTTCATGATCCTCGGCGACGTCTGCACCCGCCGCTGCGGGTTCTGCAACGTGCAGACGGGGGTGCCCACCTGGAACGACCCGCTCGAGCCGCTGCGGGTGGCCAACCAGGTGAAGAAGATGGGCCTGCGCCACGCGGTGATCACCTCGGTCGACCGCGACGACCTCCCGGACTACGGCGCGGGTGCCTTCGTCGGCGTGATCCGCTCAATCCGGATGATGGCTCCGGGTTGCAAGGTCGAGGTCCTGACGCCGGACTTCCGCGGCCAGGAGATGCCGCTGGCGAAGGTGGTCCACGAGCGCCCCGACGTCTTCAACCACAACGTCGAAACGGTGCCGCGGCTCTACCCGCGTGCGCGGCGCGGCTCGGACTTCATGCGCTCGGCCCGCGTCCTGCGGATGGCGAAGGAGATGGGCGGCTCGGAGGTCGTGACGAAGTCCGGGCTCATGGTCGGGCTCGGCGAGGAATTCGACGAGATGATCGAGACGTTCGCGATCCTGCGCGAACACGGCGTCCAGATCCTCACCGTCGGCCAGTACCTGCGGCCGACCGAGAAGCACCTCGCGGTGGTCCGCTACTGGCACCCGGAGGAGTTCGCCGCCCTCCGCGACGCCGCGTACGAGCTCGGGTTCGAGTCGGTCGCCTCCGGTCCCCTCGTGCGCAGCTCCTACCACGCTGACGAGGCCGCCGCCGCGGTCGCGGAGCACCGGGCGGCCTGAAGCGCGCCTGAAGCCCGGGCGGCCACCGGCCGCCGCGCGAATAGGCTTGCGGGCCCCTGATCCCGCTCAAGGACAACGTTCCATCGGCGCGCCTCCCGCTGGTCACGCTGGTGCTGATCGCGCTCAACCTCGTCGGCTTCGGGTGGCAGCTGGCGTTCCCGGTCGACGACGCGCTCGAGCGCGCGGGCGTGGAGCCCGGGATCGACCAGAGCGCTCTCGCCTACGGGGCGACGCCGGCGCGGCTCGCGCACCCCGCCCGCGACGAGTGCTCGCTCGCGAACGCCGAGGTCGCCTGCGACGGCGATGGAGGTGTCGCGCTCGACCAGGCGCCGTGGTGGCTCACGCCGCTGACCGCGATGTTCATGGCCGGAAGCCTCCTTCAGCTCGCCCTCAACGCGCTCTTTCTGTGGCTGTTCGGAAAGAGCGTCGAGAACTCCCTCGGCCGCGTCCGTTTCCTCGGCCTGTACCTCATCTCCGGCATCGCCGGCTTCTACGCCGAGGCGCTCCTCGATTCGGGTTCTACCGTGCCGGTGCTCGGCGCGAGCGGCGCCGTCGCGGGTCTGATCGGCGCCCACGCCGTCCTTCACTCGCGGGCGGCGATCCTCTGCTTCGTCTTGATCCCGTTCTTCTTGACTTTCGTGGAGATCCCCGCGCTCCTGGTCGGCGCGACGCGGTTCGCGCTCGAGCTTGTGCCATCGATCGGCGAGACGACGGTCTCCGGGCTGAGCGGCGGATCCGGCTTGGCGTTCCCGGCGATGGTCGCGGGCCTCCTCGTCGGTGCGGCGCTCGCGCGGCCGCTCGCGGGCCTGCGCCGTGCCGTGCCCACCGAGGCGGTGTACTAGGCATGGACCCGACGGTCCGCACGATGCTGCTCGTCGGCGGGATCCTCTTCTGCGTCTTCTTCGGAGGGATGACCGCCGCCGTGGCGTTCGAGTACGGGGCCGACGTGTTCACGGTCGCCGCGGGCCTGGTGCTCCTCTTCCTCGTGCTGCCGCTGATCGGCGCGCTGCGAAACCCGCCCCGCGACTAGCCACGGATGCGTTCATATACTCGCCAGGTGGCGCTGCCTCCGGGTCCCCGGACCCCCGCGGTCATCAACACGGCCAGCTTCGCGCGCCGGCCGCTCGAGACGCTGCTCGGCTGGCAGCGGCGCTATGGCAACGTCTTCACGGTGAAGCTGCTCGTCTTCGGGACGGGCGTCTACGTCGCCGAGCCGGAGGAGATCCGGAAGCTCTTCACCGGCGATCAGTCCGACCTCCATGCCGGCGAGGCGAACGCGCCGCTCTCGACGGTGCTCGGCGAGCACTCCGTGCTCGTCCTCGACGGCCCGGAGCATCTGCGCCAGCGGCGCCTCCTTCTGCCGCCGTTTCAGGGCGCCGCGCTGGGCGGCCTGCGGCCGATGATCCGCGAGATCGCCGCGGCCGAGGTGGACCGCTGGATGCGGGGGGACGAGTTCCCGATTCGCGCGCGGATGCGCGCGCTCACCTTCGAGGTCATCAGCCGCGCGGTGTTCGGCGTCTACGAGCCGGAGCGGATCGAGCGGCTGCGGCGGGCGATGCTCGCCGTGGTCGACACGCAGACGCTCTTCTTCGCGCCGCCGGTCATCCGCCGCGACTTTGGCCGCTGGAGCCCGTGCGGCGTCCTGGCGCGACGGCTGCGTGCCGCCGACGAGCTCCTCTACGAGGAGATCGAGCGCCGCCGTCGCGCCGAGGACCTCGAGGAGCGAACGGACGTGCTCTCGCTCCTCCTTCGCGCCCGCGACGAGGAGGGTCGGCCGATGAGCGACGTCGAGCTGCGCGACGAGCTGATGACGATGCTCGCCGCCGGGCATGAGACCACCGCGACCGGGCTCGCCTTCGCCTTCGACCTCTTGCTCCACAGCCGCCCCGTGCTCGAGCGGCTGCTCGCCGAGATCGAGGAGGGCGAGAGCGCCTACCTCGACGCCGTCGTCACGGAGACGCTCCGGGTCCGGCCGGTGATCGACGCGGCGGAGCGCACCCTGAAGGCGCCGCGAACCGTGGCGGGTTGGGAGCTTCCCGCGGGCATCAAGGTCTATCCCGGCATCCTCGTCGTCCACCATCGCCCGGACCTCTATCCCGAGCCCGAGCGCTTCCGGCCGGACCGCTTCCTCGACGACGGGGCCGAGTCGTACACCTGGCTTCCGTTCGGGGGCGGGATCAGGCGCTGCGTGGGCGCGGCGCTCGCGCAGGCCGAGATGGCCGAGGTGCTGCGTGTGGTCCTCTCGCGCGTCGAGCTCGCGCCCCTGCGGCCGACCCCCGACCCGGTGGCCCTCAAGGGCATCACGCTGGCGCCGCGCCACGGTGCGAGGGTGCGGGTGCTCGCGAAGCGCGCCGCTCGCCACGGCCAAGCGGCGTTGGCGACCGTCTGAGCTACCGCCGCGTGACCAACGACGTCGAGGTGGAGCCAGCCGGAATCGAACCGGCGACCTTCGAGTTGCAAACCCGACGCTCTCCCAACTGAGCTATGGCCCCAGGGGCCCGATTGTAGGTGCGGGCTGCGCCGAGCCTATGGCCGCGCCCGGTGCTTTGTGGCAGGATCGACGGGTAAAGGCGGACCAGGAGGAACGGATGGCCGAAGGGGAAGCCACGGTCGCGGTCGGAGAGCGTCAGCATCCGGACAAGTCGCCCGAGGTGGTCGAGGAGGCTAAGGCCACGAAGGTTCGGCCCGCCGAGGTCTCGAACCTCGACATCGTTCGCCACTACTTCGACATCGCCGCCGACCACCTCGGGTTGGCCGATGACCTCCGGGTCGTCTTCTGGACGCCCTACCGCGAGGTCACCGTTCAGATCCCCGTGAAGCTCTCGGACGGCAAGGTCCACGTCTACTCGGGCTATCGCATCCAGCACAACGGCGCCCGCGGGCCATACAAGGGCGGGATCCGGTTCCACCCGGACGTGGACATCGACGAGGTCCGGGCGCTCGCCTCGCTGATGACCTGGAAGACGGCGATCGCCGGCGTGCCGTTCGGCGGCGCAAAGGGCGGCGTCAACTGCCCAGCGAAGAAACTCACGCCCGCCGAGGTGCAGACGATCGCCCGATCGTTCATGAACAAGATCGAGAAGGTGCTTGGGCCGACCCGCGACATTCCGGCACCGGACGTGAACACGAACGCCCAGGTGATGGCGTGGCTGATGGACGAGTACGGAAAGCTCCACGGCCACAGCCCGGCGGTGGTGACCGGCAAGCCGATCGCCCTCGAGGGATCGCTCGGCCGCGAGGCCGCCACCGGCCGTGGCTGCGTCTACATGTTCCGGGAGGCCGCGCCGCAGCTCGGGCTGAGCCCCGCCGACACGACGTTCGTCGTTCAGGGCTACGGCAACGTCGGCTCGTGGGCCGCCCGGATCATGCAGCAGCTCGGCGCCCGGATGGTGGGCGTCTCGAACGCCGATGGCGCGATCAGAAACGACGCCGGCATCGACGCGAACCAGCTCCACGACCACATCGAGCGGGGCGGCGGGATCACGGAGTTCGAAGCAGCCGACGTGATCGACGCCGCGGACCTGATCGCGATTCCCTGCGACGTCTTCATCCCTGCCGCGCTCGGCGGGATGATCCACGAGAGCAACGCGGACCGGATGCAGTGCAAGGTCCTCGTCGAGGGGGCGAACAGCCCCACGACCCCGGCCGCCGACCGGATCCTCCGCGAGAAGGGCGTCTACATCATCCCGGACGTGATGGCGAACGCGGGCGGCGTCGTCGTGTCGTACTTCGAGTGGGTCCAGAACCTCCAGCACTTCCGCTGGGAGGAGCGCGAGGTGAACGACAAGCTCGGCACCGTCATGCGGCGCTCCTTCCGTGAGGTCAACGGCCGTGCGAAGGAGGGCGGCCTCGACCTGCGAGAGGCGGCGTACTTGGTCGGGATCGAGCGGGTGGTGGAAGCCGCGCGCACCCGCGGCTACGTCTGAGCCGAGCGGCTAGAAGTCGAAGTCCTTCGGCTCGCCCTGCTCGAACCAGAGCTCGTCGTCCTCGGGCGCGTCACGAAGGAACTCAGGGGTCTCCTCCAGCACGTCCTCGTCCTCCTCGGCGGCGTCCTTTTCTGCGGAGTCCTCCTCGGAGGTGAGCTCGCCCTCGACGACCTCGCCCTCGCCCGTGTCCTCGACGGCGTCCTCGAACTGGTGCTCGACGGTCTCCTGTGACTCGATCGGCCGCTCCGCCGTGTCCTCGGCCGGGGTCGATGGCTCCGCCTCGGCGTCGAGATCCAGGTCGAGCTCGAGCTCCTCGCCCGTCTCGGGCGCGGCCCCCTCGGGTCCTGGGGCTTCCGCGGCCTCCCGGTCGTGGAAGATCGGCCCCGGTGCCTCCTGCTCCTGCGGCGGCGCCTGCTCGATCGCGGTCGGCGCCTCGGCGCTCACCTCCGGCTCGGACTGCGGCTCGTCTGGTGGCGGCCGCTCGCCCTGCTCGGTGGCGACCGCCCCCTCCTGATCTCGCTGCTCCGGCTCTGCGAATTCGGGATCGCCAGGCCGGCTCGGCGGCCCGAACGCCTCGTCCTCGAGGCGTGCAACCTCCTCGGGATCCGCGCCCAGCCGGCGCTTCAGCTCGAGGTGCTCTCGGATCGCGTCGTCGAGAATTCCCATATGGCTAGGCGGGTAGCGCGAAGGTTACTGCGCAATCGGTGCGTGTTCATGTTCTGATCGAGGGCGCACGGGTACGCCACGGGCCTTGATTCGCCACAGGCGCTCAGGAACCTTTAGCAACCGGATCACTCTCGCGTCCGCCGCTCGGGGCCGGGGCCGCGCCGCCCGCCGCCACGGCCACGCGGTTCTTCCCGGCACGCTTCGCCTCATAGAGCGCCGCATCGGCGGCAGCGATCAGCTCCTGGACCTCCGCCGCCTCGCCGGCGGCGCTCGCAACGCCGAGACTTGCAGTGATCCGGAGCTCGCCACCCCCGTCCATGAGCGAGATGCGCTGCGCCTCCACCCGCGCCCTGATCCGTTCCGCCACCTCGGCGGCGCCCTCCGTGTCGGTCTCGGGCAGCGCGACCACGAACTCCTCGCCGCCGTAGCGGGCGGGGAGGTCGACATCGCGCGACTCCGCCGTCAGCACCCGGCCGAGCGCCCTCAGAACCGCGTCGCCCTGGAGGTGGCCGTGGGTGTCGTTGACGTGCTTGAAGTCGTCGATGTCGAGCATGAGCAGCGAGACGTCGTGGCGGAAGCGCGCCGCCCGCGCCGCTTCGCGATCGATCATCTCGCGGAAGGCCCGCTTGTTGGCGAGGCCCGTCAGGTCGTCGGTGGAAGCCTGCTCGGAGACGAGCTCGTGCAGGGCGAGGTTCTCGACCGACGCCGCCGCCTGGCCGACCAGGTAGAGGAAGACCTCGCGCTCCGTGGCGTTGAACGGTCGGCCCGTCCTGGCGACCGTCATCGCCCCGACCGGCGCCCCCGCCCGCCCGATTCGGCCGAGCGAGCTTGCGAAGGCGTAGGCGTCGCCGTAGGACTCCTCGACCGGGCCCGGGTCGCGAAGCGATCGCTGCTCCGCCGCGAGCGCCGCCTCCTGGACGTCCTCGGTCGGTGTGCCGTACTCGGCCTCGGCGCCGACGTGTCCGCTCAGCGCGACGAGGCCGTAGTCGGCATCGCAGGTCCCCACCGCCGTCTCGACCAGGATGGCGAGCAGCGCCTGGCGGTCGAGGCCCGACGCGAAGGCGTCGCCGACCCGGCGCACGGACTTCTCGATCTCGATCCGCTGGCGGCGCAGCTGGTCCATCTGCGCGCTCAGCCGCTCGCTCATCTTGTTGAACTCGTTGGCGAGCCCCGCCATCTCGTCGCGGCCGGTCACCGGAACGCTGCGCGAGAAGTCGCCCTCGCCGATGCGCCGCGCGGCGGCCAGCATCTCGCGGACGTAGCCCTGCAGCGATCGCAGCGTCGCGGCCACCGCGAGCAGGGCGATGGCGAAGAACGCGAGCAGCGCGATCGCCAGCGTCGGTCGCGAGGTGATGAAGCCCTCGCCCTCGACCGGCGCGAAGAGCGCCACCCGCACCCGCTCCTCGCCGAGCGGCTGCGTCCCCGCGACCCGGAGGTCGTCGTCGCCCTCCTCGAAGTCCGCCGCTTCTCCGCTCTCGGGCAGGTCGTCGCCCTCGACCGGGACCGTGCCGGCAATCCGGCCGCTCGGCCCGACCAGCGCCGCGTCCTGGCCCGTCATCTGCGCCACCGTGCCGAGGTATGACTCGGGGGTCGTGGTGGAGACCGTCACCGTCCCCAGACCGTCGCCCGAGCCGGAGACGAGGTCGACGGACGCACCGGCCACCGTCCTCCGCGGCCCAACGGCGACCTCGCCGCCGCTCGCCCCCGTCAGCGTCACGGCCTTGACGCCGTCCTCGTGTCGCAGTCGCCTTGCCAGTGCCCGGACCTCCGACTCGCCACCGCTCTGAAGCGCAGCGGCCGCATCCGGATCGCTCGCGATCTCGTCCGCGATTGACCCCGCGGCCTTGCGCGACTCGGCCTGCTCCTGCTCGAACAGGCTGGTCGCGGTAGATAGGCCTGTGTCGAGCCGCGCGTCGGCCTTGCCGGTGGACGAGTCGGAGGCGATCTGCGAGACGAGCACCGCGAGGGCGCCCATCGGCAGGACCACGATCAGCACGAAGAAGAGGATCAGCCGCAGGCGGAAGCTCACCGGGAGCAGCTTAATCCGGCAGGGGTATGCGCCTACACCATGGGGTCGGCTGCAAGCCCGCGTCCGGGCCTCGGATCGGCTCCGGGGCTGGCTATCCTTGCCGGAGCGCGCCCTCGGACGCGCCATGCCACGGGGCTATAGCTCAGTTGGGAGAGCGCCTGGTTCGCAATCAGGAGGTCGCCGGTTCGAGCCCGGCTAGCTCCATCCTCAAGCGCCGAACGCGTGGATGTACTGCAAGCGGATCGAGCGCGAAGTGCGGTCGCGTGAAGCTGAAGGGATTCATCGGATGCTCCGAAGGCGGACCGATCGGCGTTCGGTTCACATCCCGGATGATCATCCGATCGCGAAGTCGCGGTCCTGATCGCTTCTCGTCCTAAGCGGAACTTTCGTGAGATCATCTGGACGTCGGGGTGGGCAGGTGCACCGCCGCAGAAAGGACCATCAAGTGGCAGCCAGAGGCCTCCATCACGTCGACCTTGCCGTTGCCGACGTTGATGTGTCGCTGGCGTTCTACCTCGACCTCCTGGGGCCGCTCGGGTTTACCGAGGAGGTCCGCTATCCCACCTACCGCGGCACCGAGGAGGTCGTCTACCTGGTTCACGCGCGCCGGGGGGTCGCCGAGGGGGGGTTGGGGCTGCGCCCGGCCGACGGCGGCGCCCACCGCTACTACGACGTCGGCATCGAGCACCTCGCGTTCGAGGTCGAGAGCCGGGATGAGGTGGATGCCGCCCACGAGCGATGCCTGGCCCGCGGCGCGCAGATTCATTTCCCACCGCAGGAGGATCGCGACGAACCGGGTTACTACGCGTTCTTCGTCTTCGACCCGGACGGGATGCGGATCGAGGTGTTCTGCTGGCCGTCGAGCCGATCTGTGAAGCGTTGACGCCGCCGGTTCGAGCCCGGCTAGCTCCATCTCGTCCGTCGCCGGTATTGGCGCTTCCTTCCCGGATAGCGGAGCAGAAAGCGCCAACCGAGCTTGAAGTCGCCCGAGGTGCCGGATACTTGGCAGACGGATGACTCCGGAAGTGATCCAGATGGGCGCGATCGGCGTGCGGTTCCTCGTCGAGCCGGCAGACTCGAACGGAAGCGTGAGCGTCTTCGAGTGCTTCGTACCGGCCGAGAGCAAGATGCCGGCGCCGCACAGTCACGATGCGTTCGAGGAGACGATCTACGGGCTCGAAGGCGTCAGCACCTGGACCGTGGACGGCCGCACGGTCGACATCGGCCCCGGCGACGCCACCTGCATCCTGCGCGGCGCGATCCACGGGTTCGACAATCGCGGGAACAAAGACGCCAAGTTCCTTGCGGTGTCCAGCCCCGGCGTCATGTCGCCGGACTACTTCCGTGAGATCCGCGACGTGGTGGCGGCGAATCCCGGCGGCCCGCCGGACCTCGCCAAGATCGCGGAAGTCATGCGCCGCCACGGCCTCACGCCGGCGCCTCCCGCCTAGGCGTGAAAAGCGGCGAGCCGCTCGGCCTCGGCGTCGAGCTCCCGCCGCGCGCCCGCGTCCAGCCGCTCGAACGGCTCGAGCTTCACCTTGCCCTTCTCGTAGCGCCAGGTTCCCGCCACCTGGCCGTCGACCAGGAACGTCGGCGCCGATTGCGGCGTCCTCGTGTTGAACACCCTCGGCCGGTGGCGCTCGGGCAGGATCTGGCTGCGGCGGGCGTGCACGAGCAGGGTCGCGTCCCAGACCGGCAGGAAGCGGGGAGGCGCCGGCGTCTCGGGGTCCGGAAGCGGCTGGCGCGGCAGGTCGACGAGCGGGCTGCCGTCCGCGGCGCGGAAGCGCCGCAGCTCCAGTCGCTCGAGCGCTGCGTTGATCGCAGGGGGATCGAGCCCGGCCCAGTCCGCGATCTCGGCCGGGCGCGCCGGGCCGAAGCCGCGCAAGTAGCTGCGCACGAGCTCGACCTGCGCCTCGGACTCCTCGATCTCGGGCGCCGGTCCGATCCAGTCGCCGGCGTCGGCGAACAGGTCCGCGCGGCGGCTCTCCCAGGTCCCGGACGGTGGCACGCGTACCAGGTCGATCCACACGCTCATGCCGTTCGTGCCCCGCGCGCCGAGGCCGACGAGCTCCTGAAGCTCCGCCCGACCCACCGGCCCCTCGCGAAGCCGCCGCTCGACCCCCCGCGCCGCCGCGTCCATCTGCCTGCCGCTCGGCTCGCCGCGGCGGCTCCGGAGCCAGTGCTCCTTGCGGCGGCGCCGGACCGCGGCGGCGAACACCCACCAATCACGCGGCGAGACGAGGTGGATCGTGGTCCGAAGAAGAGTGCCCTGGACGACCGTGCGCCGCTCGAGCGCGCGCGTCAGCTTCCCGCGCTCGAAGCCGTCGAGCCGTGACCAGAGACCGATGTACATCGACGGTGCGTACTGGGCCTGGATGCCCGCGACCCGCTCGAGCGTCTTCGGCAGCGACATCGCGCCGCGCTCGAGCAGGAGCTGGCGCGCGAGGAGCGCCCGGTTGAGCTCGCGCTCGGTCAGGATCCGCTCGGCCGCGCCCACGACCGGACCCTACGGTTTCAACCGGGCCAGATGTCGCCGGCCGCGATCTCGAGCAGGTTCCCGGCGGGGTCGGTGAAGTAAAAGGAGCGCAGCCCTCCGTCCCACGACTCCTCGTGCGCGATCTCGATTCCGGCCCCGTCCAGGAGCTGCTTCCAGCGCTCGTACTCCCGGGCCTCGCCCACGACGAGGCAGGCGTGACCGGGCCCGTCCGTGCCGTGGGCGGAGAGTGGGCTGTCGCGGGCGGCGAGCCCCTCGCGCTCGAAGAGAAGGAGCACCCCGGCTCCAGCACGCAGCGCGACGCCGCCCGGCCATCGCGACACGAGCGGCAGCCCAAGCACCTCGGTATAGAAGCCCTCCATGGCCGCCGTCTCGCGGGCGTCGTGGTACAGGCAGGTCTCGAGGACGCCCGCGAGCGCCTGCGTGCGGACCGCGTCGCTCACCGGCTCGCTCCGGCCGGGCCGCCGGGCGGGATCGTGAACAGGGCGCGTAGCCGGTTGCGAAGCCCCGTTCGCGCGATCGCCCGGCGCATGGCCCGGCGCTCGGCCGGCCCCGGCGCCGATGTCCCATCCCGGCCGTAGAGATGCAGCCGAAGCCGGGCGGCGTAGGTGGCGACCGAGGTGCGACCGACCTCGGCGAACCGGCGCTCGATCCGAAGGAGCGTCGGTTCCTCCCCCAGCTGCCAGCTGAGGCGGTCGAGGGCATCGCGCAGCTCCGCAATCTGTGCGCCCACCGCCTCGCCGCGGGCGAGACGGCGCCTGCGCCGCCACGACACGGCGCCGAAGGCCGCGCCGGTCACCGCGAGCAGGAGCAGGATCACCAGCCCAGCCGGACCGCCGCTGCCATCGTCCGCCAGGTTGCCGCCGGAACCGGTCGGCGAGTGCTTCGGGTTCGCCTTCTCCGCGTCCGTGGCCTGTCCCGGATCGTCCAGGTTGACTGCGGCGCCCCGGTCGCCGAGCGGCGAGCCGATCCCGCCGCCCGAGCTCTGGGAGGAGGCCGGAGCCGCTGGCGGCGTCGGGTCGAAGGTGACCCAGCCGATGCCGCGGAAATAGACCTCGACCCAGGAGTGGGCGTCGAGGTCGCGGATCACGTACGTATTCGTCTCCGGGTCGAGCTGGCCTGGCGCGAAGCCGGAGACGACGCGCGCCGGGATCCCGATCAGGCGCAGCATCAGCGCCATCGAGCCCGCGAACTGCTGGCAGTAGCCGGCCCGGTCGTCGAACAGGAACGAGTCGAGTGGGTACTCGTGGCGCTCCACTGACGCGGTGTACTTGTAGTCGCCGTCGCGCAGGTGATGCTCGATCGTCCGCGCCGCCTCGTACGGGGTCGACGCCGCGGCCGTCAGGCCGCGCGCGAGCCGGTACGTATCGGCGTAGGGCGACGTGAGCACCGCCCTCTCGACATCCGGGTCGCGCTGCCCCCACAGCGGCATCCTCGTCGCCGCCGCTGGTGCGCCCTGGACCGGCAGCGCCACGAGTGTGGTGCCGCCGAATCGTCGCTCCGGATAGCGAGTCGGCGCGTTCTCGAGCTGACGCGCCGTCGGCTCGGGCCAGTAGGCGGCGACGGAGTAGTCGTCGCCCTGCTCAAGCGGCTCGCCCTGGAGTGAGATCGTGCCGTCGTTGCTGACGAGGAAGGCGTCCAGCCCGTCGATCGAGCGCGGTGTGCCGAAGCCGATGCCGACGGCACTCGCGAGCGCCTTGACCTCGAAGTTCGCCTGCGACACCCACTCCGGGTGCCGGTCGATGAGCCCGGCGCTGTCGACGAGCGGGCGCGCCGCTCGCTCCGCGAGCGCAAGCCCGTCGTCGCCCTCCGCCCGGCGCCAGACGATGCCGTCGAACCGATCGAGCACGCTCGCCTTCCAATAGACCGGCTGCGTCGCGCTGACCTCGAGCATCTTCGTGCCGTTGCGGGGCCAATCGAGCGGACCGTAGCGGTGATTCCAGTCGAAGGTGACGCCGTGATCGCTGCCAAACAGGGTCCAGTCCCTGTAGTTCAGGAACTCGGTGGAGTCCAGCCGGGCCGCGAGCGGCAGGGCAAGGAACGACGCGGCGACCGCGGCCAGGGTCGCCACTCCCGCGCGTTCGCCGCGCAGCCTCACGATCCACATCCAGGCGCAGATCAGGACCAAGAGGACGATGCCCAGGGGAAGCTCGCCACCCGGGGCGTCGAGCGCGACGGCGATCGCGAACATCGCGATCAGTGGGATGAGTGCGAGCACGCGACGGCGCTCCCGCCGCTCGCCTGGCCAGAAGGCGAGAAGCGCCGCGCTCGCCAGCATCGCCGGCACGCCGAGGACGAGCGTCAGCCGCACCCATTCGTCGGCGCCCTGATACGGCAGCGTGACGCTCTCGATCCCGGTCAGCCCGGTGCCGATGCCCGAGCTCAGCTCGCCCCAGTTCTCCGGCAGCAGGAGACGCGCCGATAGCCCGGCGACGACCAGGCAGAGCAGTGCACCGCCGACGCCGATCGTCCAAGCGGCCGCCGAGCGGCGGCCGACCCGGCGCCGGCCGATCAACAGGAGCGCGGCGCCGGTTGCGCAGGCGGCGAGAAGCGATGCGAACATCGCTCCGATCGGCGGATCGGACAGCAGCCGCGACCACTGCAGGATCCCGAACGCCCCGAGCGCGGCGAACACGGTGAGCTCACGCGCCGCCAGCGGCGCCGGCGCGATCCGCGGTGCCTCGCCCGCGTCGGATCCCGCCGCGCGGAGGGCGATCGCCGCGTCGCTCATGCCGCCCTCCGAACCGATCGCGCCCTGCGGGCGCCGAACTGGCGTCCCTCGCAGCCGCCGACAACGAACGCCGTCGGGGCGGTCGTCACAGGCCGGGTGGGTGAGACCAGGAACCGCCCCGCGACGGCCGTGCTGCGCAGGGCGGCGGGAAGCGACGGGCGGGCGCGAGCCGTGACCCAGAAGACGGCCCCACTCCGGGAGGCGACCGGCACCGTCGGGGGCGGTCCGGATTCGACCAGCGCGAAGCGCGCGTGCAGGTGCGGCCAGGTCCGGAGGTCCGAATCGACGGCGATCGGGCGCCGATTCCCCGGCAGCAGGGTGACGCAGCCGCCGCGCTGAGCCAGGTGCGCGCAGAGCGACGCCGCCGCACGAACCGCGGCATCGAGCTCCGGCTCACCGGCGGGGCGCGAGCTGTCGAGAACCACGAGCGGCACGGAGTCGGCGCCTGCCGTCAGCCTCCGCTCGATCAGCTCGCCGGTCCGCGCGACGGCGGGCCAGTGAATCCGCGAGGCCGGGCTGCCCTGGCGGTAGGCGCGCAGGCCATCGATCTCGAGCTCGATCGCGAACGCCTCCGGATCGCCGGCCGTCGCGCCAGCGACGAGCCCGGCCAATGAGCCGACGGCGCCCCCTCCGCCCGAACCCCCGACGTGCACCTGTTCGATCCGAGGGAGCACGAGGAGATCGTGGGGCACGTCGCTTTCGGTGACGCGCGACCAGAGGCCGAGCGGGTCGCGGACCTCGACCCTCGCCGGCTCGAGCCGGCGCAGGCCGCGCCCCTCGAGGGTGACCTCCGTCAGATGGCTGCCGCGCCAAAAGGGACCGATCCCGACCGGTTGCGCAAGCAGGGGATCCGTGAGCTCGCCACCGGGCGGCCGGGCGAGCGACCCGCTTGCGGTGATCCGCACGGGGACCGGATCGCCCTCGATGACGCGCGTCGGCCCACCAGCGCGGACCAGCCGCCGAGGGCGCGCGAGCTCGACCCATACGACGGCGACGAGGGTCAGGCCGCTGAGGCCGATCCCGGCGACCGTCAACGACGGAGCGCCGAAGCCGAGCCCGGCGACGAGCAGGGCGGCGCCGAGCCAGGCCGCGGTCGGCGCGCCACGCATCGCGTGCCCCTAGAGGGCCGGAACGCGCGCGAGCGCGTCGTCGATCACCTCGCTCGCCGCGCCGGCTGAGGCCTCGGGAGCAAGCAGCAACCGATGCGCGAGAACCGTCCCGGCGAGCGCCTGAATGTCATCCGGGAGCGCGTGGTCGCGACCCTGGAGCGCGGCAAGTGCCTTTGCGGCGCGGAAGAGCATCAGGATCGCCCGCGGGCTGGCGCCGAGCTCGACGCGGGGATCGCGGCGGGTCGCCTCGCCGAGCGCCACGGCGTAGCGCCTCAGGGCCTCACTGCCGTGGATCGCGGCAACCGCCGCCTGCGCGGCGCGCACCGTGCTCACGTCGGTGACGGGTTCGAGATCGTGAACGCGGTCGTGGCGGGCATGCGCCTCGAGCATCGCGGCCTCCTCATCGGCGGTGGGATAGCCGAGCGAGACGCGGACCATGAACCGATCGAGCTGCGCCTCCGGCAGCGGGTAGGTGCCCTCGTAGTCGGCCGGATTCTGCGTGGCGATGACGACGAATGGGCGGGCGAGTTCGTGCTGGTGCGCGTCGATCGTCACGTGACGCTCCTGCATGCACTCGAGCAGGCCGGACTGCGTCTTCGGCGAGCTGCGGTTGATCTCGTCGACGAGGACGACGTTCGCGAACACCGGGCCCGGATGGAACTCGAACCGCGCCTCGCGCTGGTTGAACACGTTGGTGCCGACGATGTCCGCGGGCAGCAGGTCCGCGGTGCATTGCACCCGCGCGTACTCCGCGTCGATGGATCGCGCCAGGGCCCGGGCGAGAGCAGTCTTGCCGACCCCGGGATAGTCCTCGATCAGCACGTGGCCCTCGGCGAGTAGAGCTACGAGCACGTCGCGCACGACGGAGTCGCTCACCTTGACCGCGCTCCGAACGTTGGTGCGCAGCCTGCTCCCTACCTCCGCCACCGCGGCCGGATCGAGCTCGGGGACGGTAGCCACGCAACCATGGTACGAGGCGGCCGCTTTCGGGGATTTCGACGGGGCGTAAGAGGAGAGGAAGAGAGCAGGCGGGCTAGCTATGGCGTCTGCCGGGGTACGCCACGGCGCCTGCTCCCTCGGTGCGCCCCGGTCGCGCGACTCGCGGCGGCAGGCCATCCCGAGCCGGCGGCTTCAGCCGCACCGCCAAGTTAGGGAACGGAGCGGACGGCGGAGCTGATGAGAGCACGAAAAAGCGGTCCGGGGGGACTCTGCTCTGCCTGCCTCACACGTAGCCTGCGCGTGATCGAAGCTTTGCGAGTCACCTTCGAGAGATCCGGCTGCTTGGCTTTCGCCTCCGGGGTTCTCTCTCCCGAACCGCTGGAGCGAATTTATGACGCGGCCTCGAGGAATGCAAGTCCCCGCGGCCGGGATTCTCGCAATGTGCGGGGAAATCGCGTCAGCGGCGGGGTGCCGCCGGCTCGCGGCGAGCGCGCGCGCAGGTCGTCGGGGGAGGATCCGGCGCATCGACAAATACCCTGACGATCGTGCAGGACCGAAAGCCGACCGCCCTCGTCACCGGCGCCTCGAGCGGGATCGGCGCCGCGACCGTGCGCGCCCTCGCCGCAGCCGGCTGGGAGACGGTGGCCGCGGCCCGCCGACTCGAGCGCTGCGAGACGCTCGCCGCTGAGGTGGGCGGCCGCGCACTGGCGCTTGACGTCACCGACGCCGGCTCGGTAGCGGCCCTCGGCGAGGCGCTTCCGAAGCTCGACGCCGTCGTCCACAGCGCCGGAGGGGCGCTTGGTCTCGAGCGCGTCGAGGAGGCCGACGAGGCGCATTGGCGGACGATGTTCGACTCCAACGCGATGGGCGTGATGCGGGTGACGAAGGCGCTCCTGCCGGCGCTGCGGCACTCACCCGCGCCGATCATCGTCGTGGTCGGCTCGGTGGCGGGAACCGAGGTCTACGAGGGCGGCGGCGGCTACACCGCGGCCAAGCACGCGGCGCACGCGGTGGCCGAGACGCTGCGGCTCGAGCTCCACGCCGAGGGCGTCCGCGTGAGCGAGATCGCTCCGGGACTGGTCGAGACCGAGTTCTCGCTGGTGCGCTTCGCCGGCGACGCGGAGCGCGCCGCCTCGGTCTACCGGGGGATCAACCCGTTGACGCCCGAGGACGTCGCTGACGCGATCGCCTACTGCGTCACGCGGCCCGCGAACGTGGACATCGACTACCTCACGATCAAGCCGGTCGCGCAGGCGAGCGCGACGATCGTCCACCGCCGCGGCTAGCGCCGCGCTTCGGCTCAGACGTTCCGCAGCCCGATCGGTCCCGCGGTGCCGCCGGTGACCAGCTGGCGAACGAGCGGCTCGCTCGAGTCGAGCACCTCATCGGCGGCGCCGCTGGCGACGATCCGGCCTTCGTGGATCACCGCGGCGTGCTTGGCGAGGCGGCGGGCCGCGCGCATGTTGTGAGTCGAGACGAGGAAGCTGGCGCCGCTTTCGCGCTGGACGTCGGCGATCACGTCGCACAGGAGTGAGAGCCGCACGCCGTCGATGCCGCTGTCGAAGTCGTCGATGATCACGGTTCGCGCCTCGAGCGCGAGCGCCCGGGCGATCGCGACGCGCTTCGCCATTCCTGCCGAGAGCTGGTCGGGCATCGCACGCGCCCACTCGCCAAGCCCGACCATGGAGAGGTGCTCCATCGTCCGCTCGCGGATCAGCTCCTCCGACCAGCGCTTTCGCTGGCGAAGCGCGAAGGCGACATTCTCATAGACGTCGAGCGAGTAGAAGAGCCCGCAGGTGAACGGGAGCGTCCCCTGCATGACGATGCTCATGCCGCGGCGAAGCTCATAGAGCTCCTCCTCCGACAGGCGGGCCAGGTCGCGCCGCTCGACTAGGACCCGCCCGCGGGTCGGCTGCAGCAGCCCGACGGCATGGCTGATCGTGACCGTCTTGCCGGCGCCCGAGGGCCCGATAAGGACGGTGATCTCGCCGGCCGGGACGGCGAGATCCACGCCGTGGAGCACGCGCGCGGCGCCGAAGTCCTTGACCACGCCGACGAACTCGATCGCGTTGCCCGAGCCGGGCTCAGCGGCCATGAAACGAGTCTAGACCGCAAGCGTGCAGCCGGCGGCAGACCCGCCTCTACCATCCCTCCCCATGCGGATCGACGAGCTTCTCGCCACCAAGCGCCCAGTGTTCTCGGTCGAGTTCTTCCCCCCGAAGACGGAGGAGGGCGTCGCCCAGCTCTTCGAGACGGTCGAGGCGCTGCGCCCACTCGAGCCCGACTACGTCTCGGTGACCTACGGCGCCGGCGGCTCGACCCGCGAGGGCACCGTGGAGATGGTCGAGCGGATCACGATCGACTACGGGATCGAGACCATGGCTCACCTGAGCTGCGTCGGCGAGACCCAGGCGGGCCTCGACGCGATCCTCGAGCGCTTCGAGGCGATCGGGATCGACAACGTGCTTGCGCTGCGCGGCGACCCGCCGCGGGGCGAGGCCTCCTTCGAGCCGCCGCCCGACGGGCTCTCCTCCGCGACGGAGCTCACCAGGTTCATCACCGACCGCCACTCGTTTGCGATCGGCGGCGCCTGCTTCCCGGAGGTGCACCCGGAGGCCGAGGGCCTCGCGGCCGACCTGGCGTACCTGAAGACGAAGGTCGACGCCGGGGCGAGCTTCCTCATCACCCAGCTCTTCTTCGACAACCGGGTCTACTTCGACTTCGTCGCCGCCGCCCGCGAGATCGGGATCGAGGTGCCGATCATCCCCGGGGTGATCCCGATCGCGAGCTTCGGCCAGGTGAGCCGGATCTGCCAGCTCTGCGCCGCGACGATCCCGACGGAGCTCGCCGCGGCGATGGACGAGCTCGGCGGCGACGCGGACGCCGAGGCGCTGTTCGGCGTCGCCTACGCCGCGCAGCAGTGCGAGGAGCTCCTGGCGGCGGGCGCGCCCGGGGTCCACTTCTACGCCCTCAACCGGGCTCCCGCGACCCGCGCGGTGCTCGCTGCGCTCCGCGCCTCGCGACCGTGGGAGCGTGCGGAGGCCGACGGAGCCGTACGGGCGTACCGATAGGGTTCGCGCCGATGGAGCCGACGGAGGGCTCGTTCCGCTTCGAGGGGCGCCGAATCGCCTTCGCCGACTACGGCAGCGGCGAGCGTACGCTCGTCCTCGCCCACGGCCTCTTGATGAACAGGCACATGTACGACCAGCTCGCCCCGGCGATGGTCGAGCGCGGCCTCCGCGTGATCACCGTCGACCTCCTCGGACACGGCGTCTCCGACAGGCCGACCGACATGCGCGCGTACAGCATGAGCAGGTTCGGCGACCAGCTCGCGGGCCTGATCGACCACCTCGAGCTCGACCGCCCTGTCGTGGGCGGAACCTCGCTCGGCGCGAACGCGACGCTCGAGATGGCCGCGCGGCACCCGAGGGCGGCGCGGGGGCTCTTCATCGAGATGCCGGTGCTCGACAACGCGCTCGTCGCGGCCGGCCTGATCTTCCTCCCGATCCTCGTCACGCTTCGGGTTGGTAAGCCGGTCCTGCGCGCGGTGGCCACGGTCACGAACCGGATCCCGCGCAGCCACCTGCTCGTTGACATCCTGCTCGATTGGACGCGCCGGACGCCGGAGAGCTCGGAGGCGGTCCTCCAGGGGATCCTGTTCGGCCGCACCGCGCCGCCGCGCGAGGAGCGCGAGCTGATCGGCGTGCCGGCGCTCGTGATCGGCCACCCCGCGGACCCGCTGCACCCGTTCACCGACTCGGACATGCTCGCGGAGGAGCTGCCGCGAGCCCGGCTGGTGAACGCCGAATCGATCTTCGAATGGCGCATCTCCCCCGGCCGGCTTGACGACGAGCTGGCCGAATTCGTGACCGACGTGTACGCGGAGGAGCACGCCGAGAGCCTTGAGGCCGGCTAAACCTTCTCCGCTACTCTGCCGGGCCGATGACGAGTAGGGAAGAGCGCGAGCGGCGCCGCGCTGCGCGCCTTGAGGCCGAGCGTGCGGACGCCGCCGCGGCGCGGCGGCGCCTGGTGATCGGCTACGTGGTCGCCGGCGCACTGACGCTCGCGGTCGTGGTCGGGCTCGTGGTCGTGATCTCGAGCAGCGGCGGCTCCGACGAGCAGGTGGACGGCCAGGACGTCCCAGCCGCCGCCCACGTCCAGGTGAACAGCGGCTACCTGCACGGGATCACGCCCGACGGACGCGAGGGTACGCCGCCGCCGCCGCTTCAGCAGGGGGATCTCCAGACCGCCGCCCAGGAGGCGGGCTGCAAGCTGCAGCTCAACCTCCCGGACGAGGGCAACAACCACATCACCAAGGAGAGCGAGATCCCCGACTACAAGAGCAACCCGCCGACCTCGGGGAACCACAACCCCGAGCAGGAGGCGGACGGTGCCTACTCCGAGCAGGTGCCCGAGTGGTACGCGGTCCACTCGATGGAGCACGGGCGGATCGAGATCCAGTACTCGCCCGACCTGCCTGAGGCCGACCAGCTCGCGCTCAAGGGCGTCTTCGACGAGAGCCCGGCGGGGATGCTGATGTTCCCGAACTCCGATATGCCCTACGAGGTCGCGGCCACCGCCTGGACGCAGCTCATGGGCTGCAAGAGCTACGACGGGCGAGCGACGCTCGACGCGATCCGCGACTTCCGCGACACCTACCGCGGTCAGGGACCGGAGCCGATTCCGCTCAACACGGGCTGAGCGGCCGCAAGCTTCGCCCTCACCGGGGCGAATCCATCGCCGTGAAGTCGTGTTGGTGAGGAACGTGAGGCCCAAAGCGCGCCATCTGCTGCTGGCGGCGATTTCCGGCGCGCTCGTCTGGATCGCCGCGCCGGCGCTGTCGGCACAGCGCTACATGCCCGAGGCGGTCGACTTCGAGCAAGCGCTCCCGTCGCTAAGGGCCGCAGCGAAGGTGCCGCAGGCGAGGCTCGTGCGAGCGCCGAAGCGCGCCGGAGCCGGGCCCGTGACCTTTCGCTCATCGGTCGTCGTGGCGCCGAAGCGCTTCGACCTCGTCGGCCTCGCGCGCGAGCTGCGGCCGCTCGAGATCCGGGCCCGTCCCGAGGGCGGCGAGTGGAGCGTCTGGGTCGAGGCCGAGGACGGCAGCCCCGTCTACTTCGGCGGCGCGGACGAGCTCCAGCTCCGCGCCCGCGGCTGGCGCCCGAAGGGCGTCCTTCACTACGTGAACGTCTCCGGAACGACGAGCTTCGCCGGCGGCTTGCTGACCAGGGCGCGGGAGGCCGTCAACTCGGCCTTCATCTCCGCCTCGGCCGTGCTCGACCCGCGCGCCGAGGCACTTCCCACGCGCCCGCAGGTGATCAGCCGCGCCGCCTGGGGCGCGAACCGCGCGAGTGGCGGCTGCCGCCCTCGCGAGCGTCCGGAGAAGGGCACGGTCAAGGCCGCGATCGTCCACCACACCGTGACCGCGAACGAGTACAGCGAGGCCGAGGCGCCGCGAATCGTGCTCGGGATCTGCCGCTATCACCGCAACGGGAACGGCTGGAACGACATCGGCTACAACGCCCTCGTCGACCGATTCGGAAACGTCTACGCCGGGCGAGCCGGTGGGCTCGCGAAGCCGATCATCGGCGCCCAGGCGCAGGGGTTCAACGCGCAGACGTCCGGCGTGGCGACGATCGGCACCCACACGACGACCCCGATCACGTCGGCGACCGCGCAGGGCCTGGTGAGCTTCATCGCCTGGAAGCTCGCGCTCAACGGGCTCCAGGCGCGGGGCAAGACGACGCTCACCTCGGCCGGAGGCGAACTCAGCCGCTACCCCGTGGGCCGCAGACTGCGCCTCAACCGCGTCTTCGGCCACGGCACGGTCGGGCTCACCGCCTGCCCGGGCAAAGCGCTGGAGGCCGACATGATCCGCCTGCGGAGGCTGATCCAGACCCGGATCGAGGAATCCGGCGGCCCGGCTCCAACGACGCCGCCGGAGGGCGGCGGCGTCACGTCCAGGTAGGCGGAGGAGCAGCACACTGCACCACCTCCCGCTCGCGATTCGGGAGGATAGGAACGTGCCGGATTCCAACCCGCGACCCGTGTTCGAAGAGCTGGTCGGCGAGCTCGACTACCCGATGCTCATTGTCACCGCCGCCGCCGGCAAGGAGCGAGACGGGTGCCTGGTCGGGTTCGCGACGCAGTGCAGCATCGCCCCGCCCCGCTTCGCCGTTTACCTCTCTGACAAGAACCGCACCTACCGGATCGCGCGCCAGACTGACGCGATCGGCGTTCACTTCCTGTCAACCGACGATGGGGATCTCGCCGAGCTCTTCGGAGGCGAGACGGGAGATGAGGTCGACAAGCTCGCAGAGATCCAGTGGCACGAAGGACCCGCGGGCGTGCCGTTGCTCGACCGCTGTCCAAACCGGTTCGTCGGCAGCGTCCTCGATCGATATCAGGCCGGCGATCATGTCTGCTTCCTGCTCGAGCCGATCGCGGCGGAGCACGGGTACGAGATTCGCCCATTTCCGTTTCACCGGGCCAAGCAGATCGACTCTGGCCACGAAGCCTAGGTTCGGCGCGATGCGCTCAGCGCCCGATAGGCCGGGAAGAACCCGCCGGCCTCGCGCGCCGCGCTGAGCCGCTCGTACTCCTCGCGATCGCAGACGATCTCATGGGTCCGAAACGGCACCGTGGCGTTGGCGAATCCGCGCTTGAAGCGCTCGAGGCCGTCGCCCGGGGTCATGCCTCCGCCGAGGTTGAGCGGCAGCTCGAGCTCGTCGGCGAGGTCGAGCATCGCGCTGACGGCGTTCTTGAACGGAGATGCTTCGAGCGCGGCGTCCGCGGTCCCGCCGAGGAAGTAGTGAAGGACGCCGTCGCTGCGCGCGGCGATCGCGGCCGCTCCTGGCTCCCCCGACCGCTCGGCGAGGAGGAGCCAGCTCGAACCGAAGGAGAGGAGGGCCTCGAGGTACTCGCGCTCGAAGAAGTAGCGATCGGCGGCTCGGGTACGGACCATCGTCTGCTCGTAGGCGGCCGCGAAGGCGTCGCGGGCGGCGGTGTCCGCGTCCGGCGCCGGCATCACGCGCACCTCCCAGCCAGCCCGCTCGTTGGCGCGGATCTGCTCGGCGAGGCGCGGGCGGACGGCGCGTGCCTTGGAGGCGTCGTGGAGCTGAAGCTCGGAGGGCTCGGCGGCTCCTGCGGCCCACGCCCGCCCCAGGACGCGCTCACGGGCAAAGACCGAGACGAGGCCGGTCCCGGTCCAGTCGATCTCGGAGGCGGCGGGTGGCGGGGCGTCGCCGGAGATTCGGCCGCCCGGGTAACCGTAGGGCGAGGTCGCGTCGAGCCGATCGGAGCCCTCGATCTCACGGACGATGAGCGGCACCGCGGCGACGAAGTCTCCGGCGCTCAGCCTGAGCGTGTGCGTGGCGCCCTCGGCGCCCAGGAATGGCTCGGATCGGAACAGGTCGTCGCTGCGAGCCGCGGCGCCCCCGTCCCGGATCAGCTCGGCTCGTCCCACCCGGTGAAGTCCTCGGCCAGAAGGCCCCAGACCTGGTTGTCGACCCGCTCCTCCCCACGGCGGATCGCCGCCCGCATCAAGCCCTCGAGCCGGAAGCCGAGGTAGGTGACGACCTTCTGCGCCGCCTCGTTGGTCGCGGGGATCTCCGCGTGGATCCGGTGTGCGTCGTAGTCGCGAAACGCGCGGTTGCAGGCCAGCCGCTCGGCCTCGCGGGCCACGCCCTTGCCCCAGGCGCTCGGGTCCCCGACCAGGACCGCGAGCTCGGGCCCGAGCTGGCGCTCGAGGCCGAACAGGGCGACGAAGCCGACCGCTTCGTCGGAGCCGTCGATCGTGATCGCCCACTTGCGATCGCGGCTCGCGTCCATCGCCCGCTCTACCCACCCTGCCGCGTCATCGAGCGTGAACGAGTCGCGGCTGCCGACCAGGTCCGCGGTGACCCGGTCGTCGTTGAACCAACGGTGAACCGCCTCGGCATCCGCGGGACGGAAATCCCTCAGCTTCACCTCAGCCCTCGCCACGGGCGGCAGCCTAGTCGTCATCACTTCGCCAGACGAGGGCCGCCGAGATCGGGTGGCCCCGGAAGGGCTCCCACCTCGGCTTCAGCTCGATCCACCGTTCGTCGATCACGGCCTCGCGCATCTCGACCAACCGCAACCCGGCTCCGAGCCCGGCCGCGACCTGCTCGCTCAGGAGGTGCACGTGCGTCGTGATCGCGACTTCCTCCCCGGAGGAGGAGCGAAAATGGGTCGGGATCCCACTGGCGATCATGAAGTGGGGGTGAAACGCGACGAGGACGAAGGCACCGCCCGGGACGGCGAGCCGGGCCGCCTCGCGATACAGCGGCGAGAGGCCCTCGAGGTGCTCGTCGACGAGACATGCGACGACGAGGTCATAGGCGCCGCCCGGCAGGCCCGTGTCCGCCACATCCGCCTCGACCAGCCGGTCGTACACGCCGCGCGCCGCGGCGCGTTCGAGCATCTCCGGCGTCACGTCCAAACCGTCGACCGCGCCCACCCCGCGCGAGGCGAGCCAGGCGCCTGTCCTGCCGCTTCCGCAGCCGAGGTCGGCGGCGCGGCGCGCCTTGGCCCACCGCGGCTCGCGGAGGCGCTCGAGCAGCGCCAGATCCATCTCATCCTCGACCGTGTCGTCGTACGTGCGCGCCCACTCGGCGTAGCCACTGCGCACGTCGACGGTGCGGTAACGACGCGTGTCGTAGTCGGCGAAGCTGGCCATGGCGGCCCTAGCCGTAGAGCCCGTGGCCGGTGATCAAGAAGCGCGCGGTGCGGGCGAGGACCCTGAGGTCGAGGGCGAGCGAGCGGTTGTCCACGTACCAGACGTCGAGCTCGATGCGTTCCTCCCACGGAATGCCGGCGCGGCCGTTCACCTGCGCCCACCCGGTCAGCCCCGGCTTCACCTCGAGCCGGCGACGCTGGTGCGGTGTGTAGGCCTCCACCTGGGCCGCGAGGGTCGGCCGCGGGCCGACGAGCGACATCTCGCCGCGGATCACGTTGACGAGGTTGGGCAGCTCGTCGAGCGAGAGCCGACGCAGGATCGAGCCTACCCGTGTCACGCGGGGATCGTCCGCGTAGACGGGCGTGCCGACCCCGACCGGATCGTTGCCCGTGTACATCGTCCGCAGCTTGAGGAGATCGAACTCGACGCCGTCACGCCCGATCCGTCGCGAACGGTAGATCACCGGCCCGGGCGAGTCGAGCTTGATCGCGAGCGCGACGATCGCCAGCACCGGCGAGGCGAGAACGAGCGCCGGCACGGCGAACAGGAGGTCGAGGGCGCGCTTCACCTCGTGCCCTTCGCCTTCTCCCACGCGCCGGGCGTCCCGAACCGGACCCGGTCGAGGAGACCGGCGGCGATCGAGGCCGTGACCAGGACGTAATAGCGGGCGAGCCGGAACGGCCGGATCGGGACGACGCCCGCGAGCGCCGCCCCGGCGACCAGCGCGAGCTGCGCCGCGAGCGTGACCACGTAGACCGGCGACTCGCCGACCACGATCGCGTTCGCCACCAGCGCGGCGACGTGCAGGAACGGTGAGGCGTAGCGGAGCACGCGATGGCTTGCGATCTCGAACGCGTACAGGGGCGGGTAGCCGCCGGGCCGAAGCATGCCGTCGCCGACCACCTCGTCGTAGATGCCGCGCATCATCCGGCGCTTGCGGGCGAATTCCCCCTCGATCGTCTCGACCATCCTCTCCTCCGAGATCGCGGCCGGCGCGTAAAGGGCGCGGTAGCCGCGCTTCGTGAGCATGAACGGGAACGAGACGTCGTGGCTCGATGCCGCACGGAGCGGGATGTACGAGGAGGCGCGAACCGCGTAGATGGCGCCGTTGCCTGCGGTCACGCCGGCGAGCCGCGACTCGAGCGCTCGGGTCGCGAGCTCTAACCGCCAGTAGGTGCCCTCCTGGTTCGAGCCGCCCTGGTCGAGGAAGCGCGCCTGCCCGCAGACGTATGCGACGTGGGGATCGCCGAACGGCGCCACGAGCTCCCGCAGCGCGTCCGCGCGCCAGGTCGCGTTCGCGTCGCTGAATGCGAGCACCTCGCCGCCCGCGCGCTCGGCGGCAGCGTTCTGAGCCGGCAGCTTGCCGCGCCGGTCGAGGTCGAGGACCAGATCTGCCCCGGCGCCGCGCGCACGCTGAACGGTGCGGTCGTTCGAGCCGTCGCAGGCGACGATCACCTCCAGCAGCTCGCGGGGATAGTCGAGCGCGAGGGCGTTCGCGACCTTCGCCGCGATCACCTCCTCCTCGTCATGGGCGGCGACGATCAGTGACACGGCGGGCAGCCGCTCGAGCGGCGGCACCGGCGTCGGCCGACGAAACGCCGCCAGCGCCGCGAGGAGGAGCGGGTAACCGACGTGCGTGTAGACAAGTAGGACGGCGGCGACCCAGAAGACGACCTCGATCACCTGCATGGCCGGCGATTATGCGGGGAGAATGCCCCGGTAGACGTCGAGCGTGCGCTCAGCGATCGCTGGCCACGAGTACTGCCCGTCCGCGGCCGCGCGCGCCGCGGCGGCGAGGTCCTCGCGCTGCTCGGGTTCGGCAAGGAGCTCTCCAAGGGCCGCCGCGAGTGCGTCGCGATCGCCCCGCGGCACGAGGCGGACCGCTCGATCGCGCTCGCCGACCTCGGTGAACCCGCCTACCGCGCTCGCGACGATCGGCTTGCCGAACGCGAGCGCTGTGTAGAGGACTCCCGACTGTTCGATCTCGCGGTAGGGAAGGACGACGACGTCGGCGCGGCGGAAGTAGGCGGGGATCTCGGGGTCGGTGATGAAGCGGTCGACGAACCGGACGGTTGATCGGCAGCGGCCGGCGAGAGCGCGCAGCGGCGCCAGGTCCATCCGCGGCATGCCGACGATCCAAAGCTCGGCGTCGGTCAGCTCGCGGAACGCCTCGAGCAGCAGGTCGACGCCCTTGTATCGGCGGATGAGGCCGAAGAACAGGATCACCGGGCCCTCCACGTCGCGGAGCTCCTCCGGCAGCGGCCGGCCCGCGGCCTGCCGGGTGAGATGCTCGAAGGCACCGTGCGGGACACGGTGGACCCGCGTCGGCTCGAGCCCGAGGTCGCGAAGGTCGGCGGCCGCATACTCGGAGTGGGCGATCACCGCGTCCATCCGCGCCAGCAGCGCGCGCTGGCGGGCCCGGGCGGAGCTCGAGGCGGGCAGCGGATAGTGGACCGTGAACGCCCGCGGGTGCTTCGGCAGCAGGAACCGGTCGAGGTCGGGGACGCTCAGCCATTGCAGGTGAACGACGTCGGCGGCGAGTGCGTGTGCACGAAGGCGCCGCATCCCGGGCACGTGCTCGGCGAGGCGAAGGCCGCGCCGAGCCTGCCCTCGCAGCCGCCGGCGAGTCGAGCGGGAGTAGAAGAGCTCGGTCACGGAGTAGTCCTGCGGCTCGGCAACGGGGCCGTACTCGAAGCGGCTCGTGACGAGCTCGACTTCGGCGCCGGCGTCCGCGAGCGCGGCGCACAGCGCGCGGTCGTAGGGCGGCGTGAACGCCGGTGGATCGACGACCTGGACCCGCATCGTGGACGATTCTCCCGATGGACCTCTCCTATTGCGTCGTGAACACGAACGGCCGCGAGCACCTGCTCGCCTGCCTCGCGTCGATCCGCGACCACGGCCCGCGCGGGCTCGAGCACGAGATGCTGGTGGTCGACAACGCTTCAGAGGACGGCTCCGCCGACGCGGTCGAGGAGTGGAACGCCCGCCCGGACGGGATCGGCGAGCGGCTGCGACTGATCCGCTCCGAGTCGCGCCAGGGCAAGGCGGCGCTCGACGCTCTGTTGCTGCGGGAGGCGCGCGGCGAGCTCTGCCTGCTGCTGAACGAGGACTCCGAGCTCTGGCCCGGGGCCGCGCGGGCGCTCGTCGAGGCGATGCGAGCCGACCCACGAGCGGGCGCGGCCGGCGCTGCGCTTCACGATCCCTCCGGCGTCCGCCAGCCCTCCGCATGGCGGCTGCCGGGCCTCGGGACCTCCGTCGCGAGCGCGCTCTTCCTCCACCGCCTGTTCGTCGTCGAGAGCCACGGCGAGACGACGCGCGACGTCGGCTGGGTGCAATCGGCGGCGATGATCGTCCGCCGCGCCGCGGCCGAGCAGATCGGGTACCTCGACTCCGACTTCTTCGTCTACTCCGACGAGACCGACTTCTGCAAGCGCCTGCACGGCGCCGGCTGGCGGATCCTCTACGTTCCCGGCGCCGAGGTCGTCCACCACGAGCAGCTCGCCACCGACGTCGTCGCGGGCGAGCGGCGGGTGGTCGAGTTTCATCGCGGCCGCGACCTCTACATGCGAAAGCACCACTCGCCGGCCACCGTCGTGATCGCCCGCTGGCTCGCGGCCTGGACCTACGCGTTCCGCTCGCTCGTCGCCCGGATCCTGCCCGGCCACGACCCCGCCTGGTACGCGCTCCACGCCCGCCAGGCGCTCCATCCGGAGCGGGGCGAGGGGCTGCGCGAGGCGGCGGCCGCGCTCAACGCGCGGCTCGAGCGTTGACACGGGCTGGCGCCTCGTTCGTCCGTGAGACGAATAGGGCGCCATTCTTCGGAACTGCGATCGCGGCGAACTACCTCAGATCCTCGTCGGCGCGCACGGACTCATACACCTCCGGCGCGTAGCCGGACCCCTCCGGCTCCGGCTCGTGGGGCGGCGCCGCGCCCGCGGCGCGCAGGCGCTCGAGGACGGCGCGCGGCGCGAGCATCGCCCGCAGGCTCGTGCGCTCCTCCTCGGTGAGGAAACCGGCCAGGAGGAGGATCGGCGGCAGCGCGAACCACACGAGCGTGCGCGACGTGAGGCCGAGGAAACCATCCGTCGGCAGGAGCAGCTCGCCGCCCGCGACGACCGCGGCCGTCACCCCGACGAGTAGTGCGAGCCGGCCCCACTCGTAGGGGACCGGGAAGAGGCGCTGGGTGAGCGCGAACATCAGCACCAGGACGACCAGGTAGGAGCCGATCAGCGCGATCCCGGCGCCGACGATCCCGTACGGCGGGATGAGGACGAGGTTGAGGACGACGTTGACCACGGTCCCCGCGAGCGTCGCCGGCAGGTTGAACTCCGTCCGACCGGTACGGCCGAGGATGACGACGAGGACGAGGTAGAGCGCGTAGAGCGCGACGCCGGTGGCGAGCAGCCCGACGGCCTCGTAGGAGTCGAAGAACTCCGGCGCGGCGAGCAGGCGGACGATCCATCGCGCCAGCAGCCACAGCCCCGCAACGCCGAACGCGCAGATCGCGGCAAACCAGGTGAAGACGAGGCTGTAGGCGCGCCGCGCCTCGTCGTCGTCGGCGATCGAGTAGGCGAGCGGCGGCCACGCGAGCTGGAAGGCGCGCGCGATCACGCTCATCCCCTGCGCGAACTTGATCGCGAGCGCGTAGAGCCCCGCCTCCGCGAGTCCCGCCAGACGGACGATCAGGATCCGGTCGATGAAGTTGAGCGAGTAGAGCGAGAGCTCCGCCGGCATCGTCGGGAGGCCGAAGCGGGTCATGCGGCGCAACAGCGGCAGGTCGGGCACCAGCGCGAGCCGGCCGCGCTCGCGCCAGAGCTGCACACCGACGAAGAGGACGCCGGTGCCGTACGTGCCCCAGAGGAGCCCGGCGGCGCCCTGCTCCTCGACCACGACGAGCCACGCCGTGACCGGGATCGTCGCCAACACGTTCAGGACCGTCAGCCGCAGGTAGGCGCCGGCGCGCTCGTCGAGGCGCAGCAGGGTGAGCGCGTACTCCCACAGGGTCAGGGTCCAGAGGCCGAGGACGCCGATTCGCACGAGCTCCGGATCGGAGCGGTCGAGGAGCGCCTCCGAGAGCGGTCCCGCGAACGGCAGGGCGACGAGCGCGCCGATGGTCGTCGTCCAGAACAGGGCCGCAAACCCGGTCGCTACCACGCGCCTCGGGTCCTCTCCGGCGAGGTAGTAAAAACGCAGGAGCGCCTCGATCAGGCCGAAGCGGATGACGATGCTGAACGCGATCACCGACGCGAGGATCACCTCGGCAGCGCCGTAGTCGGCCGGCGTCAGGTACGCCGTGTAGAGCGGCAGCAGTGCGACCGCGATCAGCTTCGAGAGCACGCTCGAGGCCGTGTACGCCGCGCCCGTCCTCGCCAGCCGGCGGAGGTAGTCGAACACTCAGCCGGAGATGGTCGCGGGCGCGTCGGGCGGAGCGCGCCGCAGGGCGATCCCGATCCCGAGCAGCGCCCACATCGCCGGGTCGAGCGCAAAGCCCGTGTAACCGAAGCTGTCGACCAGCAGGGCGACGAAACAGGCGCCGACGGCGGCCCGCGCCACAGATCTGCCGGCGCCGGCCCCGAGCATCGTCACGAGCGAACTGACGAGGAGGCCCAGATAGACAACGAAGCCGATCGCACCCTGCTCGGCCGCGACCGTGATCGGCTCCGAGTGCGAGACCGTGGTCCGGGCCTTCTCGACGTGGTCGTAGAAGGCGCGCCCGAAGGAGCCCGAGCCATACCCAGCGATTGGCTTGCCGATGTAGGTCGTCTCGCCCTCGCGCTCCTCGTGCTCGACCACCCCGGCGAGCTCCAGTCCCCCGCGGACGAGGTCGTAGTGGCCGCTGTCGATCGAGCGGTCGGTCTCGATGTCGCTGGTCGGGGTGCCTCCCGCGACGAGCAGCGCGACGAGCCCGACGGCGCCGATCCCAGCGGCCGCCACGACGCCCGGGATCGCCCAGCGCAGCAGCGCCACCACGCCGAGACCCGCGAGGAGCGAGGCGAGACTCGTGATCGAGTAGCTGAACGCGATGCCTACGAGGCAGACGCCCCCGGCGGCTACAGCCAGCGCGAGCCCTGCGCGCGAGCGCCCCCAAGCGATGTACGCGGCGAGCGCAATGGTCGCGAGGGCGAGGTAGCGGCCGAGGATGTTCGGGTCGAAGAAGAGGGAGTTGGCGCGGAAGTAGACGTGAAGCTCGTTCGCGTCGAGGAGCTCCGGGTTGAGGAAGAGGTCGCGGGCGAGGTACTGGTAGATCGCGATCGCGGCACAGATCGAGGCGACGGCGGCGACGGCGATGAGGACGCGGCCAAGCAGCCATTCCGTCCACTCCTGCTCGGCCAGGAGGCAGAGGAGGACCGCGAACGGCACGAGGAAGAAGCCGATGTTCTCAATCGCGTTTGCCACGTCTGCGGAGTAGGAGGACTGGATGGCGTAGAGGATCAACGTCGCGGCGAGGGCCCAACGCAGCCAGAGCGCCCAGCCCCGCCGCGTCCCGTTCGCCGCCGGGCCGGTGCCGCGGAGCGCCTCTGCGATCGCGCCGGCCGCGATCACCAGATAGAGGGGCACGAGCAGGTTCGCGGTCTCGCCGCCGATGTCGATCGGCACTCGCAACGGCAGCACGGTGAGCGCGGCGATCGCGAGCGCGGGCCGGTAGCGGATAAAGAGCGCGACCAGGGCGGCCAGCGCGAGCGCTCCGACCACGAGCGCCGCGCCGATCTGCGAGGCGCTGGTCCGGAAGTCGACGACCCTCGACTCGTCCCAGACGCTGCCGAGCACGATCACAGGCGCGACGGACAGGGCGACCGCGATCGCGGCGAGCCACGCGCGCCGGTCCCGCACGACGAGCGCGGCGGCCGCTGCGCCGCAGGAGGCGAGGATCCCGATCATCTCAGGCGCCGACGCCGTCATCCTGTCGCTGCCTCGCTGGCCGGGTCCGGAATGAAGATCCGCCGGGGCCAGATCATCTCCCGGTCCGCGCTGGGGAGATCGACCCGCAGCCTGTAGCGGCCCGGGGGCGCCAGCGCACCCGAGTCGGTGCGGCCATCCCAGACGTAGGAGACGGTCCGGTCGGCGCTCAGCGGGACATCGGCATCCAGGGTGCGGACGACGTCCTCGTGACTGTCGGCGATCCCGACGAAGGCGTGGGCGTCCGATTCGCGCACGAAGAACCCGATCTCGATCTCATGCGGCTCGTCCGCCGTCCGCGGGTCGAAGAGCGGCACGCAGTTCCGCGGCTTGGCGTCCGGCGGGCACTGGTGGGTGACCTCGAGCACGAGGTCCGGCGTGCGGGCGCGGATCACGAGCACCGCCGTCGTCACCGCGGCGGCGAGCACGAGGAAGAAGAGGGCCGTGCCCAGCGACAGGCGACGGCTCACGCGTTGGCCCTGTCCTCTCCCACGACAACGACCACGTCAGCGCCCTCCGCCAGCCTGCGCGACTCGGGATCGAGCCGCTGCACCTTCTTCACACCGATGTCCTTGGCGACCTTCTGGGCGGCCGGCTTCTGCCCATCCGCGTACATGACGAAGGTCCGCTGGATGCCCGGCGTCGTGTTCGTGGTCGCGCCGAGCTCGTAGCCGCTCGCCTCGACGTCGGAGCCGACGAGCCCCGCGAGACCGCCGATCGACGTGCCGTTGAGGACCGCGACCGTGACGTCGGAACGGTTGACGGCCGCCGCCTGCGGGCGCTTGCCCTCGTCGCCGCCCTTGAGGAGCTCCTCGGACGCGAAGATCGCGCCGACGCCGACGACGAGCGCAACGACTCCGATCGTGATCAGGACCGGGGGCTTCGTGACGCCGTTCACGAACCGCCGCCACCGCGGGTGCGGGACGAGGGCGGCGCGCTCCATCGTGATCCGCTCGAGAGCCGGGCGCTCGTGTGTGACGCGGTAGGCGGCGGTCGGGGGCTCGGTCGGCGTCGCGCCGGCCGCCGCGGCCTCCTCTTCCGCGGTCGCGGGGGCGGTCTCCCCGAGAAGCTCCTTGAGCTCGCTCTCGGCCCGGTCGAGCGCGGCCTCGCTTTCGGTCAGGTGCTTGCCCGCGTACTCCGGCTCGCGCTCGTGCCATGCGCGGAGGCGATGCACGTCGCGGCGCTGGGAGATGTACAGGGGTAGGAGCAGGACGATGCCGAGCACCGCCGCGAGGGCGACGAAGCCGACTGCGCTGTCGTAGATCTCGGTGAGCTCCACCGCGCTATCCGGAATTGCCGGCTTCGCCGAAATCCGCGTTGTCGCGTCCGATCAGGAGCGCGAGTGGCGCACCCGTGGCGATCGATCGCACGTCGTCGGTCATCTCGACGACGTCGGGCTCGCCGAGCTGATCCGAGATCGCGGCCGCTAACTCATTCGCGGCGTCCTGCTCGTCCGGCTCGAACATCACGAGTGTGTCCTCCTGCCCCTCGGGCGCGTTCGTCTCCGCCCCGGCCTTGTAGCCAGCCGGCTTCACGACTTCGTCGGCGACCGTTCCAGCGAGGCCGGGCACGCCGGACACCTCCGTGTTGCCGACCGCCCGCTCCTGGGTCGCATTGAGGACCGCCACCTCGACACTCTTCTCCTCCTGCTGCTGGCCGCCTCCGTGCTTGCCACCGCTGCCGCCGGAGCTCGACTCCCCGTCCCCGCCGAGGCCGAAGCCGCTCGTCAGCACCCCGGCGGCGAGTGCGAGGGCCGCGATCACGACCAGGATGTAGCGTGGATCGACGGGCGAGCGGCGGTCGAGCTCCTCGTAGACGTAGTCGAAGCGGTGGCGCACGCCGGCCCACCAGGTGCCGAGCCGCCCGCGCTCCACCTCCGCCTCGGCGGGCTTGGCCTCCTCCTCGGCTGCCGCCTCGCCGGCCTCGCCGCGAGCCTCCGTGACGGCGGCGATCGCATCTGCCGCCTCCTCGGCGCGCTCGGGCGCCCGCCCGGCCCACTCCCGCAGGCGGCGCACCTCGCGCGCCTGCTGGAAGATCAGGAAGGCGAGGACCGCCAGGCCCAGGAACGCGGCGATGCCGAGGTAGGGCCCGATCTTCTCGATCAGGTCGACCATTGGGAGTGCGCGGAAGTCTTATGGATCAAGCGAGCGTGTGCCGAGCCGTGCCGGCGCCGGACATCAGCTCGACCACGTGCTCGGCGAGGCCCGCCTCGTCACCGGAGGCGACGAGCGACTCGAGCCGCGCCACCGTGTCCTCGACCCAGTCGGGATCGAGGGCCGTCGTCCTCACCGCGCGGACGATGCGCTCGGCGGTCGTCGGCTGGGCGCGCTCGTCGCGATTGAAGAGCTCCTCGTGGATCTTCTCCCCAGGGCGGATGCCGACGAGCTCGAGTGCGATGTCGACGTCGGGCTCATACCCGGCGAGCCTGATCATGTTGCGGGCGAGATCGACGATCTTCACGGGCTCGCCCATCTCGAGCACGAACACCTCGCCGGACGTACCGCCGAGGTCGCCGGCCTGGATCACGAGCTGGACCGCCTCGGGGATCGTCATGAAGTAGCGCGTCATCTCGGGGTGCGTGACGGTGACCGGGCCACCCTGCTCGATCTGCGAGCGGAAGATCGGAACGACGCTTCCCGATGAGCCCAGGACGTTCCCGAAGCGGACGATCTCAAAACGCGTCTGCGGATGACGCTGGCCCGCCGCGTCCACGATCCATTCGGCCATCGCCTTGGTCGCGCCCATGACCGTGCGCGGGTTGACGGCCTTGTCCGTGGAGATCAGCACGAACCGCTCGGCGCCCGCGGCCGCCGCCGTCTTCGCGGTCACCTGGGTCGCGATCGCGTTGTTGCGGAGCGCCTCGAGCGGGTTCGCCTCCATCAGCGGGACGTGCTTGTAGGCCGCGGCGTGGAAGACCACGTCTGGCTTGAACCTCTCCATCACCTCCAGCATCCGGTCGCCCTCCTTGCAGTCGGCGAGCACGGACTCGACCCGCGTGAAGTGCCAGTTCGCGGTCATCTCGCGGTCGATCTCGAACAGGTTGTCCTCCGCGTGGTCGAGGAGGACGAGGAGCTGCGGCCTGACCCTCGCGATCTGGCGCGAGAGCTCGGCCCCGACCGAGCCGCCGGCGCCCGTGACGAGGACGCGCTTGTCCTCGAGGTAGGCACCGACCCGATCGAGCTCCATCACGACCGCTTCGCGGCCGAGGACGTCCTCGACCTGGACCTCACGAAGCTGCCGCGTGAGCTGGACGCCGCCGCGCAGGAGCTCGAACACCGTCGGCAGGGTCTGCACGGGGATGTCGCGGTCGCGGCACGCCGCGACGACCTTGCCACGCAGCACGCCCGGCGCGGACGGGATCGCGATCACGACCTCATCCGGAGCGAAGCGGTCGAGCACGTCGCCGATCTCGTCGGTGGTGCCGAGCACCTTGAGCCCCTCGGTGCGCATGCCGCGCTTGCGCGGATCGTCGTCGATGAAGCCGATCGCCCTCGCGCCGAGATTCGGGTTGAGCTTCAGCTCGCGGACGACCATCTGGCCGCCCGAGCCCGCGCCGACTACCAGGACGTCCCGCTCCTCCCGTGCCCGGCTTCGCCTCGAGGGCCGCTCGGCCAGGGTCCTGCGCGCGAGCCGCGCGCCGCCGAGCAGCGCACAGGAGAGCACGAAGTCGAAGATGATCACCGAGCGCGGCAGGCTGTCCGGGAACGGCTTCGCAAGCACGAAGACGAGCACCATGAGCACGCTCGCGATCGCCAGCGTGCGGCAGAGCGGCCAGAGGTCGGGCAGCCGGAAGTAGCGCCACCACTGCTGGTGCTGGCCGAGCAGCTCGAGGACGAGCGTCTTGCCGAGCGCGACGAACGCGACGGAACCGAGCAGCATCTCCTCGTAGCGCTGCGGGAGGTCGCCACCCTCGTCCAGGAAGCGCACGAAGAACGCCCCCGCGAACGCGGCGGCGCAGAGCAGGGCGTCGGCCAGGAACTCGAGCGCGCGTCGCCGGTAGACAGGATCGTTCACGCGGCGCATCGCAGCGAGTGTAAGCGCTGCCCGGCGCAAGTTCGGTCGCGGATCGGCGCGCGAAAACCGAGGCCCGCGAGGACGCAGGCCGCGTGCCGTACTTGAAAAGCACGCGAACGTCCGAGGACGAACACGGGACGAAGGTTTGCAGCCGCCCAACGCGGCAGTACTTGCGGCGGTCAGCGCTTAACGCGGAGCGTCGGGGGCCGGTCAGTAACGTGTCGCGCCCGCAATGGTGCTGGCCAGCCTCCCAGTGACGCTGCCGGTCGCCTCGTTGACCGAGCCGATCGTCGACGCAGCTACCGACTTCATCGACGCCGTCGGCGCGTTCGGCGTGTTCGTGCTCATGACGCTCGAGAGCGCGTGCATCCCGGTCCCGAGCGAGGCGATCATGCTGTTCGCGGGCTTCAACGTCTCGCAGGGTGAGATGACGCTGCTCGAGATCGTCGTCGCCGGCGTCGCCGGCAACGTCGTCGGCTCGTGGATCGCCTACGCCGTCGGCTACTACGGCCGCCTCGAGCTGCTCGACAAGAACCGGTTCATCCACATCAACCGGCGCCACCTGGAATGGGCCGACCGCTGGTTCGAGCGCCACGGCGACGTGACCGTGTTCGTCTGCCGGATCCTGCCGATCGTGCGCACGTTCATCTCGCTGCCGGCCGGGGTGGCGAAGATGCCCTTCTGGCGGTTCACGGTGCTCACCCTGCTCGGGTGCATCCCGTGGGTCCTGATGCTCGGCGTGATCGGGCGCGAGGTCGGCGACCGCTGGGAGGAATGGCGCAACTACCTCGAGTACTTCGATTACGCGGTCGCCGCCGCGATCGTGATCGGCGTCGTCTACCTCCTCATTCGCCGCCGGCGCGGCGCGCAGGCGGCAGAGGCGGGGTGAGCGCACCGGACGCGGCGGACCTCGACCTGGGTCGCGCGCTCGCGCTCGGGGCCGTGCAGGGCCCGACCGAGCTCCTGCCGATCTCGAGCTCCGCCCACATCGCCCTCGTGCCGTGGCTTTTCGCCTGGGGGTGGAGCGGCGCCGACCCCGAGGCGCGCAAGAGCTTCGAGGTCGCGCTGCATGCCGGCACGGCCGCGGCGCTGCTGGTCGGACAGCGCGACGTGCTCGCGTCCGAGCTCGCCGCCTTTGACTCGCGCCGCGCCGGCGTCGTCGCGCTCTCGTTTTTGCCCCCGGCGGTCGTCGGCTACGGCCTCGAGCGCCAGATCGAGCGCCGCCTCGGCGGCCCGCGCAGCATCGCCGCCGGCCTCGCGCTGGGCGCCGTGGCGATGCTCCTCGCCGACCGGCGCCCGCAGGATCGCGGGCGCGGCGACGCCATGCCGGCCGATGGCCTCGCGCTCGGCCTGGCTCAGGCGGCCGCGCTGGTTCCCGGCGTCTCTCGCAACGGGGCGACGCTGACGGCGGCGCGCATTCGCCGCTTCACCCGCGAGCATTCCAACTTGCTTTCGCGCACCGTCGCGCTGCCGGTGATCGTCGGCGCCAGCCTGCTGAAGGGTGTGCGGCTGAGGCGCCGCGGCGTGGCGCCGGGGCTCCGCCGCGCGATGGTGGCCGGCGTCGGCGCCTCATTTGCCTCGACCCTCGCGTCGCAGCGGCTGATCCGGATGGTGGAGCGCGACCGCGCCCTCTGGCCGTACGCCGCCTACCGGGTCGGGCTCGCGGCGCTCGTCGCGGTGCGGCTCAATCGTGGGCAAACGAACGGTGCTCGTGAGCGATGAGCCGGCGACCCGTGATCATCGCCACAATGGCGCGGTGAGCGAGCAGGAGGCATACGCGCGCGCGGGGGTGGACCAGCGCGGGGCCGACGCCGCGGTCGAGGCGCTGGTGCAAAGCCTGCGGCTGATCGACCCGGGGCGCCCGTCGCGCGTCGTGCCATTGCCGCGCCACTACGCGAGCGTCATCCGGTTCGACGAGAGCACGGGGATCGCATTCGGCACCGACGGCGTCGGTACCAAGATGCTGGTCGCCGAGCGGCTCGGCCGCTACGAGACGATCGGCATCGACTGCGTGGCGATGAACGTCAACGACCTCATCTGCGTCGGCGCGCAGCCGCTCGCGATGCTCGACTTCATCCTCTGCCGTGAGGCGGACCCCGACGTGTGCCGCGCAATCGGCGTCGGGCTGCGGCGCGGCGCCGAGCTTGCCGGGATCGAGATTCCGGGCGGCGAGATCGCGCAGGTCGGTGAGCTCGTCGCGGGAACCGAGCTCGCGGGCAGCGCGATCGGGCTGGTCGCGCTCGAGGAGATCGTCACCGGCGAGCGCGTCGAGCCCGGCGACGCCCTGATCGGCCTGCCCTCGTCGGGCCTTCACGCCAACGGCTACACGCTCGCGCGCAAGGCGCTCGCCGACCTGCCGCTCGACGACGAGCGGCTCGGGCGTCAACTCGGCGAGGTCCTGCTCGAGCCGACCGAGATCTACGCGCGGGCGGTGCTGGAGCTCCGGTCGCGGGTGGACGTCCGCGGCCTCGCCCACATCACCGGCGACGGGCTCAACAACCTCACGCGACTCGCGGCGCCGGTCGGCTACGAGATCACGGATCCGCTGCCCGTGCCGCCGATCTTCGACCTGATCGCCGAGCTCGGAGCGGTCTCCTCCGACGAGATGTATGAGGTCTTCAACATGGGGTGCGGGTTCGTGTGCGTCATCGCAGCCCGCGAGGAGCGCGCGGCGCTCGAGGTGCTGCGCGGCCACTACCCGGACGCGCGAACGATCGGGCGCGCGACCGACGCGGCCGGCGAGGTGGCCCGCAGCTGAACGAGTCGTAGCCGCAAGGTGTTGGGAGGCCGCTTGATGCGCGAGGATGTGCGTATGAAGATCGCGATTCTCCTCTTCGACAAATTCACCGCCCTCGACGCGATCGGCCCCTACGAGGTGCTCTCGCGCATCCCGGGAGCCGAGCTCGCCTTCGTCGCCAAGCAGCCCGGCCCCAAGCGCTCCGACACCGGCATGCTCGAGGTGACCGCCGATCGTCCGCTCGCCGACTTCCCGGATCCGGACATCGTCCTGGTCGGCGGGGGAGAGGGCAATCGCCCGCTGCTCTTCGACGACGAGGTGCTCGACTGGTTGCGCGCCGCCCACGAAACGTCAATCTGGACGACCTCCGTCTGCACCGGATCGCTCGTCCTCGGAGCGGCCGGGATCCTCGACGGCAAGCGCGCGACGACCCACTGGGCGTACCGCGAGCGGTTGCGCGACTTCGGCGCCGAGCCGGCGACCGAGCGCTTCGTCGTCGACGGCAAGGTGGTGACGGCCGCAGGAGTATCGGCCGGGATCGACATGGCGCTACACCTCACCGCCCTTGCGACCGACCCGCGCGTCGCGGAGGCGATCCAGCTCGGGATCGAGTACGACCCCGAGCCGCCCTTCGACTCGGGATCGCCGGAGAAGGCTGCGCCAGAGCTCGTCGACCTCGTCCGCACCCTCGAGCGCGGCCAGGCCGCCGAGCCCCAGCGCGCTATTTGAACTGCTGCGGGGGCACGACCGCCTCGAACGCCGCTCCTACGCGAGCTCCCAGAGGGTGCCGGTGAGCGCGGGAACCGGCTTCAGGCGCCAGTCGCGCGCCAGCGCCCAGAGCTCCGCTTCGACGACGGGTCGCGGCCGGGCGGTGAGCTCCTCCACCTCGCGCGTCGCGCACCTACCGAAGCGCTCGATCGCGTCGAGCGGCTCCGGGGGTCGCTCTGCCTCGGCCGTCGCTCCCGCGGCCAGCGCGGCCTCTCGGTACGCCTCGTACGACCGCCTCCCCCAGACGGCGTGGAGCGAGCCGTCCTCGGCGACGAACTCGGCCGAGGGGAACGTGAGCCGCTCGCGGCCCTCGGTCACGCGCACCGCGCCAGCGGACCGCGCCGCCTCCGGGATGCGCCGCGCCTCGTCGAGGTCTGCACCGAACGCCTCCAGGATCGCGTTCGAGCCCAGGTCGATGCGGAAGCGCTCCACATCGATCTCGGCGGCGCCGGCCTCCGCGACCAGTGCCTCGGTGTGGTCGAGCTTCCGGCGCTCCACGACCAGCGCCTCGCGGGCGCGGCGCAGGTATCGCATGCCGGCCGCAGCACCCTGCTCGCGCGCTGCGATCACCGCCATGCAGACCGGGTAGGTGGAGGTGATCTTCGCCTCCGTCCACAAGCGCGGGTCGCAGGGCATCCCGGTCTCTGCGGTGACGTAGAGCCAGTGCGCGATGAGGTCGGCGAAGCAGTCGGTGCCCGACCCGATCCTGCCCTCCTCGTCGCGGTAGGACGGCCCATAGCTGCGGGCGAGCCCGCCCATCACCGGCCACGCCCGGACGGAGTCGCCGAACTCCCACTCGAGTCGCCGCAGCGTCGGCTCCGCGCCCCACGACCAGATGCAGGCGGGATCCGTGTAGTAGCGAAGCTCGACGGTCATCATGCAATGGCGGCACGGGTATGTCCCGCCCAGCTGCGAGGGTTGAAAATAGAGAGCCGATGAGCGAGACGACCACAGGACCACCGGGAGCTCTAACCGGCACGGTGCTCTCGGGTCGCTACCGCCTGGAGTCGAAGCTCGGCAGCGGCGGGATGTCAACGGTCTACCTCGCACGCGACGAGACGCTCGAGCGCTGGGTCGCCGCGAAGGTCCTGCACCGCGAGATCTCCGACCAGCCCGACCAGATCGAGCGGTTCCGCCGCGAAGCGCGCGCGGTCGCTCAGGTCTCCCACCCGAACGTGGTCGCCGTGATCGACGCGGGCGAGGACGGGGGGCGGCCGTACATCGTCTTCGAGTACGTCGACGGCGAGACCCTCAAGGAGCGCATCGACCGGCTCGGGCAGCTGCCCCTCGATGAGGCGGCCGCCTACTCGATCGAGGTCGGCCGCGGGCTTGCGGCCGCGCACGCGCGCCGCCTCGTCCATCGCGACGTGAAGCCTCAGAACGTGCTCATCGACGCCGAGGGGCGCGCCAAGGTCACCGATTTCGGGATCGCGCGCGAGCTCGAGCACGACGGGCTCACGAAGACCGGCCGCGTCCTCGGGACCACCGACTACGTCTCGCCCGAGCAGGCGATGGGCCAGCCCGTTGATGCGCGCTCCGACATCTACTCGCTCGGAGTCCTGCTCTACGAGATGCTCACCGGCGAAGTGCCGTTCCAGGCGGACAACCTGGTCGGCGTCGCCATGAAGCACGTGAACGAGCGCATGCCCGACGTGCAGAAGCAGCGCCGCGACGTCTCCTCAGCCCTCGCGGCCGTCATCGAGCGGGCGACCGAGAAGAAACCCGAGAAGCGCTACGGGGACATGAACGCGATGCTCGCCGATCTCGAGAACGCGCTCGAGGTCGAGGTGGCGCGCGCCGGACGCTCGACCGGCGAGGCGACCACGGTCCTCGACTCGGTTCCGCGCCGGCGCCGGCTCGTGACGCCCCGGCGCATCTCGATCGTCGGCGTGCTGATCGTGCTCGCGGCGACCGCGGCGGCGCTCGTGATCGTCGGCCTCACCGGCGAGGACAAATCGCACGGTGGCGGTGGTGGTCCAGGCCCGGCTCCGGCCGAGGGCACGGACATCCAGCTCGTGAGCGCGCAGGACTTCGACCCCGACGGGGACGGCGAGGAGCACCCGGACGATGCCGCGAACGCCGTCGACGGAGACCTCGGCACCGGATGGTCAACCGAGACCTACACCGCCGCGGCGAACGTCGAGGACGCCGCAGGCAAGCCGGGGGTCGGACTGATCGTCGACGCCGGCGAGCCTGTCCAGGGCACGGCGCTCTCGATCACCTCGGCGCGCGGCGGTTGGAGCGCCGACATCTACGCAGCCGACGCGGGCCCGCCGACCGCGCTCGAGGGTTGGGGAGAACCGGTCGGCCAGGTCGAGGACGCCTCGGAGGACCAGCTCGTCGAGCTGAGCGTCCCGAGCGACGCGCGCTACTACCTGATCTGGATCACGAGCCTCGCCGGCTCGCCGGGCGACTACAGCGCCCAGCTCGACGAGATCGGCCTCAGCGCCGACTAGAACCGGTACGAGCGCTCCGCCTCGTGGCGGTCAACGCCGAGCCGGACGAGGCGGTCGCAGAGGTCCGCGTATCCCGTCCCGCTCGCCTCGAAGAGCTTTCCGAACACGCTCGTCGCCGTGAAGCCCGGGATCGTGTTGATCTCGTTGACCAGCACCTCGCCGTCGTCGAGGACGAAGAAGTCGCAGCGCGCGAGGCCCATGCCGCCGATCGCCCGGTAGACGCGCTCGGCGAGCTCGCGCACCCGCGCCACGGCCGCGTCGGAGATCGGCGCCGGCACGACCAGCTCCATGCCGCCGTCCGCGTACTTGGCCTCGAAGTCGTACCAGTCGGACGCCTTGGTGACGATCGCCCCGGGCAGAGATGTCTCGACCGCGGCGTCGGCACCGAGCCCGGCGTTGCCGATCACCGAGCACTCGACCTCGCGCCCGCCCGCGTCCGCCTCGACGATGACGCGAGGGTCGTGCCGCACCGCGGCCTCGATCGCCTCGTCGAGGTCCGACTCCGGGCTCATCACGCGAGAGATCCCGACGCTCGAGCCCAGCCGCGACGGCTTGACCCAAAGCGGCCTCGGCATCGCCGCCGCGTGCTCTCTCCAACCCGGCTCTCCGACCTCGCAGAACTCGACCTGCGGCAGGCCCCAGAAGGCGAGCAGACGCTTACAGACCAGCTTGTCCATCGCGACGGCGGCGGCGAGCACGCTCGGACCCGCATAGGCCACGTTGAGCGTCTCGAGCATGCCCTGCACGGAGCCGTCCTCGCCGAACGGACCGTGGAGAACCGGGAAGGCGACGTCGCAGCCGAGCAGCCCGCCGGCCGGGCGGACTTCGACCTCGGCGCCGTCCACCGTCCAGCGACCGTCCCGGTCGATCAGCACCTCGACCACCTCGTGGCCGGCCTGCCGCAGCCCGGCGGCGACCGACGCCCCTGACTGGAGCGAGACCTCGCGCTCGCTCGAGCGGCCGCCGAGGATGACCGCGACCCTCATGGCACCGTCCCGGTCGTCGTCGTCGGCGCGCTGGTGGTGCTGGTGGTCGTCGTCTCCGGCTCGATGAACTTGCCGACGACGATCGTGACGGTGTCGCCGGATCGCAGGCGCGAGCCGGCGCCGGGCGCCTGCTGCAGCACGCGCTCGTCGTCGTCCTCCTCGTCGGTCTCCTGCACGATCACGTCGGCGTCGAGCCCCGCGGCCGCGAGCCGCGAGCGCGCTGCGTCCTCGGACTGCCCGACGACGTCGGGGACGGTTACCGCGCCGACGCCGGTCGAGACGATGATCGTCACCTCCTCGCCCTTCTGGAGCTCCGAGCCGGGGCCCGGATCCTGCGCGATCACCTGACCCTCGGGCTCGTCGGCGTCCTGCGTGTCGACGTTCGCGATCAGCCCGGCGCGCTCCAGGTGCGCCTCGGCGACCTGCTGGGAGAGCCCAACCAGGTCCTCCAGCGCGACCAGGTTCGGCCCCTTCGAGACGAGAAGGGTGACGGTCGCGCCGCACTCCACATTCTCGCCGGCGGGCGGCGTGCTCCCGATCACCCGGCCGGCGGGGACCGACCGCGATGGCCGGCTCTGGGTCTCGACGAGCAGGTTCGCGTCCTCGAGCCGCTTGCGCGCGTTGGCGAGCGGCTGGCGCTCGAGCGGTGGCACGGTGACCTGCATCCCGGCGCTCACGGTCAGGATCACCTGCGATCCCTCCTCGACCTCGGTCCCGCCGAGGGGCTGCTGCTCGGTGACCGTGTTCGGCTCGGCGCAGTTCTCGATCGTGTTGACGGCGACATCGAAGCCCTGGCGCTCGAGGAGCGCCCGCGCCTCGGCGACCGGCTTGCCCACCAGGCCGCCGGGGACCGTGTCCTGCTCCGAACGCGTCAGCGCCCACGCGCCGACCCCGATCGCGATCAGGGCGAGGATCGCGAGCACGATCGCCCTGCGGCGCGTGAGCCAGCGCCGGCGCTCCGCCTCCTCGGGCGTCGCCGCCGCGACCGGCTCGGCCTCCCCTGCCTCGGCACCAACCGCGGCGCCCGCGGCCCCGGCGAGCGCTCCGGCTGCGGCCGGCCCATAGGCGGCGGTCTGGGCGACCGCGGTGGCGCCCGTCGCGTCGCTCTCGGCGGCGTCGAGGGCGCGCAGGAACTCCTCGGCGGAGGCGAACCGGTGCGCCGGATCCTTGGCGAGCGCTCTGAGCACGACGGCGTCGAGCGCGGGCGAGATCTGCGGGTTGAGCTGCGACGGAGGGCGCGGCTGCTCGGAGATCTGCATCAGGGCGACGGCGACCGGCGTCTCCGCCTCGAACGGGACGCGGCCCGTGAGCGCTTCGTAGAGCATCACCCCGACCGAATAGACGTCGGAGACGGCGGTCACCTCGAGCCCCTGCGCCTGCTCGGGCGACAGGTACTGCGCGGTCCCGAGGACCGAGCCGGTCTGGGTGATCTCCGAGACACCGGCGCGGGCGATCCCGAAGTCGGTGACGCGAGCCCTGCCCTGCGAGTCGACGAGGACGTTCTGGGGCTTGAGGTCGCGGTGGACGATCCCGTGCGCGTGCGCGAACTGCGCCGCGATCAGGACCTGGCGGACGATCTCGACCGCCTCACCGATGCTCAGGCCGCGTGAGATCAGGTCCTTGAGCGAGGCCCCCTCCACGTACTCCATCGCGATCCAGTGGCGGCCCTCGAAGTCGCCGCGGTCGTAGACGCCGACGACGTTCGGATGCTGGAGCCCGGCCGCGGACCTCGCCTCACGCCGGAACCGCTCGACGAACTGTGCGTCCTGGGCGAAGCGCTCATGCAGAAACTTGAGTGCGACGCGCCTCCCCAGCATCTCGTCGTCGGCGAGCCACACGTCCGCCATGCCGCCGCTGCCGAGCCGCGAAACGAGCGCGTAGCGGTCGCCGACCCGCTGGTTCGGCTCGAGGTTCATTTCGTCTCAGCCACTCAGCAGGTCTTCCATGACCTGAGTCGCGATCGGACCGGCGACCTCGCCGCCGAAGCAGCCGGTGCACGTCTCGAGCATCACCGCGACCGCGATCTTCGGGTCGGCGGCGGGCGCGAAGCCGATGAACCAGGGGCGGTTGATCCCCTGCTCGACATCGACCTCCGCGGTCCCGGTCTTTCCGGCGAAGGCGGCGCCCTGAACCGTGAGGCCGGCGGCCGTCCCCTCCTCGGTGACGTGGGTCATCATCTCGGTGAGCTGGCTCGCCGTCTCGGACGAGACCACGTCGGACTGGACGTCCGGGTCGAGCTCCTCGACCGTACGGCCGTCCGGGTCCTTCGCCTCCTGGAGGAAGGTCGGCTTCATCAGCTCCCCGCCGTTGGCGATCGCCGCCGCGACCTCGGCCATCTGGATCGGCGTCACGAGCAGGCGCTCCTGGCCGATCGCCACGCGACCGATGTCGATCGCGTCGCCATCATCGAGGAGGTTGCCCTCCGAGTAGACGCCGCTCGGCTGCATCTGGTCGTCCGGGAAATCGAGCTCCGGGTCCTGGTCGAAGCCGAAGCGGTTCATGTACTCGAACATCGTCTCGCTCCCGAGCTGCTCGCCGACCTGGGCGAAGTACGTGTTCACCGAGTGCGTGAGGCCGAAGTCCATGTCGATCTCGCCGAACGTCTCGCCACCCGCGTTCTCGAGTGGGACGCCGCCGATCTCGATCCCCGTGCGGCCGCTCAGCGTCGAGTCGGGCGTGAACTCGCCCGAGTCGAGCGCGGCCGCCGCGGTCACTATCTTCATCGTCGACCCCGGCTGGTAGGTGGCCTGCGTCGGCCGGTTGAACAGCGGGCTCTCGGTGCCCTGCTGCTGGAGGCGGCTGAGATCCTCCGGCTGCTTGGCGACATTCGGGTCGTAGCCGGGGATCGAGGCCATCACCCGGACGGCGCCGGTGTCGGGCTCGATCGCGACCACCGAGCCGGCCCCGTTCGAGCCGGCGGTCGAGGCGACCGCGTTCTGGAGCAGCTGCTCCGAGAGCCGCTGCGCCTGCGCGTCCAGCGTGACCGTGACGTCGGCACCCTCCGGCGTCTGGTTCTGGATCTCGTCAATGATCGACGCGAACTCGTTTTCCTCGCCCGCGAGCAGATCGTTCTCGGACTCCTCGATCCCGATCCGTCCCGCGCTCACGAAGCTGTAGCCGACCGGGTTGCCGAACTCAGAGCCCTGCGGGTATCGGCGCACGTAGATCGGGTGCGCGCCGCCTCCCTCCGGGCGGCTCTCCGCGATCAGGACGCCGTCCGAGGTCGTGATCGAGCCGCGCGGAACCTCCTGCTCCTCGATCAGCGGCCGGCGGTTGGCGGTCTTTCCCTCGAGCTCGTCGGCGTCGAAGACCGCCCACTTCGACGTGAAGTAGATAAGCGTCGTGAACAGCACCAGGACGAGGACGTAGATGCGGACGATCGGTCGGTTCACGTCGTCAGCCCCTCGACGTCCGGGGCCACCGGGTCGACGCGCTCACCGCGCGGGCGGCGCGCCCGGTCGGAAACGAGCAGGAGCAGTGCCAGCAGGATCATGTTCGCGACGACCGAGCTGCCGCCGTAGGAGATGAACGGCAGCGTCACGCCCGTCAGCGGGATCACCTTCGTGACGCCGCCGATGATCACGAACGCCTGGAGGGCGAAGATCGCGGTGAGCCCGGCGGCGAGCAGCTTCGAGAAGCCGTCCGGCGCCATCACCGCGGTCTTGAACCCGCGGGCGGCGATCAGCGCGTAGATGAGGACGACGCCGCAGGCGCCGAACAGGCCGAGCTCCATCGTGATCACGGCGTAGATGAAGTCGGTGTGCGGCGCCGGCAGGATGCTGCCGCAATCGGGGAACGGCTGGTCGCAGTGCGGGGCGAATGGGCCCGGCAGCTTGAGCAGCGACTCGCCGAGGCCAGTGCCGAAGAGCCCGCCGTCGGCCTGCGCGAACAGCGACTGCTGGATCTGCCCCGCGCCCTCAGGGACATTCTTGCCGGTCGCGAACGGGTCGAGCCAGATCTCGAACCGGTCGTGGACATGGCTGATGCTCGAGCCGATCGCGTAGGCCCCGATGGCGAAGATCGCGAGCCCGACCAGAACGTAGGAGAAGCGGCCCGTGGCGACGTAGAGCAGCGCGAGGAACGCGCCGAAGAACATCAGCGAGCTGCCGAGGTCGCGGATGAAGACGAGCATCAGCATGGCCGCGCCCCAGACGACGAGCAGCGGCCCGAAGTGCTTAAGCGGAGGGATCGTCAGGCCGACCACCCGGCGAGCGGCGACCGACAGCATCTCCCGCTTCTCGGCCAGGTAGCTGGCGAGGAAGACGACGATGCAGATCTTCGCCAGCTCGGAGGGCTGGAAGGTGATCGGGCCGAGGTCGACGCTCAGGTAGGCACCGTTCGTCTCGTTCCGGGTGATGTACGGGCCGAGCAGCAGGACGATGCCCGCCGTGGCGATCAGATAGCGATAGCGCTCGAGCACGTGGTAGTCACGGAGGAAGACGATCGTCAGGCAGAAGAGCACCAGCCCGAGCACGAACACCGACGCCTGGTTGAGTGCGAGCTTGTCGTCGATCCGGTAGAGGACCACGAGCCCGACCGCCGCGAGCAGCGCGCAGAGCGGGAACAGGTACGGATCCGCGTAGGGGAGTCGAAATCGCAGGAAGACGTGCGCGGCGAGGCACAGGCCGAGGAAGTAGCCGCCGTACGTGAGGCTCAGCTCGCTGAGATCATCGGCGCGGTTGTTGTGGACGATGAAGACGGCCGCGAAGCCGGCCGTCACCAGCACCGCGACCGGAACCAGCGCGAGCAGCTCGCGATTTCGCGCGCTCAATTGCTCGCGCCCTGACCGCCTCGCCCGCGGTCGCCGGTCGCGCCGCGCTGGTCGCGCCCTCCGCTGCCGCTCCCCGGCTCGCCTCCGCCGCCAGCCTGCCCGCCGCCACTGCCGGCGCTCGGCTGCGGGGCCGCCTCGGCCGCCACCGCCTCGCGCTCGAGGTCCGCGAAGAGATCGGAGGCGTCGTCGTGGGAGCGGAGCTCGTGGTCGGTGACGCTCTCCTGTCGATCCGACGGGACTGAGCTCGCCTGGACGGGCGCCGAGTCGACCTCGGAGTAGAGGTCGATCCCGAGCGGCAGGTCGTACGGGAGCCCGCGATAGAGCGCCAGCCGCCCGCCCTCGTCGACCCCGAGGAAGTAGATCTGCCTGGCGCCGTAGACGGCACCGGCGCAGATGCCGGCGACGATGAGAAGCGCGACCAGGACCTTGGCGACCGTCCGCAGCCGTCGGCGCTTCGGCGCCGCGGGCGCGGCGCCCTCGCGCCGGCGCTCGGCCGCGGCTCGCAGGCGCTCCGCGGAGAGCCCAGCCTCCTCGGCGCTCGGGCCGACCAGGGTGGCGGCCTCCTCGACGGCGGCCTCCTCCGCGTCCTCGAGCCGGAAGGCGACGACCGTGATGTTGTCGCGCCCGCCCGCCTCGTTCGCGGCGCGCACGAGCCGCGACGTGGCCTCATCGAGCGTCGACGACTCCTCGAGGATCGACGCGATCGTGTCGTCCTTGACCATCGTCGTGAGCCCGTCGGAGCACAGCAGGAAGACGTCGCCGGGGCGGGCGCTGAACGAAAGCGTGTCGACCTCGACCGCCTCCTCGGGGCCGAGCGCCCGGGTGATGATCGATCGCTGCGGGTGGTCCTCCGCCTGCTCGGGGGTGAGCCTGCCCTGGCGCCGGAGCTCCTCGACGAGCGAGTGGTCGGAGGTGAGCAGCTTGAGCTCGCCATCGCGCCACACGTACCCGCGGCTGTCGCCCACATGGGCGAAGGAGACGTCATCACCCTCGACCATCGCGGCGGTCAGCGTCGTCCCCATCCCGGAGCGGCTCGAGTCGTCCTGGGCGAGGCTGTGTATGCGCTCGTTTGCGCGTTCGGCGATCGATCGAAGGAATACCTCGGGGGACTCGTCGCGGCGCTCGGTCGGCCCGAACGAGTCGGCCGCGATCCGCGAGGCGACCTCGCCCGCCTGCGCGCCCCCCATGCCGTCGGCGACCGCGAACACCGGCGCGTGCGCGTAGTAGGCGTCCTCATTCGCCGTCCGCTGGCGGCCGGTGTCGGTCCGGAACGAATGCTCGGCTACCCGCAGCATCAGCCGCCCGGAAGCTCGAGCTCGAAGCGCAGCTCGGTGTCGCCGATCTTGATCTCGTCCAGGTCGCTGAGCTCGGCCTCGCCGTCGAGCCGGGCCCCGTTCAGGAACGTGCCGTTCGTCGAGTTCATGTCCTCGACGTAGTACGAGGCGCCGCGCGAGTAGATGCGGGCGTGGATGGAGGAGGCGAAGCGGTCCTCGATCCGGACGTCGGCGTCGCCCGAGCGGCCGATCGTCAGCCCGCCGAAGAGGTCGTAGCGCTCGCCGGCGGGAAGACCGCCGCCGCGGACGGTGACCAGGGAGGCATCGGTCGCGGCAGCCCGGCCACCCGGGCCGATCGGGTGAAACCCGGTCGCCTCCGGCGCCGGGGACGCCGTGCGGCGCAGCTCGCGCAGGGCGCTTCGAGAGACCCAGAATAGGAACAGGTAGAGAACGGCCAGAAAGCCGAACTTGAGGGCTAGTGCAATGGGTTCGGTATCCAAGGTTTCAATTCACCCGCGAGAGGGCGGACGCGAAGCGGGTCATTCTCGCGGCAGCGTTGTTGGTCACTGCTCGATGTCGAAGACGAACCGGACGGTTCCCAGGACGACTTCGTCGCCGGGGGCGAGCCGGGATGCGTCGACCCTGCGACCGTTCACCTTTACCCCGTTCGTTGAACCGACATCCACGATCTGCCAGTCCCCGGTCGGCCCGCGGCGAAGCTCGGCGTGCCGCCGGGAGACGTTCGGGTCGTTGAGCACGCAATCGCACTCACGCGAGCGGCCGAGCACCGCGGTCGGCCCGTCGAGCACGTAGCGGCGGTCGTCGAGCGAGACGATCGCCTTCGTCTGCGTCAGGTGCGCGGCCGGCTGCCGGCGCCGCGACTTGGTCTGCTTGGGCGGGACCGTATAGACCATCGTCTGGCCCGGCTCGCCCTGCTCGGGCGACTCCCCCTGGCGCGCCGGCGGCTTTACGAGCCGCGTCTGGATGCCGAACTCGCCGAGGCGAAGGCGCTCGTCGCTCTCGAGCTCGACCTCCGGCCGCGTCAGGAGCGCGTAGTCGTGGCGCCGCGCGTGCTCGAGCAGATACGCCGAGAGCTCCTGCTCGAGCGAGCGCTCGTAGCCCTCGAGCCGCTTGCGGTCCTCGGCCGAGAGCCAGACCGTGTACTGATTGGGGACGTAGACCCGCGAGACCGAGGCCGTGCGGTGCGCGTCCATCTCCTTCGCGAGCTTGCGCGCGATCTCCACCGGCTGGACCTGCGAGGAGAAGGCGCGGCTGAACACACCCTCCACGAGGTTCTCGATCCGTTGCTCAAGGTTGCGCAGCACGCTGATGTTCTTCGCCTCTCTCCCGGGTCGCAGGGCCGGATCCCCGCGACCGGTGGTCCGAAATCCTACGGCTGTGGGCCGCGGGTAGCGCTCCCCGTCTCAGGCGAGGCGGGAAGCGAGCCTGCGGCGAAGAGGCCGGCGCCTGGCCTGCTCGTGCCCGTCGCCCGCCTGAGGGCGAAGGAGACCGAACTCGAGTGCGACGGCCGCCACCGCGGCCCCCACGACGCCCGCCGCGTGGCCGCCGAGGGCGCCGTTGCCGACCAGCGTGAGCGCGGCGTCGACGCCCGCTGCCCACAGCATCGCGGCGAGCAGGGCGACTGAGCCGTGGCGCAGGCGGAGCACCCAACCGAGCGCGACCGCGGCGAGCGCGAAGATCGCCGCGCCCGCGAGCGACGACGGGTCCCCGAGCGGCGCGAGCACGTCGCTCGCCGCCGTCGAAACGTCGCTAGCCCAGCCCTCCGGTGCGCGCTCCGCGATACCGAGCTCAGGGCCGGCGCCGAGCGCGAGGGACGCGCACAAAAGCCAGGCCCAGCTCGCAACGCCGAGAAGCGCGCGTGCGCGGATGCTCGCGGCGGCGGAACCGAGCGCCGCGGCTGCGCCGCCGAGGCCAACCTGGGCGAGGAGCGGCGCCGCAAGGGGGGTGAGCGACGCGGCCGAGAGGCCGAGGATCGCGGCCGGCGCGAGCAGCGCGGCGAGGGTGACCGCGAGGCCGGCCTGGCCGAACGGCCCGGCGAGGAGGCCGAGCGCCGTGGCGATGCCGGCGAGCACGACCAGGCGGACGGCGCCGAGCCGTGTCCGCCGGGCCTCGGCTTCCGCGGCCTGGGTGCCCGGGAGCGGCGCGTAGGCGTCGAGCACCTCGATCTCCGCCTCCAGGCATTCGCCGAGCTCGGCGGGCGCCGGCCGCAGCTCCGCCTCCGGTTCGAGGCCGGCGTCGATCGTGTCGCAGAGCCCCTCGGGCAGATCCGGGCGAAGCTCCCGCAGCGGCTTGATCCGGGCCCCGATCCGGCGGGCTGTCTGCGCCGGGGTGTCCCCGGCCACCGGGTTCGCACCCGACCAGCACTCATACAGGCTTAGCGCGAGCGAGTAGACGTCGGACGGCGGACCTGCCGGCGCTCCCTCGGCCTGCTCCGGCGACATGTACGCGAGCGTGCCCACGACCTCGCCCGCCGCGGTCAGGGTCGGCGCCCCGGCGAGCCGCGCGATCCCGAAGTCCATGAGCTTCGCCAGCCGCCCGCCCGCTTCGTCGTCGCGCACGATCACGTTCTGCGGCTTGATGTCGCGGTGAACGACGCCGCGCGCGTGGGCGTGGTCGAGCGCCGCACAGACGTCGATACCGATCTCGGCCACGTCGCGGTCGCTGAGCGTGCCGTAGCGGCGCAGCTCGGCCAGCGTCGCGCCCGGGACGAGCTCGGAGACGAGGACCGCGCGGCCGGCG
>DATHAL010000051.1:0-10210 GCA_035296705.1 Solirubrobacterales bacterium
ACCGCAGCCGCCGTTTCGGTCGTCCTCCTCGCGATCGCGCTGGTGATCCTGACCGCGATCGGGATCCTCTCCCGCAGGAGCCTGCGCCATGCCGCCCGCTGACGCCGCGACGATCAGTCCCGGCCCCGTCCGCAACGGCCGTGGCAAGCGAAGCCTCGCCAAGTACGGGCTGCGCGGGATTGCGCTCGGCTACCTGCTCGCGCTCCTGCTGATCCCCGTCCTGCTGATCTTCTTCAAGGCGTTCGACGACGGCATCGCGCATGCTTGGGAGTCGGTGACGACCCCGGAGGCGATCCACGCCTTCTATTTGACGGTCCTGATCGCGGGGATCGCGGTGCCGCTGAACACGGTCTTCGGGATCGCGTGCGCGATCGTCCTCGTGCGCCACAACTTCCGCGGCAAGGCGATCCTCAACGGGCTTATCGACCTGCCGTTCGCCGTCTCGCCGGTGGTCATCGGGCTCTCCCTGGTGCTCGTCTACGGAAGCGTCGACGGATGGTTCGGGCCGTGGCTCGCCGCGCAGGGGATCCAGGTGATCTTCTCGCCGCCGGGAATGGCGCTTGCGACGATCTTCGTCTCACTGCCGTTCGTGGTCCGCGAGGTGGTGCCCGTGCTGCAGGAGATCGGCGACGACCAGGAGCAGGCGGCGGCGACTCTCGGCGCGCGCGGCTGGCAGACGTTCTGGCGGATCACGCTGCCGTCGATCCGGTGGGGAGTCACCTACGGCGTCGTGCTCTCTACGGCGCGCGCCCTCGGCGAGTTCGGAGCGGTGGCGGTCGTCTCCGGAAAGATCGAGGGCAAGACCGAGACGGCGACGCTCCTGGTGGAGAACAACTACGAGCACTTCAACGTCTCGGGGGCTTATGCGGCGGCACTCGTGCTCGCGGTGATGGCGCTCGCGACCCTGCTCGCTATGAACCTGATCCAAAGACGTGACCGACCCGCCAGGGCGCCGACGCAGATCGCGGTCGGCGGTGCGGCGGCCTTGACAAGCGAAAAGGAGACCTGAGATGGGCATCACGGTGGAAAAGGCCACGAAGCGCTTCGGTGACTTCGTCGCCCTGGACGACGTCTCGATCGATGTGCCGGACGGATCGCTCACGGCGCTGCTCGGCCCGAGCGGGAGCGGCAAGTCGACGCTCTTGCGGGTGATCGCCGGGCTCGAGGAGCCCGACTCCGGTCGGGTCGTGATCTCCGAGCGCGAGATGACCCACGTCGCGGTCCAGGACCGGAACGTCGGCTTCTGCTTCCAGCACTACGCCGCGTTCAAGCACATGACCGTCGGCGACAACGTCGCCTTCGGGCTCAGCATCCGCAAGCGGCCGAAGGCGGAGATCAGGCAGCGGGTTCATGAGCTGCTCCAGCTCGTCCAGCTCGAGGGGTTGATCGATCGATACCCGTCGCAGCTCTCCGGCGGGCAGCGCCAGCGGATGGCGCTCGCGCGGGCGCTCGCGGTCGAGCCCAAGGTGCTCCTTCTCGACGAGCCGTTCGGCGCGCTCGACGCGCGCGTGCGAATGGAGCTCCGCCAGTGGCTGCGTCGCCTCCACGACGAGGTCCACGTGACGACGATCTTCGTCACCCACGACCAGGAGGAGGCGATGGACGTGGCCGAGCAGATCGTGGTCATGGACGAGGGCGCCGTCGAGCAGGCGGGGAGCCCGACCGAGCTCTATGACCATCCGACGACGGAGTTCGTGATGAGCTTCGTCGGTACGGCGAACCGGATCGGATCGATGCTCGTACGCCCGCACGACGTCCACATCTCGCACATGCCGACAACGACTTCCGAGGAGGCGATGATCGAGCGGATCGTCCGTCTCGGGTTCGAGGTGCGGCTGGAGATGACGCTGGCGGACGGGAGCCCGCTGATCGCGCAGCTCACCCGCAACGAGATCGAGGAGCTCGAGCTCGCCGACCGGCAGATCGTCTACGTGACGCCGAGTCGCGCGCGAGTGTTCGATTCCAACGGCAACCACCCGCAGACCGAGGAGCTCGCGGTCGCGTGAACGTGGCGGCCTTGGTCTCGGGGGCGCTGGCTCGGGCTCGTGCTCTACGCGACCTTCAGGCAGCTGGACGGCGAGGCGCGCGAGGCCCGCGGCCGAACCGCGACTCACGTGCGGCAGCGGCCTCGGGGTGCTGCGAAAGCGTCCCGATCGGCTCAGGTAGGTCCCCGGCGACGACGTCGGCAAGAGTCACGGTCTCGAGGATCTGGCGGATGTTCACCCGCAGCGCCAGCCACACCTGCCGAAGCGGAGCCGACCCGCCCGGATACTCGATCTCGTCCGCCGCCTCCCCGCGCACCGTCGCGAGCGGCCCCTCCACCGCCCGGATGATCTCCGCCAGCGTGATCTCATCGGCCGCCCGCGCGAGCCAGTAGCCGCCCTCCGTCCCGCGCCGGCTTTGGACGAGCCCGTGCACGCGGAGCTCGCCGAGGATGTTCTCCAGGAACCGCACGGGAATGCGCTGCGCCTCCCCGATCACGTCGCCCTTCGCCGGCCGCTCCTCGGCCGAGACGGACGCGAGCTCGACCATCGCCCGCACGGCGTAGTCGGCTTTGGCCGAGACACGCATCAGGTCAACTCTATGGGGGCGCTGGGAATCGAACCCAGACCAGCAGATTAAAAGTCTGCAGCCCGACCTTCGGGCCACGCCCCCGCTCAGACTGTATCCGGCGCAGTTGCGCGCTCACGACTCGACGAGTGTGGGTTTTGGTACCGCATAGGGCCAAAACCCCACATCCGTTGCCGGGCGCTCCAGCGATTAGCCTCTCGCCATGAGCGAGCTTCCGGTCCCCGGCTGGTATCCCGATCCGGACGACGCGTCTTCGCAGCGCTACTGGGACGGATCGCGGTGGACGGACGAGCGCACGGCCGCCCCGCCGCCGCCCGATCGCCCGGCTGACATGCCGCCGCCCGCCGGCTGGTACCCCGATCCCGAGGGCGATGCGGGGAGGGTCCGCTACTGGGACGGGACCCGCTGGACGGACGACCGGGCGCCGTACTCCTCAGTGGCGACGGCGTCGCGCACGCGCCGCGCGGGCGGCGGCGACGGCCTCGTCATCGCCGGCTACATCGGCGGCGTCCTGATCCCGATCGTCGGAATCGTGATCGGCGCGATCCTGATCCAGCGGGCGAACCGGCACGGCCCGTGGGTCCTCGGGCTCTCGCTGCTCATGATTGCGATCCCGGTCGCGGTCTATGTCGGCTCCGAGTAGCCGCGCCCAGCCGCCGCCGAGTACTCCCTGACCTCGTCTTGCACCACCCGCCCGCCGACCTCGGACCGCCCGTCGGGCAGCGGTCGTGCGTAGATCAGCGAGCCGGCCGTCGCCCCCTGGCGGATCTGGATCGGTTCGCCGATCTGCGCGACGAGCCGCATTGCCGCCGAGCCGGTCGCCTCGTCCTCGGTGATCCCGGCCTCCGGAGCGAACACGCGCGCCCGGATCATGTCCGGGTTCTCGCTCCAGCTCCAGCACTCGACGTACCCGCTGTCCTCCGGCGGCCCCGTCAGCGCGTCCACCTCGGCCTCCGAGTCCAGCTCGACGAACTCGAACGGCGGGGCCCACTCGGGGTCGGCCGAGACGAACGCGAGCTCGCCCTCGAACCGAACCGCCACCTCGCCCGCGGGCGGCCTCAGCGCGGTCACCGAATCGCCCTGCTCGCGAAGCAGCCATGCCGTCCCGACCAGTGGGTGTCCGGCCAGCGGCAGCTCGATCTCCGGCGTGAAGATCCTCAGCCCGCCGTTTCCGCGGTCGTCGACGAACACCGTCTCCGCGAAGCCGAGGTCCGCCGCGACCGCCTGGCGCCGCTCCTCAGCGATCTCCGCTCCGTCCAGGAAGACGCCGAGCCGGTTGCCGCCGGTGTTGTCCTCGGCGCAGAAGACCCGCAGGACGTGCAGCGTCGCGCCCGTCATCGACTAGTGGCGGAAGTGGCGCCGGCCGGTCAACACCATCGCCGCGCCCGCGGCGTCGCAGGCGCCGATCACCTCCGCGTCGCGCTTCGAGCCCCCGGGCTGGATCAGCGCCGTCGCCCCGGCGTCGATCGCCGCCAGCGGCCCGTCCGGGAATGGATAGAACGCGTCGGACGCGACGACGGACCCCGCCAGCAAGGCGGCCGCATCGTCGCCGCGCGCCTCGCGCGCCTTCTCGATCGCGATCCGAACCGAGTCGACGCGGCTCATCTGCCCGGCGCCGATCCCGATCGTCGCGCCGTCGTTCGCGAACACGATCGCGTTCGAGCGCACATGACGGCAGACCCGCCACGCGAACAGGAGACCGGCCCACTGCGCCTCGCTCGGCTGCGCGATCGTCGGCACCGTCATCGTCTCTCGCGTCTCCTCGATCCGATCCGGGTCCTGGGTGAGTAACCCGCCGCGGACGCGCTTGATGTCACGCTCGCGCGGCTCGTAGGCGATCGCGTCGACGACGAGGATCCGGATCGCCTCCTTCTGGGTCAGCACGGCAAGCGCGTCGTCCTCGAAGCCGGGTGCCAGCAGCACCTCGATGAACTGCTGGTGCAGGCGCTCGGCGAGTGCTGTGCCGACGGGCCGGTTGAAGACGATCACGCCCCCGAACGCCGAAAGCGGATCGCACGCAAACGCCCGGTCATAAGCGTCGAGCGGGTCACGCCCGACCGCGGCGCCGCACGGGTTGTTGTGCTTGACGATCACGCAGGCGGGCTCGTCGAACTCGTCGAGCAGGCGCCTCGCGGAGTCGAGGTCGAGGACGTTGTTGAAGGAGAGATCCTTGCCGTGCAGCTTCCCGACCCCCGACAGCACGTGCTCACGCGCCGGCGACTCGGCGTAAAGCGCCGCCTTCTGGTGCGGGTTTTCGCCGTAGGAGAGGTCGAGGAGCTTCTCGTAGGACATCACGAAGTGGCTCGGGAAGACCTCATAGCGAAGCCCGAACCAACGGCTGATCGCCGCGTCGTAGGCCGCCGTGTGGGCGAATGCCTCGTTGGCGAGCCAGTGCAGCGTCTCCGCGGAGACGTCGCCGCTCGACTCCCGGAGCTCCTCGAGGACCGCGTCGTAGCTCTCCGGCTTCACGATCACTGCCACGCTGCGATGGTTCTTCGCCGCGGCGCGGATCATCGTCGGCCCGCCGATGTCGATGTTCTCGACCGCCTCCTCCTCGGAAACCCCGGGCTCGCCCACCGTGCGCTCGAACGGATAGAGGTTCACGCAGACCAGGTCGATCGGCTCGATCCCCTCCGCCTCCAGGGTCGCGATGTGCGCCGGGTCCTCCCGCCGCGCGAGCAGCGCCGCGTGAAGGCGAGGGTGAAGCGTCTTCACGCGCCCGTCGAGGATCTCCGGCGATCCCGTGAACTCGGCGACGTCGGTGACCTCGATGCCGCTGTCGCGGATCGCCGTCGCCGTCCCCCCGGTGGAGAGGATCTCGACTCCGAGCTCCTTGAGCCCGCGGGCGAAGTCGACGACGCCGGTCTTGTCGGAGACGGAGATCAGCGCTCGGCGCACTCGCACCGGCGCGCCGGCCGGAGGCGCTCCTCCCTCGGTGCCGATCGTCGACTCGATCGTCATGCGGCCGAGTCTATGACCCGGGCTGGATCGTCACCAGGCGTGTCCGTGCGTCGAGCGACACCCGGCCCGAGGCGATCAGACGGATCGCCTCCGGCAGAAGCTCGTGCTCGATGCCGTGGATCGCCTCCTCGAGCTGCTCGCGATTGCGCTCGCCGGAGACCGGGACGGCGCGCTGGAGCAGGATCGGTCCCGTGTCGATCCCCTCGTCGACGAAGTGGACGGTCACGCCCGTCACCCGGACGCCGCGCGCGAGCGCCTGGCCGATCGCGTCGAGGCCGGCGAACGAGGGCAGGAGCGCCGGATGGACGTTGATGATCCGGCCGGCGAAGCGGCGCACGAACTCCGGCGAGAGGAGTTGCATGTAACCCGCGAGGACGACGAGGTCCACGCCGCGGTCCTCGAGCCATTCGGCGATCGCACGATCGCGGGCGCGGCGATCGCCGTACTGGCTCGCCGGAAACGCGCGCTTCTCGACCCCTGCCTCCTCGGCGCGCCCGAGCGCCCTCGCGTCGGGCTTGTCGGAGGCGACCGCGACGACCTCGATCCCGTCGCGGCCGTGCAGGCGATCGAGGATCGCCTGCAGGTTCGTCCCGGAGCCCGAGGCGAGCACCGCGAGCCGGAAGGTCTGCGGCGCGTCCGGCACCGGCTGCTCAGGAGCCTGCGGCTGGCGCCCGCAGCTTCGGGAATCGGCCGCCGGTGGAGCGAAGCGCGCCGCCGTCGATCAGCGCGTCGACCTCGCGCAGAAGATCGTCGGCGCGCCAGTCGTGGAACGCGCCGTAACCGGGCAGCCCGTCGTAGCCGTACCTCGCGATCACCTTGCTGCGGCCGCCGCGCAGGATCTCCACCGCCCGGGTCCGGCCGACGGCCGGCTCGGCGTCGCGCACGACGCGCACGATCGCCCTCTCCACCGACTCGCGCTCGCCGGACGCGGCTCGACGGCGAGCGGTCGGCGTCGCGACGATCAGCGCTCCGTCGCAGGCGTCGCAGCACCGGGCCTCCGCCTGCGGCTCAGTGGCGTCGCCGAAGTGGCGCAGGATCGCCGCGCGGCGGCAGCCCTCACCCTCCACGAACCCCCACACCTCGCGGTACTGGCGCCAGCGATGACGATTCGCCTCGGCGTCCTCGACCTGGTTGATGAAGAACACGTGCAGGCCCTTGTCGCGGTTCTCGGCCAAAAGCACGCAGCGCGACGGCAGCCCGTCGCGTCCCGCGCGCCCGGCCTCCTGGTAGTAGGCCTCGAGCGACGACGGGACCGCCTCGTGGACGACCGTGCGCACGTCGGCCTTGTCAACGCCCATGCCGAACGCGTTCGTCGCCACGACCACCGGGGTCTCCCCGGCCATGAAGGCGCGCTGTGCCTCCGCGCGCGGCCCGCGCTCCATCCCCGCGTGGTAGGCGGGGACCTGCACTCCGAGCTCGCGCGCCAGGCGGGCGGCCGTCTCGTCGGCCTTCTTCCGCGTCCCGGCATACACGATCGCCGGCAGGGCGCCGGGCTCGCGCAGGAGCGCGCTCGTCGCCTCGCGCTTCGCTCGCGCCGAGGCGACCGGCACCACGTCGTAGGAGAGGTTCGAGCGCTCGAAGCCGGTGATGATCCGGACCGGGTCGGAGAGCCCGAGTCGCCGGACGATGTCGGCAGCGACCCTCGGCGTCGCGGTCGCAGTCGCCGCGAAGATCGAGCTCGCGCCGAGCCGCCGCGCCACCTCGCCGAGTTGAAAGTACTCGGGCCGGAAGTCGTGACCCCACTGGCTCACGCAGTGCGCCTCGTCGACCACGAAGAGGCCGATCTGCGCCGCGCCGAGCCGATCGGTGAACCCCGGCGTCCTGAAGCGCTCCGGGGCCACGTAGAGCATCCGCACGTCGCCGGCCAGCGCCCGCTCGAGCGCCCGGCGGTTTGCGCTCGGGTCCCGCTGGGCGTTGATCAGCTCGGCGCGGCCGCCGAGGCTCTCCACCTGGTCGGTCATCAGCGAGACGAGCGGTGAGACGACGATCGAGAGCCGGCCGTCGAGGACTGCCGGTAGCTGATAGCAGAGAGACTTCCCGGCGCCGGTCGGCATCACGAGCAGGACGTCCCGCTCCGCGATCACTGCCCCGACCGCCTCGCGCTGGCCCGGCCTGAACCCCGGGTGGCCGAACTCGAGCTCGAGCGCAGCTTCGAGGTCGTCGCTCGGCACCGCTTCGATCAGGCTCTGCTGGCGCATCACTCAGAGGATGTACGGCCGGGCGGCGGAGAACTCGCCCCCGAGCGGAACCGCGAGTCGGGCACGCTCAGCCGGCGGTCTGCACGACCGGCAGCTCCTCGAGCGCGAACTTGCCGTTCGCGTCCTCGGCGTCGCCGAGCGGGTATTCGCCTGTGAAGCACGCGTCGCAATGCGCATCGCGCGGGGTCCCGACGGCGTCGTAGACGCCCTCGAGCGAGAGGTAGGCGAGCGAGTCGGCGCCGATCTCGCGCGCGACCTCCTCCGGCGTGCGCTCGTGGGCAACCATCTCCTCGCGCGTGTGCATGTCGATGCCGTAATGGCATGGGTGGCGGATCGGCGGCGCCGAGATCCGCAGGTGGACCTCCTTCGCGCCGGCGTCACGGAGCATGCCGACGATCTGGCGGGTGGTGTTGCCGCGGACGATCGAGTCGTCGACGACCACGATCCGCTTGCCCGCGACGATCTCCGGCAGCGGGTTGAACTTCATCCGCAGGCCGTGCTTGCGGAGCTCCTGCCCCGGCTGGATGAAGGTCCGGGCGACGTAGCGGTTCTTGATCAGCCCGTCGTCCTTGGGCAGCCTGCTCGCGCGCGCGTATCCGGTCGCCGCCGGGTTGCCGGAGTCGGGCACCGAGATCACGAGGTCGGCGTCGGCCGGCGCCTCGCGCCAGAGGATCTCGCCCATCCTGCCGCGCACCTCCTGGAGCACCCGGCCCTCGAGCCTGGTGTCCGGCCGCGAGAAGTAGATGTGCTCGAAGACGCAGTGTGCGGCGCGTCGCGACGGAACCACCTGCCGGCTCTCGAGGCCGTCGGCGGTCAGCGAGACCGCCTCGCCGGGGGAGACCTCGCGGACGAGCTTCCCGCCGATGATGTCGAACGCGCAGCTCTCCGACGCGACGCACCAGCGGTCGCCGAGCTTGCCGAGCGCCAGCGGGCGGACGCCGTGCGGGTCGCGGAACGCAACCACGGCGCGCTTCGTCATCACCACGGTGGAGTAGGCGCCCTCCAGGCGCGGCATCACGGTCGCGACGGCGTTCTCGATCGGACGGGCGTCCTCAGTCGAGAGCAGGGCCGCGATGATCTCCGAGTCGGAGGTGCCGCGGAACGAGATCCCGCGCTCGCGCAGCTCCGTGTAGAGCTCGACGGCGTTCGTGAGGTTGCCGTTGTGCGCGAGCGCCACCTCGCGGCCGTCGTCGCGCCACACGGGCTGGCTGTTCTCCCACGAGCCGCCTCCGGTCGTCGAGTAGCGAACGTGGCCGACCGCCATGTCGCCGTCGAGCGCGCGCAGCTTCTCCTCGTCGAAGACCTGCGAGACGAGCCCGGTGTCGCGCAGCGTCGTGATGTGGCCGCCCTCGCAGGTCGCGATCCCCGCCGACTCCTGACCGCGGTGCTGGAGGGCATACAGGGCGAAGTAGGCGAGGCGCGCGACGTCGTGGCCCGGCGCGTAGATGCCGAAGACGCCGCACTCGTCCCGAGGCCCGTCGCGATCGGGAACGTCCGGATCGTCGCGGCTGGGGATGGACCGCTCGGTTGGGCTCATAAGGGCTTCTCCGGCCTCGAGAAGTGGCGTGCGAAGCAGACGATCGCCTGCGCGTAGAGGCTAGCAGCGGGGCCGGATCGCGAGACCGGCCTGGCACGCTCGTCCAGGTGCGCTTGGCGCAGTTTGCGGGGCCGCCGTGGATCAGGCGACGACGGGCGCGTCGGCGCGCTCGCCGAGTGACCGCCAGGCTCGCTCGGCTTCGGCGAGCGGCACGTCGAGGTCGGCCTCGGCCGCCGAGATCGCAATCCGCTCGCCGCCGGCCGACCCGATCAAGAACACGTCCACGCCGCTCCCGCCGGCGAGCGCCTCGAGCTCGGCCCGATCTCCGGCGAGGAGGAAGCCGCCTGGGCCCTCGCCGTAGAACGCCGTCTCGCCCGAGCAGCCGCGACGCTCGACCAGCGGGTCGAGATCGAGCTCCGTCCCGACGCCGCCGGCGATCGCCATCTCGGCGACCGCGCAAGCGAGACCGCCGTCGCTGATGTCGTGGGCGGCGCGCACGCGGCCGCCACGGACGGCGTCGCGCACGAGCTCGATCGCGCCGCGCACGGCCTCGATCGGCACCGACGGCAGCCCCGGCCCGAGCTCACCGCGCAGCTTGGCGAGCTCCGAGCCGGCGAGCGACGGCGAGAACGGGCCACAGACGGCAACGGCGTCGCCGTCTTTGAGCGCGAGGCCGCCGGCGCGATCCGGATCCGGAAGCTCGCCGACCAGTCCGACGACCGGCGTGGGGTAGATGGGGCCGTCCTCGGTCTCGTTGTAGAGCGAGACGTTGCCGCCGACCACCGGAATCGCCAGCGCGTCGCAGGCGTCGGCCAGCGCGCGTGTCGAGCGGTCTAGCTGCCACGCCACCGACGGCTTCTCGGGATTGCCGAAGTTGAGGCAGTTCGTGAGGCCGAGTGGCTCGGCGCCGGCGCAGGCGAGGTTCTGAGCGCACTCGAGCACC
>DATHAL010000052.1:0-5162 GCA_035296705.1 Solirubrobacterales bacterium
CGGGCTCCGCCTCGCCCTCCGGCTCCTTCTCGCCCTCGTTCTCTTCGGGCTGCTCGTCCTCCTCGGGCTGCTCCTCGGCCTCGGGCTCCTCGTCCTTCTCCTCACCGCCGCCCTTGGCCTCGCCGGCCTCGCCGATGCGCGCGATGACCTCGCCCACCTCCAGCGTGTCGCCCTCGCTGGCGACCACTTCGACCAGCACCCCGTCGGTGTCGGCCTCGTAGGTCATGTTGGCCTTGTCGGTCTCGATCTCCACGAGCGGCTCGCCGCGCTTGACCTCGCCGCCCTCCTCCACGATCCACTTGAGCACCGTGCCCTCCTCCATGGAGTCGGACAGGCGCGGCATCGTGACGTCGCTGGCCATCAGACGTCCCTGAAGGTAGCGAGCGCGGCGTGCACCACGTGCTCGGCGTGTGGGAAGGCGGCCTGCTCGAGCGGCTTCGAGTAGGGCATCGGCACGTCGGCGCCGGTCACGCGCTGGACCGGGGCGTCGAGCCAGTCGAAGGCCTGCTCCTGGATCAGCGCCGCCAGGTTCGCCCCGACCCCGCCGTGCGGCCAGCCCTCCTCGACGATCACCGCCCGATTCGTCTTCTTGACCGACTCGACGATGGTGTCGAGGTCGAGCGGCCGCAGCGTGCGCGGATCGATCACCTCGGCCTCGATCTCGTGCTCGGAAGCGAGCGTCTCGGCGGCGTCGGCGGCGACGAGCGCCTCGCGCGATATTCCGACGATCGTCGCGTCGTCGCCCTCGCGGCGGATCGCCGCCTCGCCGAAGCGGATCAGCCCGTCGCCGTCACCGTCGTCGGGCACCTCGCCCTTGCGGCCATAGAGCGCTTCGTGCTCGATGAAGATGACCGGATTCGGACCGCGGATCGCGGTCTTGAGCAGGCCCTTGGCGTCGGCGGCGGTAGAGGGGACGGCGACGAGCAGCCCCGGCACGTGCAGGTAGATCGCCTCGAAGCAGTGCGAGTGCGTCGGTCCGAGCTGGTGGCCGCCGCCCTGCGGCATGCGGATGACCATGGGCACGCCGACCTGGCCGCCGAACATGTAGCGGATCGACGCCGCCGCGTTGATGATCTGGTCGAGCGCGAGCAGCGAGAAGTTGATCGTCATGATCTCGACGACGGGGCGCAGACCGCCCATGGCGGCGCCCACGCCGGCGCCCACGATGGTGTTCTCGGAGATCGGCGTGTCGCGCACGCGCTTCTCACCGAACTCCTCGAGAAGCCCTTGCGTCACCTTGAAGGCGCCCTGAAAGACGCCGATGTCCTCGCCCATGATGAAGACGTTCTCGTCCTCTTGCATCTCCTCGCGCAGGGCCTGGTTGAGCGCCTCGCGGTAGCGGACCTCGGCCACGGTCAGTCGCCTCCGCCCTCTTCCTCACGCGGTCCCGACGACTGCTCCTCGCCCTCTTCGGGGTCGGGGCGCTTGCGCCGCTCCTCGGCGTCACCCACCTCCGCGTAGGCCGCGCCCGCCTCGGCGAGCTCGCGCATGGCCTCGCTCGAGGACTCGCGCAGGGCCTCGCCTCTGTGCGTCTCGGGAGCGCGCTCGTCGATGACCCACCAGCCCGGGATGCGGTCGCTGTCGTAGGAGTAGAGGTCGTCGTAGAGCGCTTCGAGCTCGGGGAAGGGGCTCCGTTCGGCGAACTCGACCGCCTCGTCGACGCGCTGCTGGGCCTCGGAGTCGAGCGAGTCGACGTCGTCGTCGGACATTACGTCCTCCCGGGTCACGCGCTCCCGGAAGGTGGCGATCGGGTCGCGGCGCTGCCACTCCTCGACCTCCTCCTTCGAGCGGTACTCCTCGGGATCGGCCATCGAGTGCCCGCGGAACCGGTACGTGACGGCCTCGACGAGCTGGGGCGTGCGCTCCTCGCGGGCGGCCTTGAGCGCACGCTCGATCTCGTCGCGGGTGTCGAGCACGTCCATGCCGTTGCAGCGCGAGCCCGGCACGCCGTAGCCGTCGCCGCGCTTCGAGAGGTCGGTGATCGCCGAGTGGCGCTCGATCGCCGTTCCCATCCCGAACTGGTTGTTGATGACCATGAACACGACGGGCAGGTTCCACAGCGCAGCCAGGTTGAGGCACTCACCGAAGTTGCCCTGGTTGACCGCGCCGTCGCCGAGCATGCACAGCGTCACGTCCTCCGTCCCCAGGTAGTCGGAAGCGAGCGCCAGGCCCGCGGCGAGCGGCATGTTCGAGCCGACGATCCCGTAGCCGCCCATCAGCCGCTTCTCGACGTCGAACAGGTGCATCGAGCCGCCGTGCCCCTTGGACACGCCGTCCTGGCGGCCGAAGAGCTCGGCCATCACGCGGTTCGGGTCGACGCCGCGCACGAGCGCCTGCCCGTGCTCGCGATAGGTCGAGATCAGGTAGTCGGACTCGCGCATGGCGAGCGCCGCGCCGACGACGGCCGCTTCCTCGCCGATGGCCAGGTGGAGGAAGCCGCCGATCGCCGCCTTGGTGTACATCTCGCCGGCGCGCTCCTCGAAGCGGCGGATGAGGAGCATCTTGCGGAGGATGTCCTCGCAGCCCTCGCGGTCGGGGAGCTCGTGGTGCTCGCCGGGCTCGACCGGAAGACGCTCATCCGGCGAGCGGTCCTGCTCGTCGGCGGGCGCGGCGGCGCCGTCGGACGAGTCGGCGGCCCGCTGCTCTTCCTCCCGCGCCTTGGCCTTGGCCATGCCAGCGGGAGATTACTCGATGAGCGTGGGCCCGGGTGCTCGCTCAGGAAACTCCCGCGCGGCCGCCGATCGGCCAGCGCTCGAGCAGCGGATCGGTCACTACGAAACGCTGACCTGCGTCGAAGAGGCGGCCTTCGTCGAGCAGTCGGTCGATCGCGTCGCGCGCGGTTTCCCGTGGCAGGGCGACCTCCGCCAGAGCCTGCTTCGCGGTCGGCGACCCCGGCGCGCTGGCGACGACTACGAGCGCCCGGCGTTCACTGTCCGAGAGACCCTGCCACAGCGCCGCGAACGCCTCCCCGAGCTCCTGCCCGAGATCCTCGAGCACGCCGGCCAGGGTCGCCTCGTCGGCCACGCCCCCCTCGGGCGTACGCTCCCACAGGAGGTGCGCCGAGAGCATCGCGCGCTGCGGGTGGCCCCGCACGAGGTCGACCAGCGGGCCAAGCGCCGGCCCGGCGTCGCGACCCGTCGCCTCGAAGCGCTCGGCGATGAAAACGTCGCGAGGTCGCCGTTCGCCAGCGGTGCGAGAAAGATTGCCGCGGGCCTGGCCCAAGAATGGACGCTCGCGATCGGCGAACAGCGCCCGCATCATCCCCGGGTGCGAGCCGGCGAAGACGTACCCGACGTCGTTGCCGTGTTGCTCGATGACGCTCTGGAGGGCGCCGTCGAGCGCGGGCGCGAGCCGATGACCGCTTGGAACTCGTCGAAGGCGACGACCACCTGCAACCCGGCTCGCTCCGCCGCTCGCCGTGGAAGGTCGAGCAGCGTGAGAAGCCGCTTGCCGGCATCCGTGTCGAGTTGCGACGTGACTTCCACCGCCGGGGTCTTGATCGTCGGCTGGAGGCCCCGAAGCAGTCCCTCGACCCACGCGGCCAGCCGGCCCTTCAGGCCCCGGTAGCCCAGCTCGAGCCGCGCGATCGCGTCCTCGACTGAGAGAATCCCGTAGAAGTTGACGTAGACGGTGGGATGGCCTTCGCGCTCGGCCGTGGCAAGAGCGGTGCGTACGAGCGAGGTCTTCCCATATCGCCGCGGGGCGGCAAGGCGCGAAGGATGACCGCCCCGAGCACGCGAGAGGATGCGAGAGAGCTCCTCCTCGCGGTCGATGAGGCCCGCTTCGCCGACCGGCGTCGCGTAGACGAACGGGTTGGCGGAGAAGTCGCCGATCAGACCACCCTTAGCGACTTCGCGGCGGGTACGCCACCCTTTTGGTAGTGCTTACGCCACCGCTTAGTCGGTGGATGGTCCACCGCCGCGCTCGTCTTCAAAGCCGCCGAAGAGCTCTTTGCGGGCGGCGTCGGCAACCCGTTCCCCCTGGAAGAGGCGACCGCGGGCCCCAATAGCGGGCAGACCGATCACGCCGCGGGCGGCCGCCGCCTCGCTCGTCGCTCGTAGCCGCTCCTCTACCGACCGGCTCTCGATGCCCTTGAGCACCGCGCGCGGGTGGAGCTCGCACGCCGCTGCGGCGACCAGGACGTTGTCGACCTGCGAGAGGTCGCGCCCGGCGGCGAACGCCTGTCGCAGCGCGGCCAGCGAGAAGGCGACGACCCGGCCCGACGCGGCGGCGAAGGTGGCGGCGCGCAGCGCGACGTCGAGGTCCTCCGGCCATGGGTCCGGGAGGCGCGGCTTCGGGAGACCCTGGGCGGCGGCGCGGCGGCCGAGGTCGGCGAGCTCGTTCGCGTGCGGGCTTGCCCCCACGCTCTGCCGCTCGATCCGGATCGGAACCCACACCGGCACGAACGGCAACTCGTGGTTGACCCGCTCCGCCGCGAGCCAGCACTCGGGCGAGGCGAAGTCGAAGTAGAAGATCGGCCGGGCTGGGTCCTCGGGCAGCTCGTCCGTGGCCTTCAGGCGCGGTGCCGGGGTGCGGCCGTCCGCGGCGCTCAGCCGTGGATCAGCCACCCGTCCGTCGCCCGCGCCGCCTCCATCGTCGCCTCGGAGAAGGTCGGGTGGGCGTGGACCGAGCGCGCCACCTCGGCAAACCCGCCCTCGAGGTCGCGCGCGACCACGAGCTCGGCGATCAGGTCGGTCGCCTTGGCGCCCACGATGTGCGCGCCGAGCATCTCGCCGTAGCGCTTGTCGCCGACGATCTTGATCATCCCGGTCCGCTCGCCGTACACCGTCGGCGCTCCGACCGCGCCCATCGGCACCTTGCCGACCACCACGTCGTAGCCGGCGTCGCGCGCCTGCTTCTCGGTCATGCCGAAGCTCGCCACCTGCGGGTGGCAGAAGGTCGCCGCGGGGATCGAGTTGTAGTCGAGCGGGTGGGGGTCGAGGCCCGCGGCCGCCTCGACCGCGACGATGCCCTCGTCGGAGGCCTTGTGGGCGAGCGCGGGCCCCGGCACGACGTCGCCAATCGCGTAGACGCCCTCGGCCGAGGTCCGCAGCCGCTCGTCGACCTCGATGCGCTCGTTCTCGCCGGTCTGCACGCCCGCGTCGTCCAGCCCGAGCCCCTCGACGTCGGGCCCGCGCCCCGCGGCGATCGCCAGGTAGTCG
>DATHAL010000053.1:0-69330 GCA_035296705.1 Solirubrobacterales bacterium
CCAGGTCCGAGGCGCGCTGAAGCGCCCGTCGCAGGATCCACCGCGGATCGCCCTCGTACGGCTCGCCGCCCGGCACCTGGACGTCGCAGAACATCCGCCCGGTCGACTTCTCACCGATGCGCCAGGGCAGGATCGCGAAGCTCGACGGGTCAGGCATCGCGATCATGTCCGATTCCTCGATTGGGTTGAAGCCGGTGATCGAGGAACCGTCGAAGCCCATCCCGCCCTCGAATGCGTCCTCGAGCTCCGATGAGTTGATCGAGAAGCTCTTCAGCTGGCCGAGGACGTCCGTGAACCAGAGGCGGATGAAGCGCACGTCCTGATCTCGGACGATCTTCATCACGTCGTCGGCGGTCTCGGGGCGCTGGGGCTCGGCCATCGGTCCTCCTCATGGGCCTGGGTACGTGCGGCGCAACCTTATCCGTGACGTCCACACGTACGTACCAGGGAATGACCAAATCCAGCCCCTGTCGTGATAGCCTCCTTACTACAAGTAAGTAACTAGCTAAAGGTAAAGTAAAGGCGGGAAGCGCGATGACGGTGAAGACAGACATCAGCCGGTTTCACATTCACGATGAACTCACCGCTCCCGAGGGCAGCGTGAAGATCCTCAAGGGCGTCCAGGGCGCGGCCGGGCAGGTGTCCAAGTTCATCGGCGTGCTCGCCGGCTCGCCGGCGGCGCTTCGATCCTACGCGCGCATGCGGCACGAGCTCCGCGGCGGCGTCCTCCCCGGCGCGACGTGCGAGCGGATCGCGCTCGCGGTGGCGCAGCGGCGCGGGGACCCGTACTCGATCGCCCAGCACGCGAAGACCGCCCGGGCCGCGGGGCTCGGCCTCGACGAGATCTCGCGCGCCCGCAGCTTCAACTCGGCCGACGAGCGCGAGGCGGCCGTGCTCACGTTCCTCGAGGCCCTCCTCGCTACCGACGGGCGGCCCTCGCAGCACCTTGCCGAGGAGGCGCGCGAGCACGGTTGGAGCGACGAGGAGCTGCTCGAGGCCGTCGCCCACCTGGCGATGAACGAGTTCCAGAGCCTGGTCGCAAACGCGGCGGCCCTGCCGCAGGATCAGTCGGACCCGGCGGTCCTGCCGGCCGCCGCCTGAGCCCAGCCGCGCGGCCCGCTCAGCGGCGGAGCTTCGCGACGCGAACCTCGTCCGTATACGTGAACCCGAGCCGCTCCGCGGTGGCCTGGGTGAGGTCCCACTTCGCCTGATTCGAGAACGGTCCACGGTCGATCACCCGCGTGAGCACGTAGTGACCGCCGTAACGCACGACCACGCGCGTGCCGCACGGCAGCTTCCGGTGGGCGACGCCGCGCGTGCGCCGCGTGAGCACCTTGCCGCAAGCGGTCTCGTTGCCGAAGAAGCCGGGGCCGTACCAGGTCGCGACCTGCAACGGCATCGAGTTGACGAGCGCCGCGGTGGTTTCGGCGTCGGCGACGCCGTCCGGGGCCAGGGCGGCGGAGATCTGAAGCGCCTCGACGGCGGCCGCCGTCGCGTCTTCGAACGTCTCGGCGAGCGGCGGCCGCCCGAAGTCCTTCGCGCTCAGGATCCAGTTCAGCGTTTTCACGTCGGTGCCGCAGTCGCCGAGCTTCAAGATCCGCTGGCCGAGCCCGGCATCCGGGCAGCCGAACGTAGTGCTCGTGCCGCCGCCGGTCCCGCCGGAGGAGTCGCTGCCGTGTGCGCTTGCCACCACCGCCGAGAGCGCGAGCGCGCCGGCAGCGATCAGCGACCTGATCCGGGCTCGGTTCTGCGATGCCGCTCTGGGGCACGAAGTGGCTTCGTCCATCTCTTTCGGGGCCTGCGGGGTTAGCTGACGGGCTCGCGCCGAAAGAGCTGGCGCTACGCGGCTTTTCGCCTGCGACTCGCCCCGGGACCGAGGAATCCCCCCTGATTGGGTCCCCCGCTCCCCGCCGTATCCGGCGGGGACTAGGCGAGGCGGACACTAACAAAAGAGTTCGACCGGAGTTTCCACTTTATGGCCGGCCGCGGCTACGCGGCAGCCGGGAGGCTGCGCCGGCGCACGGCGCAGATCGCCGTCGCGACGAGCGCGAAGGCCGCGGCGGCGGCGAACGCCTCCGTCGTGCCGAGGTGATCGACCACGACGCCGCCGCCCGCCGTGCCGAGTGCAAAGCCCGCCGTGTAGGCGGTGGTGATCCAGCTCGCCGCCTCCGTCGCGGTGCCCACCGGCGCGATGTCGTCGATCAGCCCGAAGAAGAGCGCCGTCAGCGGCGCCACCGCCAGGCCGGCCACGGCCATGATCACGCCAAGCGCCGCGAGCGATTCCGCGAACATGGCCGGCGCGATCAGGAGGGTGACCGTCGCGAGCAGCACGAGGTTGCGCCGGCCGCGGTCGCCCGGCCCAGCGGCGCGGGCACCGAACGCGAGGCCGCCGATCATGCTTCCGAGTGCGAGCGCGGCCAGGATCGGACCGGCCGCCGCCGCCGCGCCACGGGCTGTGGCGAACGCCGGCACCGCGACGTCGAGGGCGCCGAACATCGCGCCGTACGGCACGTCGATCAGGACCAGCGTGACGACGCCCGCGCTGGCGAGCGCGCCCGCTCGGCCAGCGTTGCTCGGCGCGCCTCGCCACCCGCGCGACGCGGGCATCAGGGCGAAGGAGACGACGCCGACCAGCTCGCAGGCAGCGAGTGCGAGCACCGCGAAGGCGGGCGAGCCGACGGCGATCAGCCCGCCGGCGATCAGCGGGCCGCCGATGAAGAACGCCTCGAGCAGCACCGCGTGCAGACCGTAGGCGGCGGGCAGCTGACGGGCGTCGTCGACGAGGTCGATCCAGAGGTTGCGCAGGCTGGGCAGAACGGGTGCGGTCGCGGCGCCGGCCATGGCTCCGAGAACGATCAGAGCCCCCAGCGGCGCCTCGCTCTCGGTCGCGAGCACGAGCGCGACGAGGGCCAGCGCCGAGAGGATCGCGAAGCCCGGCAGGATGCCCTGCCCGCGGCGGTCCACGGCGCGGCCGCGCAGCGGCCCGAGCACCGCCGCCGCGATCGCCACGGCGGCCGAGACGGCGCCCGCGGAGGCGAAGCTGCCGGTCTCGCGCTGGACCATGAGCACGACCGCCAGCGGCAGGCCGACCATGAGACCCGAGACGAAGGCCGCAATCACTGCGATCTGGATCTGCGGCTTTCGCAGAAGCTGCGCGTAGAGACGGATCGCCACGCCGGTCAGCCTTCCAAACGTAGAAGGGGCCCCGTCGCCGGGGCCCCTTCCTTAGCTGGCCTGTAATCCGGATTCTGTCGTGTGCAGCCATCCATCTCGCCGGGGCCTAGGTCCCCAGCGGGGCTCTCGCCCTGCGGCCTACCTGGACCTCGCCGGGCCGGGTCTACGGTCCTGCTTGGCCTTGCACCGGGCGGGGTTTGCCTGGCCGCCGCGTCACCGCGACGCCGGTGCGCTCTTACCGCACCATTTCACCTTTGCCTGTGCGCACCTCACGTGTTGGCGCGCCATCGGCCGTGTCATTTCTGTGGCACTTTCCCGCGGGTTTCCCCGGGTGGGCGTTACCCACCGCCCTTGCCCTGTGGTGTCCGGACTTTCCTCGAGAAGCTCACACCTCCCGCGACTGCATAGCCAGCCCGACTCAGTCTAGGCGTGCCCGTGGGCGATCGGAAGGCGCCCGGATTGGTTGCAACTTGCGCGGCGCGGGAAGATTCGAGTCGTGGCGGCCGATCTGGCGTCGATCGACGAAGCGGCCCTCGACCCCGAGGTGCTGGCGGTCGGTCGCGAGATCGCGGCCGGGCTGCCGGGATCGACGCGCAACCCGCTTCGGGCGCTCGACGACCGAGCGATGCGGGCTACGACCCGCGACCGCGAGCTTCGCGCGGCGCTCTTCCGGCTCGTCGACGTCACCCCGGCATGCCGCTCGGCCGACGATCTGGCGCGGCACCTCACCTCGTTCGCCGCAGAGGTTGAGCACCGCCCGGCGACGCTCGACGCGGCGATGCGGGCCGCGCACACGAAGGCCGGGCGTGCCGCGCTCGGGCGCGCGGCCGCGGCGGGCGTTCGCCACATGGCGCACCGGTTCATCGTCGGCGACTCCCCGGCCGACGCCACCGACGAGCTCGAGCGCCTGCGCCGCGCCGGGATCGGCAACTCGGTCGATCTGCTCGGGGAGGCGACCATGACGAGCGCCGAGGCCGACCGCTACGCGAGCCGATGCACCGAGGCGCTCGACGTGCTCGCGGCGGCGGCTGAGCGCTACCCCGACCACCCGCTCCTCGACCGCGACGCGGCGGGCCCGCTGCCGCGCGTCAACCTCTCGGTGAAGGTCACGGCGCTGACGCCACTGATCCGGCCCGAGCATCCGCGCCGCGGGATCGACGACGCGGCGGGCCGGCTCCGGCCGCTGCTGAGAAGCGCGCGCGCCCACGGCGCCCACCTGCACATCGACATGGAGTCCGTGGACACGTTCGAGACGACGACCGAGCTCCTCCTCGACCTGCTCGCCGAGCCGGAGTTCCGCGAGGGACCGTCGATCGGCGTCGTCGTCCAGGCCTATTTGCGCGACTCGCCGCAGGGGCTCGAGCGACTGCTCGCGGCCGTCGACGCCGCCGGTCGGGCACAGCCGCTCACGGTCCGGCTGGTCAAGGGCGCGTACTGGGACCACGAGATCGTCGAGGCTGCCCAGCAGGGTTGGCGCCCGCCGGTGTTCGAGGACAAGGCCGAGTCGGACCGGAACTTCGAGCGCCTGACGAGGCGGCTGATCGACCGCGCCCGCGAGGCACCGGCAAGCATCCGGGTCGCAATCGGCTCCCACAACCTGCGTTCGGTGAGCCACGCGATCGCCTACAGCCGGCTCGCCGGGGCCCGCGGCGAGGAGCTCGAGATCCAGGTCCTGCGGGGGCTCGGCGACGACCTCGCGCGGGCGCTCGCCGAATCCGGCACGCGAACGAGGATCTACTGCCCTGTGGGGGACCTGGTCGCCGGGATGGCATACCTCGTCAGGAGGCTGCTCGAGAACACCGCGAACACGTCCTTCCTCGCTCAGCAGGCCGACGGTGCGCCGCTCGAAGAGCTCCTCGTCCCGCCATGAGCGCGGTCGCAGTCGAACCGCCGCCGTTTCGAAACGAGCCGCCGCTCGAGCTTCGGCGGGCGGACAACCGCGCGGCGCTCGCCGACGCCCTCGCGGCGGTCGATCGGCGGCTGCCGATCGAGGTGCCGGTGATCGTCGGCGGCGAGCGCCGCTCCGGCGAGGGCTTTGCGTCCACCGATCCCGGCGCGCCCGCGCGGGTGATCGCGACCGCGGCTGAGGCGAGCGAGGTTGAGGTCGCCGCAGCGGTCCAGGCGGCGGCCGAGGCGGGCTCCGCCTGGGCGCGCACACCCGCGACCGACCGCGCCGCGAGGTTGATCAAGGCGGCGGAGCTCCTGCGCGCGCGGCGGCTCGAGCTCGCCGCGCTCGAGGTGCGCGAGTGCGCGAAGCCGTGGCCCGAGGCGGACGCCGACGTCTGCGAGGCGATCGACTTCCTCGAGTACTACGCGCGCGAGGCGATCAGGCTCGACGCCGGCGCGCCGGTCGCCCAGGCGCCCGGCGAGCGAAACTCGATGCGCTACGTCGCCCGCGGCGTCGCGGCGGTGATCTCGCCGTGGAACTTCCCGATCGCGATCCCGACCGGAATGGTCTCCGCCGCGCTCGCGGTCGGAAACGGGGTCGTGCTGAAACCGGCCGAGCAGTCACCGGCGACGGCGCTCGCGCTGGTCGAGGCTCTCCAGGAGGCCGACGTGGCGCCCGGCGCGATCTCGCTGCTGCCCGGCCACGGCCCGGTGGGCGCGGCGCTCGTCCGCCATCCCGGGGTCCACGTGATCGCCTTCACGGGATCGAGCGCGGTCGGCCTCGAGATCCTGCGCGAGGCCGCAACGCCGCGCCAGGGGCAGAGCCACATCAAGCGCGTGGTCGCCGAGATGGGCGGCAAGAACTGCGTGATCGTCGACTCCGACGCCGACCTCGACGAGGCAGTGCCGGGCATCGTCCGCTCCGCGTTCGTCTACGCGGGGCAGAAGTGCTCGGCCGCCGCCCGGGTGCTGGCACACGAGGAGGTGGCGGAACCGCTGGCCGCACGCCTCGCCGGCGCGATCGAGCTCCTGCGGGTCGGCCAGGCCTCGGAGCTCGAGACGGACGTGCCGGCGGTGATCGAGGCGCAGGCGCAGGAACGAGTGCTCGGCTACATCGAGCGGGCGCGAAGCGACGGGCGCATCCTCGCGAGCGCCCCGGCGCCCGAAAGCGCCGGCTGGTTTTGCCCGCCGACCCTCGCCGGCGAGCTCGATCCGGCGTCGCCTGTGCTGCGCGAGGAGATCTTCGGCCCGCTCCTCACGGTCGAGGCCGTGCCTTCGGTCGAGGCGGCTTGCGAGGCCGTCGAGCGGCTGCCGTTCGCGCTCACCGGCGGTCTCTTCTCCCGGGATCCGGCGACGGTCGCCGAGGTCAGTCGCACGCTTCCCGTCGGAAACCTCTACGTCAACCGTCACACGACCGGGGCCATGGTCGGCCGCCAGCCGTTCGGCGGCAACAAGCTGTCGGGATCAGGCTCCAAGGCCGGCGGCCCCGACTACCTGCTCAACTTCGTCGAGCCGCGCGTCGTGACCGAGAACACGACCCGCCACGGGCTCGTCGTCGAGTAACCGGCCGGCGTCAGAGACGGCGCAGCCATTCGTCCATGAATGGCTCGGCGATGCGGTAGGAGCCGTCAGGCACCCGGAGCACGAGCTCGCGGTCGACGAGAGCCCGCAGCGCCGCCTGGATCGCGCTCACCGACGGCAGCCCGTGACGGGCGCGGTACTCCTTGGTCATCGGTCGTCCAGGTTCGTGCGCCAGGGCCCCGAGGATGAGCTTCTGCACTGCCGACGCATCGTCCCAGCGCGCCGCAAAGTGCGTGTCCTCCGAGCGCAGGACCGCGTCGGCGGCGGCATCGAGCTCGGCGGCGGTGGCGGCCCCGTCGAACGGCGTCTGCTCCCAGAGGAAGTAACAGAGCTCCTGAGTCGCGTAGGGGTGGCCGCGGGTTCGGCCGAGAACAGCGTCGACGACCGCGGGCTCGATGTCCTTGCGCGTGGCCCGGAACCGCTCGCCGATGAAGCCCCTGAAGCGCTCAGGTGCGATCAGCCCGAGCTCCACCTTCTTCGCGCTGCGCCAGAAGGGCTCATTCTCGTCGTTGAAGAGCCGCTCCATCAGATGCCGTCGGCTTCCGAGGTAGACGCGCGCGATCTCGGGCTGCTGCTCGAAGATCGTCCGCATCAGCTTTGGCAGCGCCCGGTCGATCAACTCCACCTCCTGGAACTCGTCGAAGACGAGCGCGACGGGCCGTTCGTCTCCGGCCGAGAGTTCCGCGGGCAACTCCAGCAGCCGTTCGAGCGTCGCATCCACGTCGGGCGCCGCGTGGTCGATCCCGAACGAGAAGCTGAGCCCGCCATTCTCAGGGTCGACGGTGATCGTCGGGCTGATGCGCAACCCGCGGAACGGCGCCAGTGACCGCTCACGGACCCGAGCCACCGGTGACGCGATCTCCTCGTAGATCGCGGCGGCAAGCCGCTCGGCCAGCTTCTCCTTCGTCGGCGTCGTCATCAAGTTCACGTACGCGACCAGCGCGCCCTGGCCGACCAGCTCCTGCATCGCGCGCCAGACGAGCGATGACTTGCCGAACCTCCGCGGTGCGAACACGACCACGTCCTGGCCGTTGAGGACGTCGAACTTGAGCTCCTGGACCTCCTCCTCACGGTCGGCGAACGCCTCATCGAGCGCCAGCGCGCCGTATCGGAACGGGTTGCGCGGCGGTGTTACGCGAGGTCGCATAACGTCAGCAAGTATAAGTATCGCTATGTAGAAGACGCCACGACACTATATGTTGTGCTGCATAATGCAGCTCGACATACCAAGCCGCGATCCGCGAAGCCGGTCGGATGCCGCTACGTCAGCTACGTCAGCTCGGCGTCGCAGTCTTCACACGCGCATGCGGTCGCGCGCCGCATCTGCCCGCCGCAGACGGGGCACCCGGCCTGACCCTCGCGGCTGAGGTCCTCCCAGGCGCCGAGGACCAGGTCCTCGAGCGAAACCCCGCCGCCGGGCCGCGGCGGCTCGAAGAGCCGCTCAGCCGGGCGCTCCGCCGTCAGCGGATCGCCGACGAGAGCGTTTGGCGATGTGGTCGCGACCGCGCTCACGTCAAACCTTCCTGAACACCCCGACGACCCGACCGAGGATCTTCGCGTCGGTGGTCCGGATCGGCTTGTAGGCCTGGTTGGCAGGCTCGAGCCGGACCCGGTCCTTCTCCTTGTAGAAGCTCTTCACCGTCGCCTCGTCGTTGATCAGTGCGACGACGATCTCCCCGTTGTCGGCGACCTCCGCCGGCCGCACGACGACGAAGTCGTCCTCGAGGATCCCCGCGCCGATCATAGAGTCGCCGCGCACCCGGAGGATGTAGTCGCCCATCTCGCCCCCGATCACGTCCGGAACCTCGAGGTACTCCTCGATGTTCTCCTCCGCCAGGATCGGCTCACCGGCGGCGACGTGGCCGACGAGCGGTAGCCCCGGCCCCCGCATCGCCTTCTTGGCCCTGCCGACGAGCACCTCGATCGCGCGCGGCTTGGTCGGGTCGCGCCGCAGCAGACCGACCTTCTCCAGGTTCGCGAGGTGCGCGTGCACCGTCGAGGAGGAGTGCAGGCCGACCGCCTTGCCGATCTCGCGCACAGTCGGCGGATAGCCGTATTTGGACGCGTACTTGGAGATGAAGTCGAAGATCTCCTTCTGGCGCTTCGTCAGATCCACTGGCTTTCGCTCCTTGCGTCTGGTTCGGTCCGCCCTGGTCATCGACCAGAACACTTGTTCGCATAGTAGACCCCCCTCCGGACGGATGCAAGGACTGCAGCCGCGCGTCCGACCTCGCGCGCCACCCGTCTAGAATCGCTCGTCCCTCAAGCGGCCGTGGCGGAACTGGTAGACGCGCAAGGTTGAGGGCCTTGTGAGCCGCAAGGCTCGTGGAGGTTCGACTCCTCTCGGCCGCACTCGGAATGCCCGGCTAAGGCGGGGTTTTCCCGTTCTGAGATGACGGCGCCGGATTCGGAGCGACGATCGGGGGCCCATTCGGGCCCAATTGGAGCTTTGATGGCTCCTGCTGGCGAGAAACCTATGCCCCTTTGACAGGCGGGCTAAGTTCCCGCCGACAGGCCGATATCAATCGAGAGATCGGCACTCGTAATCGGGGCCGCTGATCCTGCGCGAGATCGCTCAGGCACGAGGCTCCTCGGCGACAGTATTCCCCCCGTCAATCGTTATTACCTGGCCGGTCGTATACGAGCTTCCTGGCAGGCAGAGGGCCGCGACGATCGTCGCGACCTCCTCCGGTCTGCCCGGTCGGCCAACCGGGGTGGCGTTGCCGAAGACGATCTCGTCCGCTGTTGCAGACTCGGTTTCGATCCAGCCCGGAGCCACCGCGTTCGATGTGACGCCGGAGCGCGCGTGTTCGATGGCGATCGACCTAGTCAGCCCTACGACGCCCGCCTTGGCCGCGTGATAGGCCACGTCGCCTCGGTAGGCGGCGACCGGGCCAGATACCGAGGCGATGTTGACGATTCGCCCGTAGCCGCGGTCCACCATATGCCCGATTGCGGCGCGGGACACGCGAAAGGCGGTGGTCAGATTACGCTCGAGCGCAGACCCCCACTGCTCATCCCCGATCGTCTCGATTCCTGCAGCGCTCTGGCGCGATGAGACCGAGGTCATGCCAGCGTTGTTAACTAGGATCTCGAGCGCGCCGAGCCGGGAGATCGCTTGGTCGACCAGCGCCTCAGCCACGCCAGGCTCGGTGAGATCGCCTTCGAAGGCGGCCACGGTCACTGAGCGCTCGGCGAGCTCCCGGCGCCGATCTTGGACCCGCTCGCTCGTCGCTGCAAGCATGACGCTGGCGCCGAGGGCACCAAGCTGCAGGGCACATGCGAAGCCGATGCCGGAAGCGCTGCCGGCGCCGGTCACGATTGCGCCCTGTCCGGTCAGGTGAAATCCGTCTCGACGACCGGATGGTGCCTTATCCATCAATCAAGGCGAGCGGTCGCGGCGGCGAACAACGGTCGTCCACCCTGTCGGCTTATCAGATCCGCGAGGGACCCACGCCTCGAGTCTGCGGGGTGTACCTCGGCACGCGCTAGCGGATCCGCTCATGCCGTTTGCGTCAAGGCAACGTCGAGTGCGTCGGCGACGATGGGAGCCTCCGACTCGCTGAACGCCAGGGGAGGACGGATCTTGAGCACGTTGCCGTGCTGCCCCGTCGTGCCCACCAGGACTCCGAGGTGGCGCATCCGGTCGCGTACCAGCCGCGCCCTGCCCCCATCCGGTTCCTTGCTCGATACATCGGTGACGAGCTCGACGCCCAACGCGAGGCCGACGCCCCTTACGTCGCCCACCTCAGGACGCGCCGCCGTGACGTCTGTGACCGCGCGGCGCAGCCCCTGGCCGGTTCGATTCACTCGCTCGATCACGTTCTCGTCTTCGATCACGTCGAGGACGGCGAGGGCGGCGGCGGCGCTGACCGGGTTGCCCCCGAACGTGCTGAACAACGTCGCCTGGCCCGGGAGCTGGGAGACGATCGAGCTGCGGGTGATCACGGCCGCGACCGGATGCCCGTTCCCCATCGGCTTGCCGAGCGTGACGAAGTCGGGAACGAAGCCAAACCGTTCAAAGCACCAAAGTGCCTCGCCGGTCCTGCCGTGGCCAGCCTGCACCTCGTCGGCAATCCACAGCCCGCCCGCCTTGCGCGTGCTCGCGGCGAGCTCCTGCACGTACCCCGCAGCGAGATCCTGGATTCCATCGCTGGTGACCAGGCCGTCGAGGATCACCGCGGCGGGCGCGAAGCCCCGCTGCCGCAGACGTTCCAGGGCCGCCACAAAGCCTGAAGGGTCGAGGTCGAGTCCGCGGTAGGTGTCCGGTGGCCCCCACGTCTCGACGTGCTCGGGGACCGACCCGTCAGCCCAACCCTCGGGCGAGAGCGCCGCGGTGGCCTCGGTGATGCCGTGGTACGCGTGCGCCGTGCAGAGGCCACCTGCGCGTCCGGTGACGGCGGTCGCGATGCGCCATGCCAGATCGTTGGCCTCGGAACCAGAGTTGACGAGCAGGACCGTGTCGAGCTCTGGCGGACACGTCGCGACGAGGCGCTCCGCCAGCTCGATCGCCGCATGGTGCAGGTAGCGCATGTGAGTGTTGATCCGGCGGCCCTGCCGGGCGATCGCGGTCGCGACGCGGGGGTGCCCGTGACCCACGCACGGCACGTTGTTGTAGGCGTCGAGGTAACGATCGCCGGCGGCGTCCGTGATCCAGACGCCCTCGGCGTCCCAGACCTCGATCGGCTCGTCATAGAAGAGCGGCTCCATGGCCGGTCCGAACGCGGCCGCCCGCCGCGCGGCCAACGACGGGTCCGGCTGCTGTAGGCCGGTCGCGCCGAGCTGCCGCGCCACCTGGTCCCACCCTGCCGCCTCGATGCTCCTGAGCATCGGCAGGGACAGATTGGTGAACTCCTCGGCGACTTCCTCGGACTCGTATCCCTGCGCAGCGCGCCACGACTTGATTGCGATCGTCACCGCGCTGCGAGTGGCCCACGCGACTCCGAGGAGCGCGAGCTCGGTTTCCTCGAGCTCGATCCGGCCTTGATAGCCGTCGAGAACCAGCCGGGCGACGCGAAACAGCTCAGCGCCCTGGCGCCCCGCCGCGACGGAGTCCAGCACCGACGCGAGGTCGGCGATGAGGGCGGTGTGGCTCATGTCGCCGAAGTCGACGATGCCCGTGATGAAGCCCGCCTCGTCGGTGATCGCGTTGTCCACGGTCAGGTCGGTATGGGCGACCTGGGCCCGAAGGCGAGGCCAGGCGGGAATCGCTTCCCGCTCGAACTCGTCGAGCACTCTTCCAACCAAGGCGCGGCTATCGGCATCGCCGATGTCATCGACCATCGGCCGAACGTCCAACGCATGCTGGACGTCCCAGAGCATCCGGCGCTGCGCGCCGGGATGGTTGAAGCCGCGAAGCGCCAAGGCCAGCCTCGCTGCCGTCTCACCCCAGGCGGCCAGGGCGAGGTCGGACAGGTTCGCGGCGGCGATCCGGCTGTTGCCTGGCAGGGCGTCATAGAGGCGCACCCAGTGCTGCGCTTCGCCCTGCTCCCACCTCGCGCGCAACATGCTCGGCTCGTCGCCCGGTCGTGCGGGTCCAGGATCACCGGTTGCAGCCGGGCGCCAGGGCAGGGCCACGCGGAGACCCGGGTCGGCAATGGTGATGTGCAGCGCTGCAGCGGCTTCCATGTCGAGGACCGCCGGGGCCTCGGAGGGATTCGACACCTTGAGGACCGCGAGCGGGTGCGCGGACTTGTCGACGAGCGCGAAGGTGCGATCGCGCTCGCTGCCGAGATCGTGCGCGGAGCTCGCGCGGAGGCCGAAGATCGCCGCGCCGACCTCCACGGCGTCGTCGGCCGTAAGGCTCGGGGGGATGGTCGCCAGCACCGCATCCATCGGCTAGCTTTCGGCGCCGCCCATGGGGATCCGCACGCCGCGCTCGGCGGCGCCGTCGGCCGCCCGCTCATAGCCGGCGTCGGTGGCGCCGGAGCGGACCAGCTCGGCGGCGGTCTCGAGCTCCGGTACGAGGACGCGGTCGGGGCCGATGCCCGGCACCCGCTCGCGCACGGCGGCCAGCGCCGCCGCCATCGAGACGTGGTCCTCCTGCATCGCGCTCGTCGGCAGGCTGATCATGCCGCGTTCAGTCCCCGTCAACCCGATGCGGGACGGACTCGTAATTCTCGGCAAGTAGCTTTTCGGTGGTCCGCAGATTGGCGATCAAACTCTCGACAGCCTCCTCGACTTCGGCGCCCATGACAGCGTCAAAGATCCGCCGATGCTCGGCGACAAACAGGTCAGGCGCCGGGCGCACGCCGGCGGCCAACCTGACGTAGCGCTCGGCGGCGGCCCAGAGCTGGCGGATCACGTGCATCGTCCAAGAGGAACCTGCGGGCTCGTAAAGGGCGAAGTGAAACGCCTGGTGAGCCCGATAGGCCTCAGCCTGGCGGTCTGCCGCGAACCGTTCCTCCATGCGGTCCAACGCGGCGGCTGCGACTTGCAGGTGTTCGTCTGTGAGCTTGGGGATCGCCAGCTGCACCGCGTGCTGCTCGAGCACGACACGGGTTTCGTATATGTCCCTCATGTCGGCGATGGAGATCTCTGCGACCCGCGCGCCTCGGTTCTGCTCGGTCTTGACGAGGCGTTCGGCCTCGAGGCGTTGGAGCGCCTCGCGGATTGGGATGAAGCTGACGCCATGCTCGGCGGCGAGCCGACTCAAGATCAGCCTCGAGCCTGGCGGGTAGACGCCAGCGAGGATCCTCTCCCGAATCGCGGCTTGCACTCGGTCCACGCGCGATCCGGCCACGCCATCGGGTGCAGTCGGCGCGTCGCTGCTGATTTTTGACATTGGGGGGTTGGAGGTCATTCCATGTGATCCAAGAACTGGCGAGTCCGCGAGTGCTTCGGGGAGCCGAAGAAACGATCCGGCGTGGCGCGCTCGATAACGAGGCCCTGATCCATCATCACCATCTCCGAGGCGATGCCCCGCGCGAAGTCGAGCTCGTGGGTAACCACGATCATCGTCATTCCCGCCTTGGCCAGCTCCTCGATGACGTCGAGGACCTCGCGTACGAGCTCGGGGTCAAGTGCCGAGGTCGGTTCGTCGAACAGCATGACCTTCGGCTCCATGACGAGTGCCCTGGCGATCGCCACGCGCTGTTGCTGGCCGCCCGAGAGCTCCGAGGGATACGCATGGGCGCGCTCGGCGAGTCCGACACGCGCGAGCATTTCGTCAGCGCGCTCCCTCGCCTCGTGGCGACTCAGGCCGCGCACCGTCACAAGCGCAGTCTGGACGTTGCCTTCGGCGGTCAGATGTGGAAACAGGTTGAAGCGCTGGAAGACCATGCCGATATTGGCCCGCTCGCGAGCAAGCTGGCGCTCCCGCGTGAATGCGATCCGTCCGCGGATTTCGCCGATCGGCTCCCCCTCGAGCCGAATTTGCCCTTCGTCTGAGGCCTCGAGAAGAGCCAGGCAGCGAAGAAATGTGCTCTTCCCGGATCCCGACGGACCGATGATCGCCTTGACCTCCCCGCGCCCGACCGTCAGGTCCACCTCCTTGACGACTGCCTGTCCCTCATAGATCTTCGACACGCCCGCCGCTTCCAGCACGGGAACGGTTGTCATCCCGGAGCTCGTCATCCGGCGCCCTCCGCCCGGACGCCGGGCGCCTCCGTTCGTGTCCGCGGAAGGCCCCAGCGCCGCCCGGCCCGCGTACGCCACTCGTAGCGACGCTCGAGGCGCATCTGAATGACCATCAGGATGCTGACGATGACCAGGTAGTAGGTCGCCGCGGCCGCGTAGAACTCCGCGTACCGGAACGTCGCCGAGATGTTCTGCTGCGCGACGGTCAGGAGCTCCTGAAGGGAGATGACCGACGTGAGGCTCGTGAACTTGAGCATGGTGATCAGCTCATTGCCGGTCGGCGGGATCGCGATGCGGATCACCTGAGGCAGGACGATCTTTCGCATCGACTGGACGGGCGTCATTCCCAGGGCCTTCGCGGCGAGGCGCTGCTCAGGATCGACCGACAAGAGCGCGGCCCGAATGATCTCCGCCATGTACGCGGCTTCTGCCAAGGACAGGCCGATGAAGCCCGCAAGGAACGGGGTGAACCAGTCCTCAGTGAGGGCCGGGATGAGCTGGGGCAGGGCGTTCCAGATCAACAGCAGCCACAACAGCGTCGGAATCGCCCTGAAGATCCACGCGTAGACGCCGGACAGCGCTCGCAGCGGAAACGCCCTACTGGTCCGCATCAGCGCAAGCACGAAGCCGAGGACCGTTGCCGCCACCTGCGAGGCGAGGGCGAGCGTGATCGTCAGGAAGGCTCCGTGAAGGAACTCACTAGACGTCAGTGCGTCCCAGTAGATCCCTGAATCGAACTCCATTGTCGGCGGACCGCCCAGAGCTCGGCCGGCGCTAACCCTCCTTCGCCTCGATCGGCTTGTCGACCGCGATCCCTTCCGCTGGCATCGCGCTCGCCTCGGCGAACTCCTGCAGCTGACCGCTCTTCTCGAGTTCGGAGAGCGCGTCATAGAGCTTCTCACCAAGCTCGGGATTGTCCGGCTTGTAATAGACGCCGAACGTCTCGGCATCCGGGAATGTGTAGGCGATCTCGAAGACTCCGGGCTGCTGCTGTTCACGCGCCGCGACGTCGATGTCCTGGGTGATCGCGGCGTCGGCGCGGCCGGAGGCCACCTGCTGGATCGCGTCGTTGAACTTGTCGTAACCCTGAACGTTCGATGCCTCGAGGCCGTTGGCCTCGTTGTCATCCGAGATCTGTTGAGCCAGGCGCAGCAGATTGCTGCCGGTCTGTGAGGTCACCGTCTTTCCGGCGAGGTCTTCCGGTGATGAGATGTCCCCGGGGTTGCCGGCGGGCACCATGATCACGGACGCCGTCTCCTGCAGCGGGACGGCGCTGAACGTTTTTGTGCGTTCGGGGTCGATGAACAAGCCGGACCAGGCCACGTCGCAGCGACCTGAGTCGAGCGCGGGCAGGATGCCACTGAAGGAGGTCTCCTGGAAGACCGGCTCGACGCCCCAGATCTCGGCAACGGCCTTCGCGGTATCGATGTCGAACCCGATGTACTCGCCGTTCTCGTCGAAGCTCTCGAGCGGTGGATACGAGGGGTCGGTGCAGACCGTGAACTCCCCGTCGTTGACCAGCTCAGCAGGCGGCGAGACCGACTCCGCGGCCGTGGTCTCCTCGGACGGCGAGTCGGTCGCGCTGTCGCTCGAGTCATCGTCCCCGCAGCCAGCGACCATCAGCGCCCCCGCAACCGCGATCACACCTAGCCGGGTCGCGCCGGCACCCTGAAACAGTCTCAGTCCAGCAAACATAATCGCTCCTCTCCGTGCGACAAACCGGGGCCGACGTTATATGATATTTCCTACCGGTGTCAAGCCCACGCCCAGCACCAGTAGCCGAGCGGGTGGCCAGCGGATTTTATATGATGTCCTCCCGATGGAGGGGCTCGCGGCTACAGGGAACGGAACTCCGACACGGGCCGAGCTGTCGTGGAAGCTGATCCTCGCCATCGGGCTCGTGGGCGGCTTTCTCTCGGGCCTTCTCGGGATCGGCGGCGGCACCGCGATGGTTCCCCTCCTCGTTCTCCTCGGCGGCCTTTCACAGCGCGAGTCCCACGCCACCAGTCTCGCGGCGATGATTCTCATCGCCGCCGCCGCGTTGGTTGTCTACGGGGGCGCGGGGCGCGTCGACGTTCTCTCCGCGGTCGCTCTTCTTCTCGGTTCTCTGGTCGGAGCGCGACAAGGTGCCCACCTGCTGTCCAAGGCACCCGAGCGAACCTTGAAGGCCAGTTTTGGGGTCTTCCTGCTTATCGCCGCCGCCCTGCTGGCCTTTGAGCAATGAGCACCGCTCTGTTTGCCTTCCTGATCGTGTTTGGCGTGCTCGTTGGAGTCCTGTCCGCGGTGCTTGGCGTCGGCGGCGGCATCTTCATGGTGCCAGCGCTCGTCTTGATTGCCGATTTCAGCCAGCAGGAAGCGCAGGCCACCTCGTTGCTTGTCATCGTGCCGACGGCCGCAGTGGCCACTTTCGCGTTGCAGAAGAAGCAGATCGGCGACGTGCGCCTTGCGGCGAAGCTCGCGCCCCTCGGAATTCTTGGGGCTGCGGGCGGCGCAGCGGTGGCGTTGGCGGTCTCGGGACAGGCGCTGCGCTACACCTTCGCCCTGCTCCTGGTGATCGTCGGCGCGAGGCTCCTTTGGGACGCGCGCAACGATCCAGAGCCGACAGGCGGCCGACGATGACGCAACTCGCGCTGGCGACTCCTCACGCGCTTTCGACATCCGCCGGTGTCGAGGCGTTTCGACGCGGCGGCAACGCCCTCGACGCCGCACTCGCTGCCGCCGCGTCCCTGACGGTGACCCTGCCGGACAACTGCGCACTCGGCGGAGACCTCATCGCGATCGTCCGCCGACCGGACGGCGATGTCAGCGTGATCAATGCCTCGGGCCCTGCCGCCGCCGACGTCGAGGTGGAAGGCCTGCGTGAACGACATGGCCTCACGATGCCGGCGTTCAGCGCCGATACCGTCACAGTTCCCGGCCTGCTCGACGGGTGGGAGACCATCTGGAGACTCGGAGCCGAGCGGCCATGGGAGGCGATCTTCGGCGCTGCCACCGAGCAGGCGTGTGAGGGGGTTCCCGTGGCTGAGTCTGTGGCGACGGCGCTCGACCGCTACTCCGCCCGCTTGCGTTCGGATCCGGGGATGTCGCACGTCTTCTTCGCTTCGGGTCGCGCGTTAGGCGTTGGTGAAACGCTCGTGCAGCGTGAACTGGCTTCGACGCTCGAGCACGTAGCCGAGGCGGGGGCGCGGGCCTTCTATGAGGGAGAGATCGGGCGCACCTGGCTCGAGGCGGTCATCGAGAGAGGGTCCGCGCTCTCCCCGGACGATCTCGCCGGCTTCGAGACGGAGGTCGCGGAACCGCTGGTGGGGGCCCACGCCGGTCAGCAGGTATTCGCCGCGCCGCCGAACTCACAGGGTGCGTTGTTGCTGAAGACCCTGGCGATGGTCCGTGACGAGGAACTGGATCCATTGTCGGAGGACGCGCCCCGGTTCGCTGCCGCATTCGAGGCGGCTACGGATGCGCGTGCGCAGTATCTGGCCGACCCACGGGTCGTGGAGGTCCCGCTGGACCTGCTGCTCGGCGTCGAGGATCGCCCGACCTCATCCCCGCACAGGCCGGCGCGGGACGGAAGCGGCGACACGGTTGCGCTGGTCGCCGCGGATCAGAAGGGCTGGGCGATCTCGCTGATCCAAAGCCTCTTCGACTCGTTCGGGTGCGGGATCCTCGATCCGCACACAGGGATCATCGCCCACAATCGCGGCAGCTTCTTCAGCCTGGACCCGACATCGTTGAACGTGCTGGCCCCGGGCAAGCGCCCGGTGCACACGCTCTCCCCCGCTCTCGTCCAAGAAGAGGGACGGCTGCAGAATGTCCTCGGGACGATGGGTGGCTTGGCGCAGACCCAGATCCTCACTCACGTTTTGATGCACCTGCGGCGTGGCGGGGGCGTCGCGGAGGCGGTCGGTGCGCCGCGCTGGACGCTCGGGGCAATCGAGGCGCAGGGCGACAGCGCCGCGATTCAAGCCGAAGCCGACGTTCCGCAACAAGCGATTGACGCGCTTCGGGCCGGTGGCTGGTCTATCACGAGGATTCCCGCGCGATCGCTCGACGTGGGCGACGCTGCGGCTATCTGCCGAGATGATGCGGGCGAGTTGTCAGCCGCCGCCGATCCACGCGGGCCAGGGTCGGCGGTGGTGTGCTGATGGCCGGAATCGAGGTCATCAAGCCCCTGAGCGCCGAGACCGGAACAGCCTTCGTTCCGCCAACCGAGGCATACGAAACCGTCTCCGCAGAATGGCGCGAAACCGAATATCACTCCTTTCGCGACCCCAGCGACAACGTTCTGGGCGCCTACTGGGAAGGCGAGCCGGGACTCGTGCGGCTCGGAACGTGGCCTTACGACGAGCTCTGTGTGCTTCTGTCCGGACGGCTCGCCCTGATCGACGACGACGGCAACAGGGTCGAGTTCGCGGCGCCACAAGCATTCGTGATCCCGCGCACCTTCAGCGGATCGTGGGAGACCATCGAGTCCACACGGAAGATCTTCGTCGCCATCAAGTGATCACAGGTTGAGGGCCTAGTGAGCCGCAAGGCTCGTGGAGGCGACTCCTTCGGCCGCACTCCCATGCGCTTGATCAAGCGCGTTCCCTCTTCGCTGAACGAACGCGCTGATTGCGGCGCCGAAGCGCGCGGGCACCAAACCGGGCAGCCGAGCCCGCTACTGCCGAGTTTCAGCGGGGGCCGGCCCGTCCGCTCGCGGGCAGGTGGGCTTGCATCCTCTAACCGCGTCCGGCCTCTACATCGCGCCGTATCGGTCGAATCGGCTCGCGCTTTCGTCATCCTCGCAAGCCTCATACCGCGCAAAGTCGCGCGTCTGCGCATACTCGTTGATGCACTTCATCCCGCCGAAGGTGCCGAGCCTCTCGATCTGCCAGTTTTCGCCGACCAGCGTCCACTCGACCGCACTCGTGATGGGCCCGCGAACGGTCGCCGTCGCTCTCGATCCGTCGACGACTACGTCCTCGATCCTCGTGCGCTCCAGGAGGAACGACCTGGTCCGGTCGCACGGCTTGTTCTGCACCGCCTCCCAACGGGCAACGCCTTCCTCAGTAAAGGACACGTCGCAAGACCAGGTGGGCGCGCTCCGCGCGCAGGCGCATATAGGAGCCGTCGACCAGAGTCCTCCTTCGGCGTAATTCGCGAAATCCAGCCAAGCGGTTTCGATCGCGCTGACCGCCTCCTCCTCGGACGGCAAGCCCGCCTCATATGCGCTCTGCGGGATCGCACCCGCGACATCGCAGTTCGCCGCGTCGCCCGTGGTCGGCGAAACGCACGCTTCGACGTCGCCGTCGCCCCCCGTCACCAGGGCGGTCACCCCCGCCGCCCCTGCGGCCAGGAGTATGGCCCCTAATCCGCTCAACACCACGGGACGTATCCGCATGGTCACGACCTATGACCTTAACCCGACTTGCGCCGCCGGTGGGCCGTCTCGCCGGCTGCAGCCGCTCGGGTATGCCCGGACCTAGGCCGCGGTCGGGGCGCCCGCGAGAGCGCCGTGGGGGAGAGACATCCGCGGGCGCCTACGGCGCAGGTAGCACGGCCGTGGCCCTCGCCTGCGGGGCGCTCGTGCCCCGCGAGCGAGCGGCCCGCGACCTCCTCCTCGAGCTCCTCGGGGAGGTCAGCACGCGTCTGAGCAGCGAAACCTGCTTCAGCAAGTGGAGAGCCAACTCAGCTGATCCGTTGCGCCAAAGGTTGATGGCCCTGCGCCCCTCACGGGCGTGGAGGTTTGACTCCTGCCCATCGTCATCGAGGTGACGTCGCGCAACCGGTGAGCAACGACTCAGCCGGGCCGGCGTAACAGCCGACGCCGGCGCGCGCGCAGCGGCGCTCTGCGGTAGCGGCGGCCGGGCGAGCGCATTCGACGGCACACCGGGGCCGCGCTGCTCCGTCCCGCAGACATGTGTCGGCGACTCGAGCGTTGCCGCCCGGCGAAGCACCCGGAGCCCACCGCGACCGGGGCGGGGATGACACCGCCATCTGCGGTGGTCGGATTTCCGGACCCCATCAGCCAAGCGGTCGTCAGCACTGATCCGACGATCACCAACGCGCACGCCGCGGCCCCCGCGAGGCACAGCGCCCCCGCGACGGCGGCGGTTGCGACCAACAGCGACACGCGCGGGTGGTCAAGGTGCTTGCTTCGCCCCAGCACCTCCTGAACCTACGACCGTGAGCGAGCCGCGCCATCGCGGGAGACACGGAATTCGCGTCCGTAATTCCTACGGACTGGACCGCCGAGACAGTGGAGCCCCCGGCCCTGAGGGCCGGGGGCTCACCTACGCGTCCGAGTCAGCAGCTCCGCTCGCTGTCGCGACCCGGGCCGCCCTTGCAGACGTCGTGGCCGGGGCCACCGCGGAGGGCATCGCGGCCACCGCCGCCCTTGAGCAGGTCGCGCCCGCGTCCGCCCTTGAGACGGTCGCCGCCGCCTCCACCCTTCAGGGTGTCCTTGCCGGAGCCAGCGCAGACGAAGTCCTTGCTCTGGAGGCCACGGATGACGTCGTTGCCGCCGCGGGCCTTGATCACGTCACGCCCCGCCGTGCCGACGATCGTGTCGGCACCGCCGGTGCCGGCCTGGGTCACGGCATGGCCGGCGCATGTGGCGCCGCCGCCTCCGCCGCCACCACCGGCCGCGACCACCATGGTCGTCGCCGTGGCGGTGTTGTTGGTCGTGACGGGGTCGGTGTCAGCCTGGCCGAGGCTGACCGACGCCGTGTTCGTCAGCGAACCGGCCTTCTTCGCGGTGACCTTGATCGTCACAGTGGCGCTCTCGCCGCTGTCCAGCTGGCCGATCGCGCACCGGACCGTCTTGCCGGTGAGGTCGCACGTGCCCTGCGACGCGGTGGCGGAGACATAGGTCAACTGGGTCGAGAGGTCGTCGGTCACCGTCACGTCATGCGCCGTCCCCGGACCGGCGTTCGTGACGTTGATCGTGTAGGTGAGCGCGGCTCCCTCCGTCACCGGATCCGGGCTGTCCGACTTGTCGACCGCGAGGTCGGCCGTGTCGGCCTGCGCGCTTGCCGGCGCCAGGATGGCAACGGCGAGTACTGCGAGAACGGCGCTCATCGCGCCCTTCCTTCGTGTGGTCATCTTCTGCTCCCTGCTGCGTGCGGCGCCCTTGGATCCCACCTGGGCACCGATTGATCGTGCCTACGCTGGTGGCGTTGCCCGATCTGAAGCCCGCGAAACGCGGCGCCGGCTCAGGAGAGCTCGTCGAGGCCTCGCGCGACCCAGCCCTTGAGCTCGGCGGAGCCGACGAAGGGCGCGCCGTCTGCCTCGGCACGAGCAAGCACCTCGTCCGCTGTCGCGCCGGCTTTCAACCCTGTGTAGAGGTAGACGACGGCCGACGAGCGGGGGCCGGTGCGACAAGTGACCAGCGTCGGCCGCGGCAACCCGTCGAGGGCCGCAACGTGGCGCCGGGCCAAGTCCATGTCCATGACCCGAGGCGGGTCGGACACGACGTTGACGGATTCCGGGACCGCGGCCTCGACGCTGGCGTACGACATCCCACCGTCGACCGCCGCGAACTCGTGCCCGCAAAGGAATAACCACGAGGCCGCATCGGCATCGCGGGCAAACGCGTCGGGATCCGTGATCAGGCCGCGGTTGAACCGCAGGTCCGTCGGGCTGTCGAACTCGGTCATGACGCCGACCGTACATGCCGGGGCCTCAGCTCGACGATTCGAGCAGGATCGCGAGGAATGGACAGGGCGACGTCCGTGCCTCGCGGACGACGAATCGGTGCGGCGTTCCGGCCGGGATCCGGACCGAGACCGGGGAACGCACCTCGACCGAGCCGCGGTCGGTCTCGACATCAAAGTGAAGGCCCGGCGTGACCACGAGGTAGACCTCGTCCACCTCATGCGCATGGAGGTCGGCGAGCGGCCTGCCGACAAACTGCGCTGCGTCAGCGGCGGCGATCTTGAAGCCCACCCCGGGCGCGTCCCCGGGGCCGAGGTAGATCGAGCTGGGCGCGTGGTGGCCCGGCAGCAGCTCCTCTCGCGGCAGGTCCGCGACCACCGAGACGCCGGTCTCATCGTCCGCCCAGACGCCGCCGCTGCTCTCAGCCTCGGGCACCGACCGCCTCCTGCGCCGCCTTCGCCGCCGCGCGCGCCTCCGGGATCCGCTCGACAACCCGCTGCTCCCCGAGCCGCTGCGGCTCGAGCACGTGAAGCCGCGGCTTCTCGGTCACTGGGGGACGACGCATGGCCTCAACTTCATCTACGCGCACATAAACCGGATAATCAAGCCGCGCGACCGACGTCCACGCCCAGTTCGACCGAATCGATCGGGGTTTGTCCTCCGGGCTTGGCGACCCGGATCCTGGCCACTCGAATGATGGGCTGCGCCGGGCAACAGCGGCGCGCTCAGGCGTCGGCGGCGGCCACGAGCGCGCGCAGGCTGTCGTGATCCTCACGACAGGCCGGGCAGCCTTCGAGATGGGCGCGCAGGCCCGGAAGATGCGCGTCGGCATCGGCGCCGGCCAACTCGAGCTCGACGTACTGGTCGAGAAGCTCGAAGCACTGCTCGCAGGTCACCTCGAACCCCGTCGGCCCGAGCAGACGCTCGAGAGTTTCGTTGTGCCTGTGATCTGAGGCGCTCATCTGGACCTCCCGGATTGATCGCCGTTCGGCTCCACCAGCCCGCTGACAGCAAGCTCCGCGCGGAGCTTTCTGCGAGCGTCGTGGAGGGTCTTATAAAGGGCTCCGCGAGTCGTCTTGAGTCGCTCGGAGAGCACATCAATTGGAACTTCATTCAGCGCCAGCGCCACGAAGACCTGGCGCTGGTGCGCCGTCAGGCACGAATCGATTGCCGTTTTCAGCTCGCCGAGCAGCTCCGCGCTCTCGAGCTCGGCTTGAATGCCGACGCCGCGGTCGCTGAATGCGACCCAGGCGTCGGGCTCCAGCACGACCTCGCGCTCCTGCCAGGTTCGCCGTCTGAGCTTTACGCCCGCCTCCAGGAGCGCGAACTTGTATGCCCAGGTGGTGAAGCGGCTCGCGCCGCGGAAGTCGTCGAGCTTCGAGAGCACGGCCATCAGGGCATCGTTCGCAGCCTGCATCGCGACGTCATCCAGCTCCTCGCTGCGGACGTGAGAAAGTGCGGCACGCCGACGGCCGAGCTCGAAGCGGGCGGCGCGAAGCATGAGCCCGTGGAGGCGCGAGACCGCTTCATCGCGCTCGGGCCCGTCGGCGCGCAATACGGTCAGCCACCACTCGGAGTCGGGCTCAGCGCCCGCTCGCACGCGATGCGCCTCGAGCGCAGGCTCGCTCACGCGTCGAGCATAGCCTTGACGTTCGAGCACAGCTGAATCTGCCATCCGACCGTTAGCGCGTCGCCGGCGGGTCTTCTTACCGAGCGGCGGCGAGGGCGTCGAGCGGCTTGTCCGGATCACGAAGGTCGGCCTCGGGAACCTCCTGCCGCGAGCGGATCAGTGCCTGGATCGCGTCCGTCACGTCCCAGACGTTGACATTCATGCCCGCGACCACGCGGCCTGCCTTGAGCCAGAACGCGATGAACTCGCGCCCCCGCGGGTCGCCTCGAAACACGACTCGATCCCAATCGACGGCGTAGCCCGCGTACTCCATGCCGACGTCGTACTGATCGGAGAAGAAGTAGGGCAGCCGGTCATAACTCGCGGGCTTGTCCAGCATCGCGCGCGCCACGACCTCGGGCTGGTGAAGCGCGTTCGCCCAGTGCTCGACCCGTAGCCGGTGTCCGTAGAACGGATGATCGGCGTTCGCGACGTCGCCTGCCGCGAAGATGCCGGCGATGCTGCTCTCAAGGCGGTCGCTCACGACCACGCCGTTCTCCACACCGACCCCCGCCTGCTCGGCGAGCGCCGTTCGTGGCAGGACGCCGACCCCGATCACGACCAGATCGCAGTCGATCCTGCGCCCGTCCGCAAGCTCCACGGCCTCCACGCGACCGGCCCCGGCGAACCGATCAACGTCAACCTCGGTGTGCAGGGCGACCCCGTGGTCGCGGTGCAGCTCGGCGTAAAAGCCTGCCGCTTCCGCTCCGAGCACATGCTCGAGGGGGCGTGCCGATCGCTCGATCATCGCGACCTCGAGCCCTTTCTGGCGAGCGGACGCGGCCACCTCGGCTCCGATCCAACCGCCTCCGATGACCGCCAGCCGGCCACCCGTGTCGAGCCGCGTGGCGAGCTCGTCGGCATCGCGGAGGTCTCGCAGGTAATGGACGCCATCGAGGTCCGAGCCGCGGATCTTCAAGCGGCGCGGTTCCGCCCCGGTGGCGAGCAGCAACCTGTCGAATGCGAGCCGCTCGCCGCCGCGCAGCTCCACCTCGTGCGCGCCTGGATCGATCGACTCGACCGTGGTGCCGAGTCGCAGGTCGACCCTCTGCTCGCGGTAAAAGGACTCGGGGTGGACGCGCGCGTCGTCCCTCGGCGACTCCCCGCGCAGGTAGTCCTTCGAGAGCGGCGGTCGCTCGTACGGCAATTCCGGCTCGGCCCCGATCAGGACGATCTCGCCGTCGAAGCCCTCCGTGCGCAGCGCCTCAGCGGTCTTCGCCCCTGCGAGCCCGCCGCCGATGAGCACGTGTCGTCCGATCGCCATCAGCACGGCCTCCCGGTCAGCGCGAGGAACTCCTGGCGGGTGCCCGGCTGATCGCGGACGGCGCCGTGCAGGGCCGATGTGATCGTCTTGGCGCCGTCCTTCTGGACACCCCGCAGCGACATGCACATGTGCTCCGCCTCGAGGACAACTCCGACGCCGGCTGGGCGGAGCTCGTCCTCGAGCCATCGTGCGATCTGGGTCGTCAGGCGCTCCTGGACCTGCACCGAGCGGGCGAAATAGTCGACGAGGCGGGCCAGTTTCGAGAGTCCGATGATGCGCTCGCCAGGCAGGTAGCCGACATGCGCGACGCCGACGAACGGGAGCAAGTGGTGTTCGCACAGCGAGTGAAACGGGATTCCGCGGGCGACAACCAACTCGTCGTATCCGCCGTCGTTCGGGAAGGTCGTGGGATTGAACGACGACGGAGATAGAAGCTCCGCGTAGACCTCGACCATCCGCCGCGGTGTCTCCCGGGTGCTCTCGGCGTCCACATCGAGCGCGAGCGCCCGGAGGAGCTCGCGTGCGGCGGCCTCGGCGCGGCGGCGATCTGGAACCGGGCGATCGGAGACCGTCAGAGGTGCTGCGTTTTGCAGGCGTCTCTCTTTCGGTCGCAGTTCGAGTACGTCGGGCATCGTCAAAGCGTCGCGTGTTCTCATGCCCGGTTTGCGAGCTGGGATCGCTCGTTCTTACCCGCCCGCATCAGGGACCGCGCGGTAAGAGCCCGCCCGCACCGGTCGCTAACTGCCGTGACCCCTCCCGAAAGGAGACCGAATGAGCACCGTCGCCGCCACTCTGCGCCCGATTCCGTTCCCATCGCTTGCGCGCCTCAGAACGGATCCCGTGGCACAGGCCTTCACTCTGCTGCGGATCGGCTTCGTCGTGCTTCCCATCCTGATGGGAATCGACAAGTTCGCCGAGGTGATGAACGACAACTGGCCCGCATATCTGGCCGGTGAGTACAACGACATCATTCCCGGCAGCGCCCAGGACGCGATGTACGCCGTCGGCGCGGTCGAGATCCTCGCCGGGATGATCGTTTTGATCACACCCAGGTTCGGTGGCCTGCTCGTCGCCGCCTGGCTCGCCGGAATCATCCTCAGCCTGCTGCTGGTCGGTGGGTACGGCGACATCGCCTTGCGCGACCTAGGGCTTCTGCTTGGCGCCCTGACGCTGTTTCGCCTGGCGGCCACACAGTCGCCGCTCGCCGGCGACCACCGACGCGCCGACGCGCTTGATCGTCGCTCGACGACCGCGCGTGGTTCGTCGCGGGAGATGACGCGCGAGGGTCGCGTAGTCGCCTGAGGAAGGCTCGCTCTCGCGGGCCGCGGGCTGGCCTCGGTCGGATTTCGATCCGGCCGGGGCTAACCGCTTCTCAGGATCGAGCGCTGGCGCTGCGGGCAGCGGCAGCCCTTCCGCAACCGCCGTCCAACACCTAGACTTCCCCCGCGGCAGAGGCAGCGCCTCAGGGGGTTGTCGTGCTGAGGAGAACATCACGGACCCGATCAGTCGAGCGGCTTGATCTTGGGACGCGACCGGTGTCGCGACTCAGAGGAGAGAGATCATGGACGTCAACTGGCTTCCGATGAAAGGAAGCACGAACTGCGGCACCGGCCGTCGGCTCCCGCCCGGAATGCGTGGTATCTGATGCCGCGCTACCTCCACTGCCGCGAGTGCGGGTTCACGCGGCTCAGTGCCCCTGCGTCGATCGCCGGAACCTGCCCGTCCTGTCGGCGCCGGGGCCGCCTCGCCTACATGGACGAGGTCCCCGATCTTCCGCGGCTGGCCGGCGAGCTGCTCAACCGCATGCGCGACCCTCGTCTTCAGGCCGACGACCAAACCTCGCCGTCGACCTGACGGCCCGCGCGCGCTAGCTCGAGCTACGGGAGCCTGCGCGCGAGAGCCGAGCGATGGACGGAAGCAGAAGCCGCTGAAGCGCGGGCGGCGGCGACGTCACCACCGTCTCGTCGCGGAACCGCAGCGCGAACTCCGCCACCCAGGCGACGCCGCGGAAGCTGGTCGGCAGGTTGCGCTTGTTGTAGAGGCCCTCGCGCGCGGCACGAGCGCTCTCGGTCAGGAACTCCTCGAGCCGGCCGCCGGGGACGACACGGGTGCGCATGCGAGCGATCCGGCCACTCTCGTTCCTGAGCTCATGGCGGACGTTCCGCGCCACGAGGATCGGCCCGTCCGCGGGCACGAGGTCGCGCCATACGCCGTCGAGCTTCACCCGCGCGGCGCCCTCGAGCGCCTCCCAATGCTCCTCGAGCGACGGGTGGTAGTGCTCGGGCAGCTGGGCGCCGTCCTCGAGCCACGTGTACACCCAGAGCTCGGACCCATCCCGGCGAAAGCTGTAGGAGACGCGGTGGATCGGATCCTCGACGTCACCTCTCGGACTGCTCAGGATCGCCGCCTCGCTCCTCGTCTCATCGGCGCTCGTCGGTTCGGACAATTCGCTGCTCACCTTTCGCACCTCCTCGTCATGCAATGAGCGTCCACGATACCAGCTAAGTTACCTGCGGGTAACATGGCATCGAGCACACAACGACAGCGACTGCCGGTGGCCGAGCGCCGGGCGCTGATCGTAGAGGCCGCAGGCCGGATCTTCGGCGAGCGCGGCTACAACGCGACTCGTCTCGACCAGATCGCGAGCGCCGCCGGCGTGACCAAGCCGATCGTCTATCGCCACTTCGGGTCGAAGCGGGAGCTCTACCTCGCGCTGCTCGCCCGGCACCGCGACGACCTCGGCGGATTCGTGGCGTCGATGCCCACCGGGGGGACGCCGGCGGACCGGCTGCGCGCGCTGCTCGATGTCTGGCTCGACTACGTCGAGGCCCGCTCCTACTCCTGGAAGATGCTGTTCCGGGACACCGGGGGCGGTGCGGAGATCGCCGCGCGGCGGCGAGAGGTCCACGCGCGGGCGCGCGCCGTGCTCGTCGAGGCGATCCGCTCGCTCGCGTCGACGCCGGTTCCGCGGCGCGAGCTCGAGCCGCTAGCGGAGTTGATGAGCATGGGAATGGCGTCGCTCGTGCTGTGGTGGATCGAGGAGGGCGCCGTCTCGCGCAATGCCGTCCTCGATGCGCTCACGACCGCCTGGGTCAGGCTCCTGGCGTAGGCGGCGGCTCTACCCGCGGAAACTACGGATGCGATCAGCCGCAAATTGCGGATGACACCCCGGGAGCTCCCACCATAGGTTGGTCGCATGCCGCTCCTGAAATGCGCACACTGCGGCGACGAGACCTTCACCGTCGCGGGCTGGGCCGACCTGGATCAGTGCGTGCGGTGTGGCCGGCCGCCGGCTGATGCGCCGGCAGGGCGCTTTGCCGCCGCTCAGGGCGACGACGGCCTGTTGGCTGCGGTCTCGGCGGATCGTGCCGGCCTCGCGGGCGCGCACGAGACCGCGGCAGACTAGCCCGCCCCGTCTCCGAAAAGGTCCCGCCGGAGCTCGTCGTCGCGCGCGATCGCTACCGCGCCGGCGATTCCCACGCCCGCTAGCGCGACGACCACGACTCGCCTCTTTGACCGCTTGGGCTTCGCGCGCCCGGTGAGGAGCGCTGCACGGGCTTCGGATAGGGACTCGCCTGCCTTGCGGAGGCGACGCTTGAAGACCCTGTCGTCAACCGCATCCACCTTGCGCTTGGAGGCTCGCACGTATGCCGCACGGAGATTCGCGGCGGCATCTCGCAGGTTCTCCTGCAGATATTCATTGCCCGCAAGCCGCTCCACGTAGGGCGCGGCTAGCGCCAGCCCGTCAGTCTTTGCCATGGCGTTCCGTCTCCCTCTCCGTGCGCGCCTCGGGATCCACGCCAGAAGGAGCGCACCGCCAAGCGCGGCCGCGACCGGCGCCGGGTTCGCCTGCGCCGTCTCTCTCGCCCGCTCGATCCTCTCCCGCGCGCCAGCCTTCGCTTGCTCCAGCCGCAGCTTCGCCTGCTTCTTTACGTCCGCCTTGTCGGCGAGCGCTCCCGCCGTCTCGGCGAATTCGGCACGTTGCTCCTCGATGCGGTTCTGGAGTTGCTCGACATCCTTTTCTTGCGGCGTTCCGGGGCCGCTCGCGGCCGTCTCAGCCATCAGCTCCTCGCCTCCTTAACGCTCCGCTTGGCGGCCTCGACGTCTTCCTTCGAGCTTTCGATTGCTCGCTCCGGCACCGGTGGTGTCGCCGTCTCGACGCGCCTCTTGCCGAGGAGCGCGAGGATCCCCGCGACCGCCCCGTAGACGACGGCGACGATCAGCCCCGCGAGCCATCCGGCCATTCCCTCGGCAAGCGCCAGGATGATCGCCGCGGTGAGCGCGCCGAAGGCGTAGAAGCCGAAGGCTCCCGCGCCGCCGAAGGCGCCCGCACCGATGCCGATCTGCTTGCCCTTCTGCTGAAGCTCCGCCTTCGCGAGCTCCACCTCCATCCGCGCGAGCTGGGTGCTCTGATCCGACAGCTGCTTGACGAGCTCGTTCAGCGATCGTTCGTCGGACGTCGCCGCGCCGTTGGCCGGCGGTTCATGTCGCTCTGCCATCTGCCCTCTCCTTTGGCCGCATGGACCTCTCACTCAACGTCTCCCCGGCGACGAGGTCGATAAACAGGATCCGCGCGCCATGGGCGATGATCGTGCCGTGAGCGCAGCATCGGCACCAGACCGGATCGTCGGCCAGGCGGTGCGGCTCGATCCGCTCGAGCCCGCCGACGCGCACGAGCTCGCTCCGCTGCTCGACGACGCCCGGCTGCACGATTTCATCGGCGGGAAGCCGCTCTCGGCGCCCGAGCTCGAGGCGCGCTACCGCCGCCTGGTGCAGGGCGCACCGGTCGGCAGCGACGCCACCTGGCTCAACTGGACGATTCGCCGCAGCGCCGATGGCCGCCCCGTGGGAACGGCGCAGGCGACGGTCGTCGGTGACGAGGTCTCGCTCGCGTGGGTCGTCGCGTCACGATGGCAGGGTCGCGGCTATGCCAGCGATGCGGCGCGGGCGCTCGTCGAATGGGCCGGCGGGCGCGGGCTGACGGCGAAGGCGAACGTCCACCCGCGGCACGCGGCCTCCGAGCGGGTCGCATCGCAGGCCGGCCTCAGCCCAACCGACGAGTGGGTCGCCGGGGAGCGCGTCTGGCGCCGGGCGGGGACGCCCGACGCCGGCTAGCTCCGCCTGGCGATCTCGGCCAGCGCACGGTCCAGGCTGTCGAAGCACTTCGTCCAGCCGTCCTCGTGGGACCGCAGGTCCTCCTCATCCACCAGCCCGGTGTGAGTGAAGTGCACCGTCGTGCCGCCGTCGACCTCCTCGAAGTCGATCTCGATGAGCTGCTGGCCCTCCCGGTCGTCCCACTCCCACGTGTACGCGAGACGCCGCGGGCGATCGATCTCCGTGTACCGGCCGGCGCCGCCGTACTCCGCGTCCTTGTGTGGATCCCGCATGACCAGTCGCACCGTGCCACCGACGCGGAGGTCAACCTCGGCCTCGGTCGTCTCCCAGTCGTGCTCGGCATGAAACCAGCGCCGCAGCACCTCCTCGTTGGTCCAGGCATCGAACACCGCCTCCGGCGGCGCCTCGAAGATGCGTTCGATTCGAAGCTTCATGTCGGGGTTCATGTCCGCTGCCTTCCTCCACGTCGGAGGCGGAGCATTATCCAGGATCACGCCGCGTCGCCATAAGCGTCGTGGTAGTTCCACCACCTGTAGGGGGCCGTCTGCGGGTAGCCCTCCGGCGAGTCCTCCCACTCCTCCTGGCGTCCGAGCGCGGTGATGTCGAGGTAGTTCCAGGTGTTGCCCATCTGCTCGTCCCCGCGGGCATCGATGAAGTACGTGCGGAAGATCCGGTCGCCGTCGCGGATGAAGGCGTTCGTGCCGTGCCAGTCATTGACGCCGAAGTCCGCGTCGAAGCCGTCGGTGATCGTGTACCACGGGATGTGGCCCCAGCCATGGCGCTCCTTGAGGCCCTGGATCTCGGCCTGGGGGGCGCGCGAGGCGAACGCGAGCGTCGTGTCCCGCGCGTTCAGGTGGCTCGGATGGGCGACCTGGTCGGCGACGAAGGAGCAGCCCACGCAGGCGCGCTCCGGGTAGGAGCCGCCCCCGGCGTAGCTGGTCACCTCGGGCCCATAGAAGGCGCGGTAGACGATCAGCTGCCGGCGGCGCTGGAAGAGGTCGCGCAGGCTCGCCGGGCCGTCCGGCCCCTCGAAGCGGTACTCCTTGTCGACCGCCATCCACGGCATCCGGCGGCGCTCCGCAGCGAGCGCATCGCGGGCGCGGGTCAGCTCTTTTTCCTTCACGAGGAGCTTCTCCCGCGCGGCGTCCCACTCCTCGGGCGACACGGTCTGTGGCGTATTCATCACTTGTTCTCCTTTAGGTAGTCGTCGACGACATCGAACAGGCGCTCCCAGAGAGCGCGCTGGCGGTCCATCCAGTCGGCCGCCTCGTTGAGCGCCGCCGGGTCGAGCGTGAGCCGATGCGTCCGGCCCTCGACCGCGCGGCTCACGACGCCCGTCTCCTCCAGCACCCTCAGGTGCTTGGAGATCGCCGGCTTGGACACTCCGAAGCCGCCGGTCGCCTCGCCCACCGTCGCCGGGCCCGAAGCGAGCCGCTCGACGATTCCGCGGCGGATGGGGTGCGAGAGTGCCTTGAATGGATCGTTAACCATTGCGTTAACCGTATCACCCTGCGCTACCGCAGGCCGCGCCGGGTAAGCCGTGACCATCCCTCCCCTTCGCCTGTATCTGACCCTGTCCGGTGGCGCCTCGCTCGGGGCCTTTGAGGCCGGCGCCGCGGCGGCGCTTGCGCTCGCCATGCGTCAGCTCGATGCCGAGGAGGGCCAGGATGCGACGATCGACGCCGTCGGAGGCGCGTCGGCGGGCGCCCTCGTCGGCTTCTTCACGGCCCATGCGTTGCTCAACGGGATCGACCCCGTCGAGCTGCTGCGCGAGACGTGGGTCGATGACGTCGACCTGCCGCTTCTGCTCAGCACGGACTCCCGGTCGCTGCTCTCATTCGACAGGCTCCGCGAGCGCCTGCCGAAGACGCTCGGTTCCGCCGCTGAGCGGGCGGACGCCGACCGCCGCCAACGCCGGCCGATCGCGCTCCACGTGCAGCTGACGGGGTTGCGCGGCCTCTCGTACCCGATCCCGGGCCTGCGCCGGGACTCGCCGATCCCGGGCGTCACGTACGCCGACTGGGGCCGCTTCGAGCTCCGCAGTGGCGGCGGCGTCGAGCAGATGCTCGAGCCTGAGGGGCGCTCACCGCTCGACTTCGCCCTCGCCTCGGCGGCGAGCCCCGGGGGATTCGCGCCGCAACTCCTCGACCGACGTCCCGATCTCGACGGCTACCGGAGCCGGGGGATCGAGGGGCTCCCGCAATCCGGGAGGCTCTGGTACACCGATGGCGGCCTGCTCGGCTCAGAGCCGCTCGGGCGCGTGCTCGCGGCCGGCCGCGCCGTGCACGGCTCGGGCGAGGATGCGACGGAGGTGCATCTGCTCATCGATCCACGGTCCGAGGACGCCTCGACCGAGCGGTGGAGCGATCCCGAGGCGCCACCCACGTGGCAGCAGGGCGCGTCGCGAGCGCTCGCGATTCTCTCCGAGCAGAGCCTGTTCGACGACCTGCGCAGGATCGAGAAGCAGAACCGGAGGATCGAGTGGGCGCGGCGGCTCGGCGGCGAGCTCGCCGGCGAGCTCAGCTCCGAGGCCGTCGACGCGCTGGCCCGATTCGTCGCCGAGCGAGAGGGCGAGCGCGGGATCGCATCCGAGGAACGGGATCCCGGCGCGCTCGTGCATCGCGCGCTCTGTGAGCTCGCGGGCCTGGTCGGAAAGGAGCGGATCGCGATCGACGTGATCTCGCCGGAGCTCCTCGAGGGCGAGCTCGGCGAGGACGTCGGCAGCCTGCTGGCGGGCGAGTTCATGGGCGACTTCGGCGGCTTCCTCGACCGTGGGCTCCGCGAGAGCGACTTCGCGCTCGGTTACGAGAGCTCGCTTGCGTGGCTTCGCGCCGGCCTGGCGGAGTGCGGCATCGCGCAGGACCTCCGCGAGCGGACGATCGCGTTCGTCGAGGATCGCCGCCGCCACCGGCTCGAGGACGTCGGCGAGGGCGGCGCGCGGCTCGCCGATCTCTCGCTCTCGGAGAGGCTTCAGCTCGTCCGGCTCGCGGCGCACGCGACTCGGGTGCTCGCCGCCGGCGCGATCGACCTGCGAACGCGGATCCCGGACGTCCTGGGGCGGGCGCTCCGCCGAACCCGAGACCGCCTGCGCGGCTAGATTCCGCGCCGACCGTGCCCGCCGCCTATCTATACGACGCCGTGCGCACGCCATTCGGCCGCTACGGCGGCGCCCTGGCCGGCGTGCGGCCCGACGACCTCGCCGCGCACGTCGTGCGCGAGCTCCTCGCACGCTCGCCCGAGCTCGACCCGGAGCGGATCGACGACGCGCTCTTCGGCGACGCCAACCAAGCGGGCGAAGACAACCGAAACGTGGCCCGAATGGCCTCGCTTCTCGCCGGCCTGCCGACGAGCGTTCCGGGGGCGACGGTGAACCGGCTCTGCGCGTCGTCGCTCGAGGCCGCGATCCAGGCGAGCCGGGCGATCGAGACCGGCGACGGGTCGCTCGCGCTGGTCGGCGGCGTCGAGTCGATGTCGCGCGCGCCGGGGGTGCTGCTGAAGCCCGAGCGGCCGTACGCGGTCGGCAACCAGACGGTCCACTCCACCACCCTCGGCTGGCGGATGGTGAACCCGCACATGCCCGAGCAGTGGACGATCTCGCTCGGCGCCTCGACCGAGAAGCTCGCTGGCATGTACGGCATCGGGCGCGAGGCCCAGGACGAGTTCGCGCTGAGAAGCCACCGCCTGACGGCGAAGGCCTGGGACGACGGCTTCTACGGAGGATGGGTGGTGCCGGTGCCGGACACCGAGCTCGCGGTCGACGAGAACCTGCGCCGCGACACGTCGCTCGAGAGGCTCGCGAAGCTGAAGCCGGCGTTCGTGGACGGCGGGACCGTCACCGCGGGAAATGCATCGCCGCTCAACGACGGCGCCGGTGCGCTCTTTTTGGGCGACGAGGGCGCCGGCGACGCACTCGGACGCGAGCCGCTTGCGCGCATCGCCGGCCGTGGCGTCCACGCGGTCGACCCGGACGTGTTCGGGATCGCACCGGTCGAGGCGGCGAACCGGGCGCTCGCCCGCGCCGGGATCGGCTGGGGCGACGTCGAAGTCCTCGAGCTGAACGAGGCGTTCGCGGCGCAGTCGCTCGCCTGCATCGGCGACTGGAAGGAGCTCGATCCGGAGCGCGTCAACGTGAACGGCGGGGCGATCGCGATCGGACACCCGCTCGGTGCCTCTGGCGCCCGGGTCCTGGCGACGCTCGCCTACGAGCTTCGACGGCGCGGCGGCGGTTACGGCGTCGCCGCGATCTGCATCGGCGTCGGCCAGGGGCTCGCCGTCGTCCTCGAGGCGGTCTGACCCTCACCCTCGCCTGGCCGAGCGGACGCCGGCCACCACCGGCCCCCCTGCCGGGTCGACGGCGGACGTCCACGCCGCGCCCAGCGCCGTGGACCGTCCCGGTACGAGCCGGGTCGGGCGCTCGCGCGCGAGAACGCGCCCGTCCTGGCGGAGCTCGATCCGCGGGCGCAGAAGCTTCTCGCGGGCGCGGACCAGGTAGCGCCCCCGGGGCGGCGCCGCGCCGGGCACGACCACGTTCGGAACCACCCACTGCAACGGGTCCTGGCAGCGAAGCTCGACTCGGCCCGCCGGCCACGGAGCGCCGTCGAGGTGCTCGCGGACGGCCGCCGCGACGTGCCGGCCCTCGATCGCGGCGACGTCCGCCGTCTCCGCGCCGCGCAGGACGTTCCCGGCCGCGAACAGCCCGGAGCGGGTGGTGCGCAGGCGCGCGTCGACCAGCGGGCCGCGTGTCCGCGGGTCCAGCGCGGCGCCCCCGAGCGCGGCGAGCTCGTGATCGGGGATCCAGTCAGCGGTGAAGACGACGAGGTCGCAGTCGACCGTTTCGGTTCGCCCGGTGTCGAGCTCCGTGAGCTCGACCGCCTCGACTCGACGCCGGCCGTGGATTCGCGTGACCTTCGTGCGGGTGCGCAGCGGGACTCGGTAGCGGGCCGCGGCGCCGATCCGGAACGCGGCGAGCGACTGGTGGTGAGGAAGCTCGGTGATCATCGCCGCCGCGCGCGCTCCGGCGTGCGCCAGCGTCAGCAGGGCCGAGAACGAAACATGCTCGGCGCCGACGATGATGGCGCGCTCCCCCACGGGCTCCGCCGCCACGTAGACGAGCTGCTGAAGCATCCCGGTGGTCATCACTCCCTGCGCGCGGGTCCCTGGAACGAGCCGGGCGGTCCGCGGCCGCTCGCGGCATCCGGTCGCCAGAACGATCGTCCGCGCGCGCAACTCCTGGCGCCCGGCCGGGCTCGTCAGCTCCAGCGCGCCGTCCTCCGCCCAGCCCGTCACCTGTGTACGCGGGCGAATCTCCGCGCCCGCCCGCCCGGCCAACTCCGTCCAGCGCCGGGCGTAGCTCGGACCCGGCATCACGCGGTGCAGATCGCGCAGGCCATACCCCTGGTGATCGGAGTGGCGCGGGATGCCGCCGGGCTCCGCCTCGCGCTCGAGCACGACGACCGAGGCGCCATCCCGGCCGAGCTCGGTGGCGGCGGCGAGCCCAGCGGGGCCGGCGCCGACGATCGCGACGTCCACCGCGCTCACGGCGCCAGCTCCCGAAGCTCGCGCGCCACCCGGGCGCCGCAGTAAAAGCCCTGGCAGCGGCCCATCATCACCCTGGTCCGCCGCCGCAGGCCGTCGTAGTCGAACGGCGCGATCGGGCTCGCGACGGCGTCACGAATCTCGCCGTGGGAGACGCGCTCGCAGAAGCAGACGATGTCGCCGTAGGCCGGATCCGAGGCAATCCGCTCCGGTTCGCCGAACGGCCGCGGGAAGGCCTCGCCGATGTTCGGCATCCGGATCTCCGGCAGCGGCTCGGGGCGCTCGCGCAGCTCGAGGCCGGCATCGGCGAGCGCTTCGGTCATCCACTCGGCGATCGCCATCGACGAGGTGAGACCGGTCGACCGGATGCCGCCGGCGCACCCGTAGCGAAGCTCCGCGTCCACCTCGAGCTGGTAGTCGGGGTGCTCGGTCGCGGCGCGAAGGCCGGCATAGACGGCCGTCACCTCGTGCTCGAACAGCTCCGGCATCAGAGCCCCGCCGAGCTCCGTCAGCCGGCTGAGGCCGACCGCGGTCGACGCCGTGTCGGCCTTGTCGTCGATGTCGTCCGCGGTCGGTCCGAGCATCACGTTGCCGAACACCGTCGGGGCGATCAGCACGCCCTTCGTCGTCCCGGTGGGCACCGGCAGAAGGATGTGGGAGACGAGCGGGCGGGCGAGCTTGTCGAACACGATCAACTCGCCACGCCGCGGCCTGATGGTGAAGCCGCCTCGGCCCGCCGACCGGTGGATCTCATCGGAGTGAAGGCCCGCGGCGTTCACGACCCAGCCGGCGGTGAGGGAGCCGGCGCTCGTCGCGAGGCGCCATCCACCGTCGAGGCGTTCCAGGCCGATCACCTCCTCCCGTCGCCTCAGCTCCACGCCGGCGAGGACCGCCTGCGTGGCGTAGGCGAGCGGCGGCGTCCACGGGCAGACGATGAACTCGTCCGGGATCTCGAGCGCGCCGAGCGCGCCGCGGCCGAGGTGCGGCTCGCGGGCGTAGAGCTCCGCGGCCGAGAGCCGCCGCGTGCGCTCGTAGCCGCACTCGCGCGCGTTCTCCTCGATCGCGGGAAAGCGCGCGAGCTGCTCCTCGTTCCAGGCGACGAGCAGCGCGCCCGTCTCCTCGATCGGGATCCCCACGTTGCGCGCGTAGGCGAGCAGGAGGTCGTGTCCTTGCGCGACGAGCCGCGCCTCGAGGCTGCCCGGCTTCGCGTCGAAGCCCGTGTGGAGGATCGCCGTGTTGGCCTTGCTCGTGCCGGCGCCGACATCACCGCGATCCAGGAGCGCGACCCGGAGCTCGAATCGAGCCAGCTCCCGCGCGATCGCGGCGCCGACGTCACCGGCGCCGATGATTGCGACGTCGTAATCGCAGCTCACGCAATGCCACGCTAACGCCGCCGCAGCGGCGCGGCGCCGCGGCGCCTCGCGGCGCTATGGCTCGGAGCGGTCCTCCGCCTCCGCTGCGTCAGGGTCGGGGATCTCCGTGCCAGGGACGCTGCTGCGGCTGTCGCCGCGCATCCCGGCCGGATGGACCTCGGGCGGATGGACGAGATCCTCGTCGCGGCCGGGCCCCTCGAGCCCTGCCGGAAGTCGCGCCTGCGAGAGCTCGCGCTCCCGCCGCTCGCGCCGGCTCTCCTCGTCCTCGGTCATCTGTGATCCGACGTTCCCGGCCGTCCGGTGGGTAAACCGGAGTTTCGCGCCCCCGGGCGCGGGAACGGGACGAGAGAGAAAGTAGGCACGATGCGACCAGGGACCCGAGACGAGATCCTTACCGTCGAGGACGCGGTGGGCGCCGCGGCCGCGGCGTGCGATCCGGAACAGGACGAGGAGGGCGTCACCGCGCTCGTCGCCAGCTTCGAGGACGACGAGCGGCCGGCGACCGCGGTCGAGGACCTCGAGGGCGAGCTGCATAGCGCCGCGAAGGAGATCGACCCGGACGGACTGGACCCGGTTGTCGCTGCGACGGCCGCGACCGCTCACTGGCTGGCGACGAACCCCGGCGACGCGGGCGACCCGGAGCGGGCGATCCGGGAGGGCGCCCGGCTCTTCTTCGGGGATGACGTACCGCCCGGCGTCTCCGATTGGCTCGACACCCGCGGAATCGCATGACCATGACCCTTGACGCAGCGCAGATCGACCGGCTCGTCGCGATGGCGGACGACGAGGAGTGCATCGAGCTCTCCGAGGTCGAGGCGCTGATCGACGGCGACGGCCTCGGCGACGAGGACGTCCACGAGCTCCACGACCGGCTGCGCGAGCGCGGCGTTCGCCTGCGCGACGACTGCGGCCGCGACGCCCCACCCACCGCCTACCGCAACGAGGAGCTCGCCGAGACGACCACCGACGCGATGCAGCTCTTCCTCCGCGAGGTCCGCCGCCATCCACTGCTCACCAAGGACGAGGAGATCGAGCTCGCGCAGCGGATCGGGCGCGGCGACCTCGAGGCCAAGGAGCGGATGATCAACTCGAACCTGCGGCTCGTGGTCGCGAACGCAAAGCGTTACCAGGGTCTGGGGCTGCCCCTCCTCGACCTGATCCAGGAGGGCATCCTCGGGCTGATCCGCGCGGCCGAGAAGTTCGACTGGCAGAAGGGGTTCAAGTTCTCGACCTACGCGACCTTCTGGATCCGCCAGGCGCTCCAGCGGGCGCTCGACAACAACGCGCGCACGATCCGGCTGCCGACCAACGTCGCCCAGCTCGAACGCAAGATCTCGCGCGCGCAGCGCGACCTCGAGGCGAAGCTCGGGCGCCCGCCGACCGACGAGGACGTGGCGGCCGCTGCCGAGATCTCGGTGGAGGAACTCGAGCGAATGCGCGAGGCGCCGCGCGCCGTGACCAGCCTCGACCGGCCAGTCGGCGAGGAGCAGGACACGACGCTCGGGGAGTTGCTGCCGCGCGAAGACGCCGCTGTGGAGGAGGAGGTCGACGTCACGCTGCGCGAGAGCGCCGTCCGCCGGATCCTCGACCGCTTGCCGGAGCGCGAGAACATCGTGATCCGGATGCGGTACGGGATCAACGGCGACGAGCCGACCTCGACCGAGGCGATCGCACGCAAGCTCGAGATCTCGCCACGGCGCGTGCGCCAGCTCGAGGCGCAGGCGCTCGAGCACCTGGCGGCCGAGCGCGAGATGGAGGGACTGGCGCCCGCGGCCTGACGGCCGCTTGAATGGCGCCATCGCGCAACTCTTCCTCCCCCGCCCCCGCGACGCCACGGTCGCCGGTGCGCTCACCTGGACGCTGGTCGTCGCGTGGACGGCGTGGGCGCTGGTCCGCGTGCTCGGGCTCGAGACCGGTTGGCCGCTCGCGGCAATGCTCGCGTTCACGCCGTACGTCGCGCTCACCGCACTGATACCCCTCGGCGTGGCGCTCGCGCTGCGGCGCTGGGCGGCCGCGGCGATCGCGGCGCTGGTTCTGGTGGTGCTCGCCACGCTCGTGCTCCCGCGCGCCTTCGGCGGACCGACCGAGGCCAAGGGCGCAGCGGGCCCGACGTTGCGGGCGCTGGCGGCGAACATGCGGCTCGGCCACGGCGAGCCCGAGGCACTGGTCGAGCTCGTGCGCGAGCTCGACGTCGACGTGCTCTGCGTCGAGGAGCTGACGCCGAAGCTCGGGCGCGCGCTCGACGCCGCCGGGCTGCGCGAGCTGATGCCCGATCGTGAGCTCCGCACCGGGGCGTCGGCACTCGGCGGCGGGCTCTACACGAGGCGCGGTCTGCTCGGCCGGATCCACGTGAGGAGCCTCGGCGAGGGGTTCCGCTGATCTCCGGCGAGCTCCGGATCCCGGGCGCCGCGCCGGTCGAGGCGCTTTCGGTCCACACGGCGCCGCCGGTGCATGGCGTCAGCTGGGAATCCGACATCGAGGCGCTGCCGGGCGCCGTCGAGGCGCCCCTTCGGGTCCTGCTCGGCGACTTCAACGCGACGCTCGACCAGGAGGCATTCCGCGACCTCCTCGACCGCGGCTACGCCGACGTCGGCTCCACGCTCGGCGACGGCCTCACCCCCACGTGGCCGACGAACCGCATCTTCCCGCCGCTCGTCACGATCGACCACGTCCTCGCCGACGAGCGAATCGGCATCGACGACTACTCCGTCCACGACATCCCAGGCTCCGACCACCGCGCCGTCTTCGCCGAGCTCACCCTGCCAGCGGAGCCCTGAGGGGGCGAATCCGGATCGATTGCACCCTCCTGCCGGTGATGGCCGGCAATTCGGTGCAACCGATCGGCAGCGGCGACCTTTGGGCGATCGCTCGACGCCAGCACGGGGCCGTGGCCCGGCAGCAGCTACTCAACTGCGGCTACACGCGCCATGCGATCGATCACAGGATCGATCGCGGCCGCCTCCATCCGATCTTCCCGCAGGTGTTCGCGGTCGGTCGGCCGACCCTGACTCGACGAGGCCGGTGGATGGCGGCGGTCCTGAGCTGCGGTGACGGATCGGCGCTCAGCCATCACGACGCGGCCGCCCTGCTGGGGATCCGTGAGTCGCGGCTCGGGCCGATCCACGTCTCAATCCCGCTGCCAAGGCGGCTCGGTGAACGCGCAGGCATCGTCATTCATCGCCGCCGCAGGCTGGGCGAGTGGATCGATGAGCACGACGGCATTCCGGTGACGGCGCCCCTGCTGACGCTCATTGACATCGCCGTCGACCTCAGCCGTCGTGAGCTCGAGGCGGCCATCAATGAAGCGGACGCGCTCGATCGCGTGCACGTGGATGAATTGCGCAGGGCTCTGGATCGCGCGGACGCCCGCCCTGGCGTCGCGGCGCTCCGGCAGCTGATCGACCGGCGCACGTTTTCGCCTGACGGACTCAGAGCTCGAGCGCCGATTCCTCCCTATCGCGCGAGAGGCAGGCCTACCGCCGCCGGAGACCCAGGTCCACGTGAACGGCTGGCGGGTCGACTTCTTCTGGCCAGGGCTTGGCCTCGTCGTTGAGACGGACAGCCTCCGCTATCACCGGACGCCGGCGCAGCAGGACCGAGACCGACGCCGAGATCAGGCCCACCGCGCCGCTGGACTCACGCCGTTGCGGTTTACCCATGCACAGATCCGCTTCGAGCGCGGCTACGTCCGCGCCGTCCTCGAAAGGATCGCGGCGGTCAGTCGGTGAGGCGGGTGAGCCAGAGGGCGTTGAGTGCGGGCGGCGCCTCGCCGGCGGGGATGCCGCGAACGCTGCGCTCCACGGCGAGCGCGCCGGGGCCGGGTTCGGGCACGACGCTGAGCAGCGGATCGCTACCGACCTCCCGAAGCTCGGCCGGGCCGAGCGCGGCCGCGACCTGCACCGAGCCTTCGCGCAGGCTCGCGAACCGCTCGCGAGGGCTCGCGATCGCCAGGAGCTCGAGTTGGTCGATCGCCGGGCCGAGGCCGTGGGACGATCCCCACCACGCGGTGTTGCGCGCGAGCAGCATCCGATCGGCGCTTCGCTCGCGAAGCTCGAACGGCCCTGTGCCGCTTGCCTCGGCCTCACTCGGCGCGAGCTCGCCGCCGGCATCGGCGATCGCGCGGGGGGAGACGAGCCCGAGCTGCGGCGCGGCGAGCGCCTGGTCGAAGGCCGGGTCGGGAGCGGGAAGGGTGAACCGCACGAGCTCGTCGTCGGGGCTGTCGACGGCGGCGCTTCCGAGCAGTGCCTGGCCGCCGGGCGTCGCGAGCCAGCGCTTGGCGTTTGCGATCACCGCGGCGGTGTCGAGGGGAGTCCCGTCCTGGAACCGGACCCCCGGCCGCAGCCGGACCCGCCAGACGGTGTCGCCGGCCGAGGGGTCAACGGACAGCGCCGGGCCGCCGAAGCGCCGCGCGTCGCCGTAGGGCGCGCCGAGCTCCTCCACCAAGGGCTCGTAGATCTGCCGCGCCGCAAGCCGGTCGGCGTCCGAGCTCGCGTAGAGCGGATCGATCGTCCGCGGCCGCTCGGCAAGTGCCCACGACACCAGCGCCGAGCCGGGCGCCTGACCCCCCGCCACCTGAACCGAATCCGCATCGTCGCCGCCGCAGCCCGGGAGCACCGATGCCGCCGCAAGCGCGGCGCCGGCAACCAGGAGCGAGCGACGGATCAGAGCTTCAGCAGGACGAGGGTGTTGAAGACGAAGAGGATCGCGAAGAAGATCGTCCAGCGGTCGAGGTTGCGCTCGACCAGCGAGCCGCCGCCGAACGAGCCGCCGCCCTGGCCGACCCCGAACGCGCCCGAGAGCCCCGTGTCCTTGCCCGAGTGCAGGAGCACCAGGAAGATCAGGATCACGGAGATGAGCACCTGGACGACGTTGAGAACGCTTTCCATGGCGCGCCAGTGTAGACGGACCTAAGCCTGGTGCGCGCGCCTCGCGGCGTCGAGGCGCTTCAGGACCTCGATCGCCTGCCGGCGCAGGTCGCCGTCCACGCTTTGCCAGTCCGCGTCGGAGAGCTTGCCCTGCTGGTGGTCGAGCTCGGCGTCGCGGATCTGGCGGTAGAGCGCCTCCTTGCGCGCCTCGAGGTCGGCGATTGCCGCGTCCTCCTCGCCCTCGGCGACCTCGCGTGGCGGGCGCCGCAGCGGCGCGATCACGAACGCCGCGAGCACGACGAGGAGAACGATGGCGAGAGCAACCTCCAGCGTCCGGCCTACCTACGCGCGTCCGAGGTCCCTGGCGAGCCGCGCCGCGTAGACGTCGGAGACGCGGCGGCGGCGGGCCTCGGGCGCCGGCCACACCGCGATCAGCCCGCCCGCGACCGCGATCGCACCGCCGATCCAGATCCAGATCACGAGCGGGTTGACGTTCACGCGCAGGTCGATCGGCAGCGGGTTGGTGACATACAGTGCCGCGAGGTTGCGGATGGCCTGCCCCTGCTGCGCCGTGTAGTCGCGCATCGCATCGACCTGCTCGGGCGTCGGCCCCTGCGGCCCGACCCGCGGCAGCGCGCGCTCGAGCCGCCGATCCACTGCCGCGATCACGCCATCGAGCGAGGTGAGGTCCGGGCGCATCGCCATCCATACGTCGCCGGAGGCCTCGGTCTTGCGGCCGACCTCGCTCGTCGCCTCGCCCTCGAAGAAGCCGGCAATCGTGGCGTCGCTCGAGCTCGTCGAGTAGTAGTTGCGCGACGGGTGAAGAAGCGCGTAGCGCTTGCCGTCGCGCGTCACGTCGACGACCGCGCCGAAGCTGAGCCGCTGCTCCTTGGGATCGATGCTCTGCGTCGGCTCGAGGTACTTGACCGTGTAGTCGCCGACCTCCGCCGACTGCCCCGGCCGCAGGCGCAGGTCACGGCTCGTCTGGAAGCTCGAGGAGGCGGCGACGGCGATGAAGAGCAGCGCGAGTCCTGTGTGGACGATGTAGCCGCCGTAGCGACGGCGGTTTCGCCCGACGAGGCGACCGAGCGCCCCAAACGGGCCGCCCCCGGTGAGCGCCCGCTGCGCGCTCGCGCCGCGCCAGAACTCGGCGGCAAGCGCCGCCAGGGCGAAGAAGGCGAACGCGAACAGGCAGAGCGCGAGCGGCTCGTCCACCGCGTCGGTGAGCATCGCGACCGCCGCGGTCGCCGCGACCGCCGCGACAAGCGGCCAGCGCACGAGCCGCCAGAGCGCGCCGGCGCTCACCCGGCGCCAGGCGAGCAGCGGGCCGATCCCGGTGAAGAGCACGAGCACGATCGCAAGCGGCGCGATGTAGCGGTCGAACCACGGCGAACCGAGCGAGGACTTCTCGCCGGTGAGCGCCTCGGAGATGAGCGGGAAGAACGTGCCCCAGAAGATCACCGCTGCGAGCCCGACCAGGAGCAGGTTGTTGATCAAGAACACGGACTCGCGCGAGACCAGCGACTCGATCCGCCGCTCCGAGCGAAGCGCATCGACTCGAGAGACGATCAGGGCCGCCGACCCGATCACGACAACCGCGATCAGCCCGAGGAGCGGCGTCCCGACCGTCGACGCGCCGAAGGCGTGGATCGATTCGAGGATCCCGGAGCGCACGAGGAAGGTGCCGAGCAGCGCGAGCGTGAAGGTGGCGACGATCAGCGAGACGTTCCAGACCCTGAGCATCCCGCGGCGCTCCTGGACCATGATCGAGTGCAGGAACGCGGTCCCGACGAGCCACGGCATGAGCGACGCGTTCTCGACCGGGTCCCACCCCCAGTAGCCGCCCCAGCCGAGCTCCGAGTAGGACCACCGGGAGCCGAGGAGGATCCCGATCCCGAGCAGGATCCAGGCGATCAGGGCGAAGCGGCGGGTCGTGCGAATCCAGCTCGAGTCGAGCCGGCGGGTGATCAGCGCCCCGACCGCGAACGCGAACGGGATCGACCAGAAGACGTAGCCCGAGTAGAGCATCGGCGGGTGGATCGCCATCGCCGGATGGCGAAGCAGGGGGTTGAGGCCGACGCCCTCGGCCGGCACCGCGTCGAGGCGCGCGAACGGATTGGCGCCGCCGGCGGTCAGCATCAGCACCGTGAAGAAGAGACCGAGCCCGGCGAGCACCGCGGTCGCGTAGGGGACCAGCTCGCGGTGGCGGTTGCGGGTCAGGTAAAGGACGGCGCTGGTCGCGAGCGAGAGCACCCAGGCCCAGAGCAGAAGCGAGCCGCCCTGGCTCGACCACATCGCGGTCAGCCTGTAGCCGAGCGGCGTCGTGGTCGAGGAGTGGTCGGCGACCAGTGCGACCGAGAAGTCCGAGCGCACGAACGCCGCCTCGAGCACGACGACGGCGACGGTGAGAAGCGCGCAGAGCGCATACACCGCGCGCCGCGAGGAGACGACCAGGCGACGGTCGCCGCGGCGGGCGCCGACGAGCGCCGCGCCGACCGCGTACAGGCACGCGAACGGCGCCGCGATCAGGCACGCGGCACCGAGCTCGACCATCAGCCGGCCTCTGCACGTGAGAACACGCGCGGATTATCGCAACGGCGAGTCCGCGGTTAGGCTTGCCGCGCTGGCCACCGAGGCAGTGCGTCTCACCACCCAGAGGGGAAGCAGATGAAGGGATACCCGCGTTCCGCGGCCGCGGCCGTTGCCCTGATCGCCGCCGGCGCGCTCGCGGCGGGCTGCGGCAACGGTGAGCAGAACGACTACGTCGACCAGGTGAACGAGATCCAGACGCAGCTCGTCAACGACCTCACCGAGGCCGGCGGGGGCCCCGTGACCAGCAACCCGAAGGAGGCGGCCCACGCCGCGGACGAGATCGCGAACGTATTCAACTCGACGGCCGACGAGCTCGAGGCGGTGGAGCCTCCGGAGGAGGTCGCCGACCTCCACAGCCAGCTCGTCAGCTCCCTGCGCGGGATCGGCAGGGACGTGACCGCCGCGAGCGATGCGTTCACGAGCGGCAACCCGCAACAGGCTCAGCAGGCAGCGGTCGCTCTGACGCAGGCCGCGACGCAGGCGCAGACCCAGCTCAACGGCATCGTCGACCAGATCAACACCGAGCTTCAGAACTGAGCCGAAGGCCGCCGCGGACGGCGGCTACTGGATCTGGATGTGCTCGGGGTCGGCCTCGGCCTCGTCCGCGAACTTCGACGGGCACTTGGTGATCAGGCTGTCGCGCTCGCCGACGAACGTCCCGTCCTTGACCGTGCCGGTGACGATCACCTCGCGGCCCTCGCGGAAGGGGTCCGGGATCGTCCCGCTGTAGACGACCGGGATCTTCGCCGAGGGGTCGTCGCGGTCGGCGACCTCGAACCGCAGCCGATCGCCGTGATGGGAGACCGAGCCCGGGGCCACGTCGCCGGTGAGCTCGTAGTTGCCGCCGTTCACCCCGACGAGGTCGGAGGGCTCGCGCGCCTCGCTGGAGGCGCTGAACGAGGTGTAGACCAGCCCCGCGGCGAGCAGCACGGCTGCTGACAGCGCCACGACGAGCCGGATCTTGCGCTTGCGATCCGGATCCATCGAAGGAGCGATTATCGCAAGCCGCGAGCTCCCGCTTACACTGACCCGCCGTGCCCGAAGACCCAGTCCTCCTGATCACCGGGGCATCGAGCGGCATCGGCGCCGCCACGGCGCGAGCGGCCGCCGAGGCCGGCTACCGGCTCGTGCTCGCGGCGCGCAGCGAGGACGCCCTCCGCGAGCTGGCGGAGGAGCTCGGCGGGCCCGACCGGGCGGTCGCGGTGCGCTGCGACGTCACCGAGTGGGCCGACAACGAGCGGCTCGTGGCGGCGGCGCTCGGCGCCTTCGGGTCCTTCGACGCGGTGTTCGCGAATGCCGGCTTCGGGGCGACGCGCGGGTTCCTCGAGGAGTCGCCCGAGCACTGGCGGGAGATGGTCCTCACCAACGTGCTCGGCACGGCGCAGACGATCCGCGCCACGCTGCCGCACCTGCTCGAGCACGGCCGCGGCCACTACCTGATCACGAGCTCGGTCGCGGGCCGCCGGGCGCTGCCCGGCTCGGTCTACTCGGCGACGAAGTGGGCGGTGACGGCGCTCGGCGAGGCGCTTCGCCAGGAGCTGCGCACGATGCACGACAACCACTCGATCCGCGTGACCGTGATCGAGCCGGGCATGGTCGACACGCCGTTCTTCGAAAACCGTCCCGGCCCCGAGCGCGCGCTCCACGACTCCGACGTCGCCAACGCCGTCATCTACGCCCTCTCCCAGCCCGAGCACGTCGACGTGAACGAGATCCTGCTGCGGCCGGCCTCCCAGTCGAGCTGACGCCGATGCGGGTCGGCACCTTCGCCCGCGCGGACGGCACGCGGCTGGTGGGAGCGGTCGGGGACTCGCAGGCGCGGGTCCTCCAGGCGCCGACCATGCTCGCCTGGCTGGCCGGCGAGGGCCGCGAGGGCACGGGCGAGACCGCTCCGCTGGCGGAGCTGCGGACGCTGGCGCCCGTGCCCGAGCCGCCAAGCGTGCGCGACTTCTACGCGTTCGAGGGCCACGTCGCCGCGGGCGCGCGGGTCCGGGGTCGCGAGATCGCTCCCTACTGGTACGAGGCGCCCGTCTTCTACTTCTCCAACCCGGCCGCGATCCTCGGCCCAGGGGAGCCGCTTCGCCGCCCGGAGGCGACGACGATGCTCGACTTCGAGCTCGAGCTCGCGGCTGTGATCGGCGCCACCGGCGGCGGCGAGCTCGGGATCGCGGGGTTCACGTTGATGAACGACTGGTCGGCGCGCGACGTCCAGGCGGGCGAGGTGACGGTCGGGCTCGGCCCGGCGAAGGCGAAGGACTTCGGCACCAGCCTCGGCCCGTGGCTCGTCACTCCCGACGAGCTGCCCTACGAGGACGGGCGCCTGCGCGTCCCGGCCCGGGTCCTCGTGAACGACCGCGAGATCGCGAGCGGTCACGGCGGCGAGAAGCATTTCACCTGGCCCGACATCGTCGCCCACGCGGCCCGCGACACCCGCCTGCGCCCCGGCGACGTGCTCGGCTCCGGCACGCTCACCGGCGGCTGCCTGCTGGAGCTCGGGCCGTTCGAGCCGGAGCCCGGGGCGGAGCCACGCTGGATCGAGCCCGGCGACGTGGTCGCGCTCGAGGCCGACGGGCTCGGGCGGCTCGAGACGCCGGTCGTCTAGCCACGCTTAGCCGTCGATCACCCTGCGCTCGAACAGGGTGGAGAGCACCACCTGGGTCTGGGTTCGGATCACGCCCTGTGAGTCGCGGATCCGCTCGAGCGCCTCCTCGAGATGCTGGGTGTCCGACGCGCGCAGGTGGAGGATCGCGCTCGGCGAGCCGGCGACCGTGTAGGCGCCCTCGACCTCCGGGTGCTCGCCGACCGCCGCCCGCACTTCGTCTCCGGACATCCGCCCCTCGCAGAAGAGCTCGACGAACGCGTGGGTGTTCCAGCCGATCGCGGATGGGTCGACGTTCGCGGAGTAGCCGCGGATCACGCCTTCGCGCTCGAGCCGGTCGACCCGCCGCTTGACCGCCGGAGCGGACAGCGAGACGTGCTCGCCGATGTCGTGAAAGGAGCGCCGCGCGTTCTCGCGCAGCAGCGCAACGATTCGATGGTCGATTTCATCCATTCGAGCGTGAGACAGGCGATCAGACGCAACGAATGCGCCTTGAGCGGTCGTCTTGTGCGCGAGATCATAAACCTTGCCGACGATCTACTCCGAACGGGAGGAGCGACATGACGCTCAAAACCGCGCCCGCGACGCCGCCAACTGCGACCGGGGACGAGATGCCGCTGCTCGGCATCGACCACGTCGAGCTCTACGTGGGCAACGCGATCCAGGCCGCGTACTGGTTCACCCACGCGCTCGGCTTCAAGCGCACGGCCTACGCGGGGCTCGAGACCGGCGTCCGCGACCGCTCCTCGCATGTGGTCGAGCAGGGCCGGGTTCGCTTCGTGCTCACCGCACCGCTCCTCGGGACGAGCGAGATCGCCCGCCACGTCGGCCTCCACGGCGACGGCGTGAAGGTGATCGGCCTCTCGGTCCCCGACGCCGAGCACGCCTATCGCTACGCCGTCCAGCACGGCGCCCGAGGCGTCCGCGAGCCGTGGGAGGAGAAGGACGACAGCGGCACGGTGCGGATGGCGACGATCGCCACCTACGGCGACACGGTCCACACGTTCGTCGAGCGCAGCGGGTACGAGGGCGCCTTCCTTCCCGGCTTCGAGCGGATAGACGAGGGTGATGGCGCCGACCTCTTCGCCGGCATCGACCACGTCGTCGGCAACGTCGAGCTCGGACGGCTCGACGAGTGGGTCGGCTACTACGAGCGCGTCTTCGGGATGACCGAGATGATCCACTTCACCGACCGCGACATCTCGACCGAGTACTCGGCGCTGATGTCGAAGGTCATGGCGGACGGCAAGGGCCGGGTGAAGTTCCCGATCAACGAGCCGGCCGAGGGCAAGCGCAAGTCGCAGATCGAGGAGTTCCTCGAGTACTACGGCGGCCCCGGCGCCCAGCACGTCGCGCTCGCCACCACCGACATCGTGCGAACGGTTCGCGAGCTGCGCGAGCGCGGGGTCCGCTTCCTCAGCACCCCGGAGAGCTACTACGAGGAGCTCCCGGGGCGCGTCGGGGAGATCGACGAGGACCTCAGCGACCTGCGCGAGCTCGGCATCCTCGCCGATCGCGACGACGAGGGCTATCTGCTCCAGATCTTCACCCAGACGGTCGGCGACCGGCCGACGGTGTTTCTCGAGGTGATCGAGCGCCACGGGGCGAGGGGCTTCGGCGAGGGCAACTTCAAGGCCCTCTTCAAGGCGATCGAGCGCGAGCAGGAGAGGCGGGGGAACCTCTGATGCGCTACCACAGCCTGGGCCAGCTCCCGGCGAAGCGCCACTCCCAGTTCCGCACCAACGGCCGCCTCCTGGTCGAGGAGGTGATGGGCTACGAGGGCTTCTCCGGCAACGAATCGATCCTCTACCACGTGAACTCGCCCTGCCGGATCGCCGAAGCCGGCGAGTTCACCCCGATCGAGCACCGCGAGTGGGTGCCGGACGCGCACGTCCACCGCCACCTGGTGACCGGCGGGGTCGAGCCGGAGGGCGACCCGATCAGCGGCAGGCGCGTGATGATGTGGAATAACGACCTCGAGGTCTCGCTATGCCGTCCGATCACGGAGAGCGAGACGTTCTTCCGCAACGGCGAGGGCGACGAGGTCTTCTTCGTCTGCGAGGGATCGGGGAGGCTCGAGACGATCTTCGGCGACGTGCCCTTCCGCGAGCACGACTACGTCGTCGTCCCGCGCGGCACCACGTACCGGTTCGCGTTCGACGAGACGCCGCAGACGTGGCTCGTGTTCCACACGCCGGGTGAGCTCGAGACGCCGAACCGCTACCGCAACCGGTACGGGCAGCTGCTGGAGTCGGCCCCGTACTCGCAGCGCGACTTCCATCCACCGGTGGCGCTGCAGACCCACCGCGACGTCGGCGAGCACGACCTGGTCGTGCGTGTACGCGGCGGGCTGCAGCGTTACCGCCTCGACTACCACCCGTTCGACGTGGTGGGCTGGGACGGCTACGTCTACCCGTACACGTTCAGCGTCCACGACTTCGAGCCGCGGACCGGGCGGTTCCACCTCCCGCCCCCCGTCCATCAGACCTTCCAGGGGCCGAACTTCGTGATCTGCTCGTTCTGCCCCCGGGAGCTCGACTACGACCCGCAGGCCGTGCCGATCCCGTACCACCACTCGAACCTGCAGTCGGAGGAGGTCATCTACTACGTCTCGGGTGAGTTCGGAAGCCGGAAGGGGATCGAGGTCGGCTCCGTCACCGTCCATCCGTCGGGCCTGCCGCATGGCCCGCAGCCCGGCCTCGTCGAAAAGGCGCTCGGTATGCGCCGGACCGAGGAGCTGGCGGTGATGTGGGACACCTTCCGCCCGCTGCGGCTGACCGACCTGGCCCGTGACCTCGACGACCCGGCCTACGCGTACTCGTGGCGCGACGGGGCGCCTTCGCCGGTCGCCGAGTCGACCACCGGATAGCGAGAGGAGCACGCAGATGTTCGAGGAGGCACAGCTCTACTCCCCGGTCACCCAGGCCGAGGACGGCTCGGTGACCGTCCACCTATCGGACGACCACCCGGGGAAGACCGATCCCGTCTACCAGGAGCGGCGAAACGAGATCGCGGCGGCGGCCCTGCAGTGGCGGCGCGGAGAGCCGATCCCGCAGATCTCCTACACCGAGGAGGAGCAGGAGGTGTGGCGCACGGTGCAGCGCGAGCTGGCGCCCAAGCACGCGAAGTACGCCTGCACGGCGTTCCTCGAGGCGAAGGCGGCGCTCGACCTGCCGATGGACCGCATCCCGCAGCTCAACGAGGTGACCGACCGGCTCGCTCCGCTGACGGGCTTTCACTACGCCCCGGCCGCCGGGATCGTGCCCGTGAAGGAGTTCTACGGCTCGCTCGCGGACCGCGAGTTTCACTCGACGCAATACGTCCGCCACCCCTCCGCCCCGCTCTACACGCCCGAGCCCGACCTGATCCACGAGGTGATCGGCCACGGCAACCTGCTCGGAGATCCGCAGTTCGCGGAGATCAACCGGCTCGCCGGCGAGGCGGCGCGGCGCGCCCACAGCGAGGAGGGCATCCAGTACGTCGCCGACGTCTTCTGGTTCACGATCGAGTTCGGCGTCGTCTGGGAGCACGGCGAGCTGCGCGCCTACGGCGCGGGCATCCTCTCGAGCTACGGCGAGATCGAGGAGTTCCGCCACATGGAGATCCGCCCGATCGACTTCCACCAGATGGGAACGATCGACTACGACATCACCAAGTACCAGCCGGTGCTGTTCGCGGCCGAATCGATGGACCACCTGGTCGACTCGGTCGGGGAGTTCTTCGCCGGATTCGACGACGACACCCCGAAGCGGCTCGCGCGCGAGGCTGCGGCGACCGTCTAAAGGCCGCGGTCAGGCGCCGGCGAACGCCGGATCGCGCTTCTCGACGAACGCGCCCACGCCCTCCAGGAAGTCCTTCGTGCGCGCGAGCTCGTGCTGGACCTCGGCCTCGAGCTCGAGCTGCTCGTCGAGGTCCCCGTAGATGAACCGGTTGAGGGCACGCTTCGAGCCCGCGTAGGAGCGGGTCGGCCCGGCCGCGAGCCGCTCGGCGAGCGCGCCCATCTCCTCGAGCAGCCGGTCGTCGCGGTGGACCCAGTTCACGAGACCCCACGCGAGCGCCCGATCCGCGGGGACCCGCTCGCCGAGCATCGCCATCTGAAAGGCGCGGGCGCGGCCGACGGCCGCCGGCACGAAGGCGGTGGTCCCGCCGTCCGGCATCAGGCCGATGTTCACGAAGGCGAGCCCGAAGTAGGCCGACTCGGCGGCCGCGATCAGATCGCAGGCGAGCGCAAGCGAGCACCCGATCCCGACGGCGGGACCGTTTACGGCCGCGACCACCGGCTTCGGCAAGCGCCGCACGGCGGCGATCGCCGGGTGGTAGAGCTCGCCGAGCTCCTTGCGGAGGTTGGGCATCCCGTCCTCCGCCGGCTCGAAGCCCGCCTTGAGGTCGGCGCCGGAGGAAAAGCCGCGGCCGGCGCCGGTGACGAGCACCGCGCGGACCTCATCGTCGGCCGCCTCGTTTTCGAGGGCCGCGCGGAGCTCTGAGCCGAACTGGGCGTTCCAGGCGTTGAGGGTCTCGGGCCGGTTCAGGGTGAGACGGCCGACCGCGCCATCCCGCTCCCAGATCAGGGTCTCGTAGCTCATTCGCTTCCTCCGTTTTCGAGTCGCTGGACCCTATTTGACCGATCCGGCGAGCAGTCCCTGGACGAAGTAGCGCTGGAACGCGAAGAAGACCGCGAGCGGGACGACGAGCGACAGGAAGGCCGCCGGCGCGATTACGTCGATATTGGCGCCGAACTGCCGGAACTCCGAGAAGATCGCGACCGTGATCGGCTGCGTGTCGCGGCCGAAGGTGAGGGCGACCAGGAAGTCGTTCCACGTCCACAGGAACTGGAAGATCGCGAGCGAGGCGATCGCGGGCAGGCCGAGCGGCAGGATCAGGCGCGTGAAGATGCGCAGCTCTGAGGCGCCGTCGATCCGCGCCGACTCGAGGATGTCCTTCGGGATCCCGATGAAGAAGTTGCGCAAGAGGAAGATCGCGAACGGCAGCCCGAACGCGGTATGGAAGAGGACCAACGCGAGCACGGTGTCGAAGATCCCGACCGAGTTGTAGAAGGAGAACATCGGGATCAGCGCCATCTGCAGCGGGACGACGAGCAGGCCGACCACTCCCAGGAACAGCCAGTCGCGGCCGGGGAAGTCCATCCACGCGAACGCGTAGCCGGCCATCGCGCCGACGATGATCGGAAGCGCGGTGCCGCCGATCGCGACGAACACGGTCGTCACCAGCGCGCTCGTGATCGTGTCGTTGTCGAGCAGCTCGCTGTAGTTGTCGAACGTCGCCGTGCTGGGCTCCGAGAACAGCGTCCACCAGCCCTGCGAGCCGATCGTGTCCGCCGGCAGCAGCGAAGTGAGGAAGAGCCCGAAGGTCGGGATCAGCCAGAGCAGGGCGATGAAGGCGAGCAGCGCGTTGAGCGGCGCCTTCCCGAGCTGGCGGACGAGCCGCCGCGAGAGCGGCTCGCGCTCGTTCGCGCGCACCGGTTGGGCGGCTGGTACGCGATCGGCGGTGGTCGCTTCCATCAGGCCTCCCGGCGGAAGTTGCGGATGTTGAACAGCAGCAGGGGGATGACGAGCAAAAACAGGAACACGGCGATTGCCGACCCGAGCCCAAAGTCGTTCACGCCGCCAAATGACGTCCGCCACATGGCTAGCGCGATCACGTTGGCGTCGTCCTGAACGGAGGCGGGCGCGACCGCGAAGACGATGTCGAAGACCTTCAGCACGTTGATCAGCATCGTCACGAAGACGACGATCAGCACGGGCCGCAGCAGCGGCACCGTCACCCGCCGGAAGATCTGGCGCTCGTTCGCGCCGTCGGTCCGCGCCGCTTCGATCACGTCGCGCGGCAGCGCCGCGAGCCCGGCGCCGATGACGACCATCGCGAACCCGGCCCAGACCCAGATGTAGGCGATCATCACCGCCGGCGTGATCAGCTTCGCGCCAAGCCAGTCGACGCCGGAGAAGGGCTCCTCGAAGGTGGCGGGGCCGACCGCGGCCGTGTAGCTCGCGTCGCCGACATCCTCGAATCGGAAGGTCCCGTCGGTCGCCGTCTCGGCCGAGGAGACGACCTCGCCGCCCTGGTCGCGCAGCTCGACGGTCACCCCCGGCAGGCCGAGCTCCTGGGTCTCGACCACGCCGGGCTTGCCGCCGCCGGGCTTGAAGTCGTTCCACACGACCCCGGCAACCCCGCCCGCGACCGGCTCGGGCTTGCGCGCCTGCTCGGCATCGCCCGGAACGTCCTCCGGCGGGATCGCGGTCAGCCCGAGCGTCGCGACATCTCCCGCGTTCAGCGGCCGGCCGACGCTGATCCCGCGCTCCGGGCTGCCGCCCAGGTCCTTGGTCGAGGGTTGCGCCGTGGAGAGGGCTCCGGGCGGATCGATCGCATCGCCGACCGCTCCGATGCCGGCATTCACCGCCCCGAGCTCGGGATCCTTCTGATCCATCACACGCCAGATCACGCCGGCCGCGAAGAGCGAGATCGCCATCGGCATGAACACGGCGATCCGGAAGGCGAGCGACCACCGGATCCGCTCGATCAAGACCCCGAATATGAGCCCGATCGCGGTGACGAGCGCCGGCACGACCGCAAGCCAGATCGCGTTGTTGCGAATCGCGGTGACGAGGATGTCGGTCGAGAAGATCTCGCCGTAGTTGTCGAGTCCGACGAACTCCGTGCCGTCGCGGTCGAAGAGGCTGCGAACGATCGTGTAGATCGTCGGGTAGACGATCCAGATTCCGAGCAGGATCGCAGCCGGGGCCAGGAACGCGATCGTGACGCGATGGCGGCGCCAGCGACCGGGCCGCACCTCGGGCCCTGTCGCTGACGCCTCCACGTGCTCAGGTCGTCCGCTGCTCGCCGGCGGATTCGGCCTTACTTGTACGCGTCCTTCGCGTCCTTCTCGAGCTGCGCCGCCGTGCCGTCGACGTCGTCGGGGTCGGCCATGAAGTCGGTGAGGTCCTTCCACATGCCCTGTCCGACGGTGGCGCCGAACGCGGCCGGCTGCAGGTCCGACATGTCGAAGCGGAACGTGTCCGCCTCGGCGATCGCGGTCGCCGTCCGCGCGGTGATCTCGTCCGGATAGGAGCTCTCATCGAGGCTCGTGTTCGCGCTCGAGAACCCCCCGCGCCCGGCCCAGATCTCGTGCGCCTCGGCGCTCGCCAGGTACGTCACCAGCGCTTCGGAGGCCGGCGTGTCGTCGAACATGATGATCGTGTCGCCACCGCCGACCACAGCCGGCTCCGAGCCGTCGATCGAGGGGAAATCGAAGACGTCGAAATCCGTGCCCGGCTGCGCCGGCGTCGAGGCCGTGATCTCGCCCGCCACGAAGTCGCCCTCGAGCACCTGCGCGCCCTCCGGGTCCTCCTTGAACGCGTTTTGGACCGAGGTCGGGAAATCGGTCTCCAGTGCCTGGCTCGTGCCGCCGACGATGTTGCCCGAGTCGCCGACGACCTCGGCCATCGTCTCGAGCGCGTCCTTGACCGACTGGTCCGTCCACGGGATCTCGTGCTTGGCGAGCTGGTCGTACTTGTCGGCACCCGCCTGGCGCAGGTAGATGTTCTCGAAGAGGTCGGTCATCGGCCACCCGGCGTCGACCCCGATCGAGTACGCCTTCGTCCCCGACTGCTGCAGGGTCTTCGCGTTCGCGAGGAACTGGTCGAAGTCATCAGGCGGCTGGACACCGGCCTGCTCGAAGAGCGGAACGTTGTACCAGATGGTCGACTTGTTGGCCGCCTTGAAGAGGAAGCCGTAGACCTTGCCGTCGAACGTCGCGATATCGATCGCGCCCGGGTTGTAGTTCTCGTTCAGGTCGTCCTCGACGAAGTCGAGCGGCTGCAGGGCGCCCTTGTCGACGAACTCCTCGACCAGCCCCGGCTGGGGGACTGCCGCGAGGTCGGGCGGGTTGCCACCCTCAACCGAGGTCGCGAGCACCGTCGGAATCTCGTCGCCCACAGGGCGGTACTTCACGTCCACGTCCGGGTTCTGCTCCGTGAACCCGTCGAGCACGGCGTTGAACGACTTCGCCTCCTCGCCGGTCCACACCCCCGAGAGCTCCGCGCTTCCGGAGACCTCCTCGCCCCCGCCTTCATCACCCTCATCGTCGTCGCCACCACAGCCGGCGACGAGCAGCGCCAGCACCGCCGCGAACAGGGCGACGACGTAGAGCTTCGGCTTTCTCATGCGTTTCCTCCTTTGGGGGCATCGTCCGAGCCATAGATACCCTGGCTCGTTTCCGGATCGAAGAAGTGAAGGTTCCGGGTGTCGACGGCGATCTCGACCGTCTCGTCCTCGCGAACCTGGGAGCGGGGGCCGAGGCTGGCCACGACCTTCGCGCGGTCGCTGTCGAGGAGGAGCTCGCCGTCGCCGCCACTGTCGGCGGCGAGCTCCTTCACGTCCTCGGTCACCGCCTGGCGCGCGTTGATCGTGAAGTGGGCCAGGATCTCGGAGCCGAGCGCCTCGCGCAGCTCGACGCGACCCTTCAGGCGGCGCTCCGGCGGCGTGTCGGGCGCGAGCGCGGCGTCCTCGAAGTCCTCCGGCCGGATCCCGGCGATCACGTCGCGGCCGTCGTAGTCGCTCAGCGCCGGGCGGTGTGCGATGAGCTCCGGGTCAAGGGCCAGCCGCTGATCGCCGATCACTGCGGTGAGGCCGCCGTTCGCCCGCTCGAGCGTCGCGTCGAGCATGTTCATCGCGGGGCTGCCGATGAAGCCGCCGACGAACAGGTTGACCGGGCGGTCGTAGAGCTCCTGCGGGCTGTCGGCCTGCTGGAGCTCGCCCTTGCGCATCACCGCGACCCGATCGCCCATCGTCATCGCCTCGACCTGGTCGTGGGTGACGTAGATCGTGGTCACGCCGAGGTGGCGCTGCAGCCGGCTGATCTCGGCCCGCACCTGGACCCGCAGCTTCGCGTCGAGATTCGAGAGCGGCTCGTCCATCAGGAACGCCGCCGGGTTGCGAACGATCGCGCGACCCATGGCGACTCGCTGGCGCTGGCCGCCGGAGAGGTTGCGCGGCTTCTTGTCGAGCAGCTCGCTGAGCCCGAGGGTGTCGGCTGCCTCCTCGACGCGGGTGTTGATCTCGTCGCGGGGAAGGCCGCGAACCCGCAGCCCGAAGGCGATGATCTCGCGGACGCTCAGGTGCGGGTAGAGCGCGTAGCTCTGGAACACCATCGCGATGTCGCGGTCCTTCGGCGGCACGTAGTTGACGACCCGATCGCCGATCGCCACCTCGCCCTCGGTGATCTCCTCCAGCCCGGCCACCATTCGCAGCGCGGTCGTCTTTCCGCATCCGGAGGGGCCGACGAGGACGAGCAGCTCGCCGTCGCCGGCTTCGAGGTCGATCGAGGAGACCGCCCGCGTTCCGTCGGCGTAGACCTTCGACACCCCCCTGAAGGTGACAGCGGCCACGAACGGCACGCTAACAGGCCTGGCTGGACGTTCAAGCGAGGTGAACGCAAGTCGCTACTTCGCCGGCAGCGAGGCCGCGAAGTCGGCGCCCGCGTCCACCCACCCGGCGAGATCCTCGTCGGACTCCAGCGCGGCGGGCCCGACCACGACGACATTTCGCATCGGGCGCCCGGTGAAATCGAACTCGCGCGTGTGCGGCTCGGCGATCGCCTCGTCGTAGGCGTCCGGGCCGACGCGCGCGATCAGCTCCTCGCCGAGGACGCCGCAGGCGAGGTTGCCGCCGACCATGAACGCGATCCCGCCGAACATCTTCCGCTCGGTGACCGCCTCGCGCAGCGAGAGCACCTCGCGGACGCGGTCGGCGAGCGCCTCGTCGTAGGCCATGGACCCAGCTTATGCACGCTCGGCGCCAGCCGCGACGCGCAGAACCCGGGGTTGTAGGACGATCGGTGCCGTGATCGACACGGCACCACTCGAAGTCCCCCGCGAGGACTTCGACCTCCCGCCGGAGGTCGCCTTCTTCAACACCGCCAACATGGGGCCTCTCCCGCGCCGCGTGCGCGACGCCGCCGAGGCGGCCCTGGCGCGCCGCGCGGCGCCGTGGGAAATCGGTCCCGCGGTGTGGTTCGACGACGTCGAGCGGTTGCGGGAGCTCGCCGCGCGCCTGCTCGGCGCCGACACTGAGGGCGTCGCGCTCGTGCCGGCCACGAGCTATGGGTTCGCGGTCGCGGCGCGCAACCTGCATCTCGCGCCGTGGCACCGGATCATCGTGCTCGCCGAGGAGTATCCGTCCGGGATCTATACGTGGCGCCGACTCGCGAACCGCACCGGCGCCGAGATCCACACGGTCGAGCGCGACCCCGGCCAATCCTGGACCGAGGCCGTGCTGGCAGCGCTCGACGAGCGCGCGGGACTCGTCAGCGTGCCGAACGTCCACTGGACCGACGGCTCGCTGGTCGACCTCGAGCTGGTGGCGACGCGGGCCCATGAGCTCGGATGCCGGTTCGTGATCGACGCGAGCCAGTCGCTGGGGGCGATGCCGATCTCGGTCGATCGCCTGCGGCCGGACTTCGTCGTCTCAGTCGGCTACAAGTGGCAGCTCGGTCCGGTCGGCGTCGGCTACCTGTACGTGGCGCCCGAGCACCGCGACGGCGAGCCGATCGAGGAGAACTGGATCAACCGGGCGGGCTCGGAGGACTTCGCGGGGCTCGTCGACTACGTCGAGGAGTACCAGCCTGGCGCCCGGCGCTTCGATGTCGGCCAGCACTCGAGCTTTCAGCTCGTCCCGATGGCGATCGCCGCGCTCGAGCTCCTGCTCGAGTGGGAGCCGGCGCGGATCGCGGCGACGCTCTCGCAAACGACGGCCGCGATCACCGAGGGCGCCGCGGCGCTCGGGCTCGAACCGCTCCCGGCGGAGCAGCGCGGCCCGCACATGCTCGGCGTCCGGGTGCCCGACGCCGCACGCGAGCGGGTCCTCGCCGCACTGTCCGAGGCCGGCTGCTACGCCTCCCCGCGCGGCAAGTCGCTGCGGATCGCCCCGCACCTGCACAACACGCCCGAGGAGGTCGAGCGGCTCCTCGGCGCGCTGCGCGAAGCGGCCGGCTGAGCGCCTAGGGGAGCGCCGCCCAGCGCGTGCAGGCCTCCGCCGCCGCCTCGAGCGCCGGCCCCAGCGCGTCGGAGGCCGCCGCCGGATCCCACCCCCGGGCGGCGAGGCCGGCGACGAGGGTGCCCATGAACGCATCGCCCGCGCCGAGCGTGGAGACCACCTCGACCTCGACCGCGGGCGCCTCGGCCTCGCAGGCGCCCCGGATCACCGCGCCCTCTTCGCCAAGGGTGACCACTGCCAGCTCCGCCCCCAGCTCGGCGATCGCCGCCGCCGCCTCCCGCGGATCCTCCCGCTCGGTGATCGCCACCGCCTCCTCGCGGTTCGTGCGCACCAGGAACGAGCCGGGGATCAGCTCGCGCGAGAACTCGGCGGCAGGGCGGTGGTCGCCGCCCCATCGGTTCGGGCGGATGTTCGGGTCGAAGCAGACGCGCGCGCCGCGCTCGAGCGCGAGCTCGCGCGCCCTCAGGGTCACGGCGCGCTCGCGCTGCGTCGCCAGCGTCGTCGAGCCGTAGACGAGCGCGCTCGCCGCTTCGATCGCCTCCTCGAGCCGCGGCTCCACCGAGGCGACCGCGACCTCGACCGCGTCGCCGTAGATCTGAAAGCTCGCGTCCTTTTGCTCGTCAAAGGCCGCGAAGGCGATTGGCGTTTGCTCATCCGGCATCAGCTCGAAGAAGCGCAGATCGACGCCGTCGCGCTCGAGCCGGTCGCGAAGCCAGGCCCCCCAGTCGTCGTCCCCCGCGGCGCCCGCGAGCGCTACCTCTCCGCCTGCTCGCGCCGCGGCGACGGCGACGTTCGCGAGCGCGCCCCCGAAGTGGGGGTTGAAGCAGTCGGCGTCGGTGAGCGAGCGGACGGGCCGCTCGCAGATCAGGTCGACCAGGGCCTCGCCGAGGCAGACGATCATGCCGCCCGCCAGCGGCGAACTCCGTCGCCGTCGCTCTCCACCTCAGCCTCCCCGGCGAGCACCAGGTGATCGAGGTAGGCGAGCGCAAGCTGAAGCGCCCACGGCGCCATCGCCGGGTTGACCGTGTCGGTGCCGAGCAGCGGCGCCGCGACCTCGAACGGCGTCCGCTCGCCGTCGGCGATCTCGCCGCGGATCGCTCCCAGGTGCTCGTCGAGCTGGTCGCGGTTCGCCGCCACCTTCGCCTGCACATCGCGAAACGGCCGCCCATGGCCTGCCAGGCAGAGCCTCGTATCGAGCTCCTCCACGACGCCGAGGCTCGTGGTGAACTCGGCCACCGGATCGGGCGTGTGACCGTAGTCGAAGAAGATCGAGACACGGCCGAGCAGGTGGTCCCCGGAGACGAGGAATCCCTCCTCGGGCTGGTGAAGGACGACGTGAGAGGGCGCGTGGCCCGGTGTCTCGTGGACCTGCCACGCGCCGAGGTCGCTCAGCACCTCCACGCCCGGCACCAGCTCGCGGTCGGGCTCGACCACCAGAGCGATCCCGGTGCCGGTGTTCCGGCGCGCCTCCTGATATCCCGCGAGCACCTCCATCGGCACGCCACTCTGGCGCGCCACCTCGACCCGCCGCTCGAGCGCCGCCTCCGGGTTCTCGGCGTAGGCGCGCACGTGCTCCCAGCGCGGGTGCATCCAAAGCTCACAGCCGGCGGCGTCGAGAATCGGGCCGGCGAGCCCGTAGTGGTCGGCGTGGGCGTGGGTGCAGACGACGAGTCGCACGTCGGCAAGCCGCCACCCCGCCTGCGCGAGGGCGAGCTCGAGCTGGCGCAGGCCGTCATCGGTCGCCATCCCGGTATCGAAGAGGACGATCCCGCCCTCGTGGGCGACCGCGAACGCGTTCCCGTGCGGCACACCGGGCCAAGGTAACGGCAGCCGCAGCCGCCACACGCCGGGCTGCACGCGGTCGGCCCGGGCGATCTCGTTGCGGCGCGATCCCGACATCGAGCGGGGATCGTCTCAGAGCGCGCGTGTTTGACGGCGGCGTTCGGGAGTAAAGTGCGCGTCGGTGGCGCTCGGACGCCGACAAAGGGGGTTGGGGATCGTTGCCGCGCTCTGCGCGGTCATCGCTCTCGCAGCGGCGGCGCTCGTCGCGTTCGACCCGAACACCGAGATCACGGACTCCAGCGCAACCGCCGAGGCCGACACCGTGGTTCGCGGCACTTTGAACGCCGACGCGTTGGCCAGGGCGCTCGTCGCGCAGGATCTCGCCGCACCCCCCGTCGCCGCCTGCACAGCTCAGTCGCTGATCAAGGACCTCGACCAGCTCCAGGTGAAGGCCATCATCAGCGGCCTGCCGGAGGGATCGCAGGGCCTCCGCGGCCGGATCGGCGCCGCGGTGCTGGTCTGCTCGACGAGCTGAAGAAGCGGCGGACGGGGCTCGAACCCGCGACCCCGAGCTTGGGAAGCTCGTGCTCTACCAGCTGAGCTACCGCCGCGTGGGCGAATCAGTCTAGAGCGACGCGCCCACCCTCGAACGCGACCAGATCGCCCCGAGCGCCGTTTCGCGACCTCTAGCCTTTTGCCGGTGAGCGCGCGGACCTTCGCCGTCTTCATCGGCGCCCTGCTTCTGATCGGACTCCTCGGCTTCGGCCTCGTCTCGAAGGGCGAGGGCTCGCTCTCCGTGGGCGAGGACGTGCCGGCCGCCGAGCTGCCGGCGCTCGGCGCCGACGGCACCGGCTCGGTCGCCGACTATGAGGGCCGCTGGGTGCTGGTCAACGTCTGGGCCTCGTGGTGTGACCCGTGCCGCGACGAGGCGCCGGCGCTCGAGCGCTTTTACCGCGAGCACGGCGGTCAGGACTTCGAGATCATCGGCGTCGACACGCAGGACGACGAGGCGTCGGCGCAGGACTTCATCGAGGAGTTCAAGCTCACCTACCCGCACCTCCACGACGGCTCCGGCGACTACGCCGACGACCTCGAGACCACCGGCGTGCCCGAGAACTTCCTCATCGACCCAGACGGCAGGGTCGCCGCGGCGCTCCACGGCCAGGTGACCGAGAGTTACCTGCGCGACACGGTCGAACCGCTGATCGAGGGGAGGAGCTGAGCATGCGGCGGGTCGTCGCGCTCCTTGCGCTGGTCGGCGCCTTGGCGCTCCCGCTGCCCGCTGCGAGCGCGGCCGAGGCCCAGACCTCCCTCCCCGACATCGAGGACGAAGTCATGTGCATCGTCTGCGGCGTCCCGCTAGAGCTCGCGACCGAGGCGCCGCAGGCAAACCAGGAGCGCGACCTGATCCGTCGCCTGATCGCCCAGGGGCGCACGAAGGACGAGATCAAGAATGAGCTCGTCGATCAGTACGGGCCCGCGGTTCTTGCCGTGCCCGATGACGAGGGCTTCGACCTGATGGCGTGGCTCGTGCCGGGGGCAGCGATCGTCGCGGCGGGAGTTGCGATCGCGTTCGGACTCAGGCGCTGGCGCCGCGCCGACGCCGCGGAGGCGTCAGCCGAACCCGCCGCGGCCGTCGACCCGGCCGATGCCGAGCGCCTCGACGCCGACATCGCGCGCTACGAGCTCTGACGGAATCGATTGAGCACTGGTGCCGGCTATAGCCAGCACAACTGCTCGACGGAATGCGGCGCTCTACGAAAGCGGCGGCGCGCGCTAGGTTGCGGGCGAACCACCCGGAGGAGCCATGGCTGCCGCTCGTACTCGTCTCGCCACCGCCGCCCTGGCGGCGCTCGCCACACTCGTTCTTGCCGCGACCGCCCACGCAGTGCCGATCCTCGATCCCGGCACCCCCTCCCTCCCCGCATTCCAGGGAAAGCCGGCGAAGCCGCACAAGGTCAAGGACCCGGCGAGCCCGCCGCAGAACCCGTACATGGCGAGGAACCCGAACTCGAACATCCACAACGACACCTGGATGACGGACGCCTACCGGCGTCCCGGCCCGCTCGGCAACTCGCTGGTTACCCAGTCGGAGGCGCACTCGCCGTCGCTCTGCGGCTCGCTCGCCTTCGATCGGGAGGAGCGGCTGGTGAGCGTCTGCCCCTCCGCGATCGCCGCGCCAGTCGCACAGATCATCGACCCGGCGACGCTCGAGACGATCTCCTCTTTGACGCTGCCGGACGCGCCCGACCCGCCCGGGACCGCGGAGTACCAGAACTTCACTGGTGGCGGCTACTTCTTCCTCGACCAGAAGGATCGGCTGTGGGTCCCGACGAAGACCGACCACATCTACGTCCTCTCCGAGGGCGATGACGGCAACACGCTGACCCTCGTGCGCGACTACGACCTCACGCCGGTTCTCGACGAGGAGACCGAGCGGATCACTTCGGCGCTGCCCGACTTCGACGGCCTCATCTGGTTCGTCTCGAAGGCGAACGGCAAGGTTGGGACGCTCGACCGCAAGACGGGCGAGATCCACGTGAAAACGACCGACGAGGAGATCGAGAACTCGTTCGCCGTGGGCGAGGACGGGGTCTACATCGTCTCCGACCGCGCGATGTACCGATTCAAGGCGACGAAGAAGGGCGTGCCGCGGGTGGTGTGGCGAAAGAGGTATCCGAACTCCGGGATCGTGAAGCCGAGCCAGGTGAACGCGGGCTCCGGCACGACGCCGACGATCATGGACGACGGGTACGTCGCGATCACCGACAACGCCGACCCGATGAACGTCGTCGTCTACCGGACGAAGCGAAAGGTCCATCGGCACGGGGAGAACCGGGTCGTCTGCAAGCAGCCGGTGTTCGGCGCCGGCGCCTCCGCGACCGAGAACTCGCTGATCACCGCGGGACGCTCGCTGGTGGTCGAAAACAACTACGGCTACCAGGACCCGCTCGACCTCGTCGACGACCCGCCGACCGAGCCGGGCTTCGCGCGCGTCGACGTGAGGAAGAGCGGCGAGGACTGCAAGCTCGTCTGGACGAACACCGAGGCGCGCGCGCCCACGGCCGTCCCGAAGCTCTCGACGAAGGCCGGGCTCGTCTACACCTACACCCGTCCGCCCGATCCCGCGGCCGAGGGCTTTTACTGGACGGCGCTCGACTTCCGCACGGGCAAGACGAAGTGGATGCGGTACTCGGGCTCCGACGTGCTGTTCAACAACAACTACGCCGGGATCGCGCTCGGGCCGGACGGCACGGCCTACCTCGGCGTGATCGGCGGGATGATCGCCCTGCGCGACGGGTAGTCGCGCCACATGAACGCCGCCGGTGACGCACCGAGCAAGCCGGTGCTCCTCTACGACGCCGACTGCGGCTTCTGCAAGTGGTCGCTGAACCTGGTGCTCAGGTGGGATCGCGACGAGCGCGTGCGCCCGGCACCGATCGAGAGCCCAGAGGGAGAGCGGCTGCTCGAGGGCATGCCGCGCGAGAAGCGACTCGAGTCGTGGCATCTCGTGCTGCCCTCGGGCGAGGTGCTCTCGGCCGGCAATGCCGCGGCGCCGCTCGCGCGGCTGCTGCCCGGGGGGCGGCCGCTGGCCGCCCTGTTCGAGCGGGCGCCGGGGCTGACGGACCGCGCCTACTTTGCCGTCGCGCGCAACCGCAGTCGCCTCGCAAAGCTCCTGCGCATCGATCCGGACCACCCGGTGCGTCGCTGAGTCCGAGCGTCAATCAGCCGGCGGCGGGGTAGGCGCAGCTTCATGGACTCTCACGCTGATCGTGTTCGGCGGAATCGTCGTCGTGGTGCTGGTCCTCCTGGCGCGCGGCGCCTGGCACCCAGCGAAGGCGATGGAGCTCACCGACCGCGACCGACAGAAGCGCTGGGCGACACAAGCCGACATCGAGGAGCGCGAGGTGGGTGAGATGGTCGAGGGCCAGAACGAGTACCGGCGCGCCCGCGGAGAGCGGGAGCTAACCGAGGCCGACGCGCAGGCGCTCGCCGACGAGCGCCAGCGCGCGAGCATCGAGCGCAGCCGCCCCGCCGGCTGACGCGGCGGACGCCACCCGGGCGCGCTCGGAGCGACCGGGCGCATGACGGGCAGCGTATGCAAGAGTCGGCGGCGTGCCGCTGAACGCGAGCCGCGTCCACCTCGAGCGCTTCGTCGAGCGCGCCGCGGCGTCGGTCGGCCCACGCGCGATTGTGCTCGACGCCGGCGCGGGCGACGGCGCCTACCGCCACCACTTCGACCACCTCGAGTACGAGTCGGCGGACTTCGCCAAGGTCGACAAGACCTACGCCGAGGAGATCACCTACGTCGGCGATCTCGCCGAGCTGCCGGTCGCCGACGATCGCTTCGACCTCGTGCTGATGACCCAGGTGCTCGAGCACCTGCCCGACCCGGTGGCCGTGCTGCGCGAGCTCCGGCGGGTCCTGAAGCCGGGCGCGCGGATCTGGGCGAGCTGTCCGCTCTTTTACGAGGAGCACGAGCAGCCCTACGACTTCTACCGCTACACCCAGTTCGGCCTGCGCCACCTGTTCGAGCAGGTCGGCTACCGCGAGGTCGAGATCGAGTGGCTCGAGGGCTATCTGGCGACGGTCGGCTACGAGCTCGACGTCGCCGCCCGGGCGCTGTCCGCTCGGGCGCGGCCGCTTCGCTGGGTGCTCGAGCGCACCAGCGACCTCGCGGCGCGAAGTGACGTGCGCCGCAAGCGCACCGACCGCGGCCACCCGAAGAACTACACAGTCGTCGCGAGCGCCTGAAGCGGCGAGCTCAGGCGCCGCCGATCGCCATCTCGCCGATCAGGATCGCCGGCGCGCTGACGGAGCCGCCGAACGGCACCCAGCGCGCCTCGGCGCCGACGGCGCGGATCGCGGCCAGCATCGAGGCGAGATCGGAGGCGATCGTGAACTCGTCCGCGGGCTCGGCGAGCTCGCCGCCGGAGATCGCGCGGCCGCTCGCGCCGACGGAGAACGTGCCGGAGACGGGGTTGACGCCGGAGTGAAGGCCTGCGACATCCGTCACGTACATCCCATCCGCTGCCTCGCGAAGGAGCTGTTCGAGGCTGAGCTCGCCCGGGGCGATCACCAGGTTCGAGGTCGAGACCGATGGCGCGGAGCGGTAGCCGGCGCGGGCGGCGTTCGCCGTCGAGCGGGCGCCACCGCCCTCGCGGCGCGCCGTGTAGGAGTCGTGAAGGTAGGCGCCGAGCCGCCCGGCCTCGATCAGTGTCGTGCGGCCAGTCGGCGTGCCCTCGCCGTCAAACGGCGATGAGTTGAGCCCGGCGGGGTCGGCGCCGTCGTCGGCCAGCGTCAGGGGCGACGAGCCGATCTCCTCGCCGAGCCGCCCGGCGAACGGCGAGCGCCCGCGCTGCACCGCGTCGGCGCAGAGCACGCCGCCGATGAAGCCGGCGAAGCTCGCCGCCACCGTCTGGTCGAGGACCACCGGACAGGTGCGCGACGCCGGCTTGGTGGCCCCGAGGAGAGCGGTCGAGCGCTCGGCGGCTTCGCGTCCGATCGCGTCGGGATCGAGCGCAGCGGGCGAGCGGCCGAGGCCGAAGCCGAGCCCGGTCTGCTTGTCGCCGTCGGCCTCGGCGATCGCCTGGAGGTAGGCGTAGCAGGAGGTGACCTCGAAGGAGCCCGAGACGCCGCGCGAGGAGGCGAGCGCGACCGTGCCGCGGTCGTCGACGAACACCGTGGTCTCGATCGCGATCACGCGCCGGTCCGCCTCGCGCGCTGCGCGCTCGACCGCGAGTGCCAGCTCGAGCTTTCGCTCCGTCGTCCAGGCGGCAGCCTCGGGGTCGGCGAGCCCCGGGATCGGCACGGCGGCTCCGGCGGCCTCGGGCGCCGCGGCGTGCTCGTCGGGATCGACGGCGCGCGCCGCCTCGACCGCCCCGCCGGCGATCTCGCGGATGCCCTGCTCAGAGAGGTCGGTGCCGTAGGCGTAGCCGGCGCGGTGGTCGAGCCAGGCGCGCAGACCGAGCCCGCGCTCGCCGGCCTCGGTGAGGCTCTCGACCTCGGCCTCGAAGATCCGCAGCTCGAGCCCGGTTGCGTCCTGGCAGAAGGCCTCTGCGTCGCCGGCCCCGGCGGCGAGCGCCGCCTCGACCGCGCGCTCGGCGATCGGCTCGAGCTCGGCCATCAGACTGATGTCCCTCCCACCGTCAGCTCGGAGATCCGCACGTGACCCTGGCCGACCCCTACCGGGACCGACTGGCCGCCCTTGCCGCAGAACCCGGTCCTGACCTCGAAGTCGCTCGCCACCGCGTCGATCCGGCCGAGGACGTCGAGGCAGTTGCCGATTAGGGTCGCCCCGCGGCACGGGCTCGTCACCTCGCCGCCCTCGATCAGGTAGCCCTCCGAGACGCCGAACACGAAGTCGCCGGTCGTCGGGTCGACCTGCCCGCCGGCGAATGAGACAGCGTAGAAGCCGCGGTCGACCTCGGCGATCAGCTCCTCGGGCTCCGCCTCGCCGGGCGCGATGTACGTGTTCGTCATCCGCGGGATCGGCAGGTGGCGAAACGACTGGCGCCGGCCGTTGCCGGTCGACGCGGCGCCGTCCTTGCGCGCGCGGAGCAGGTCGTAGAGGTAGGCGGTGATCCGGCCCTCCTCGATCACGGGCGTGCGCCGCGTGGGCGTGCCCTCGTCGTCGATCGCGTCGGTGCCCCACTCGCCTGGCAGCCGGCCGTCGTCGTAGGCGACGAGGAACGGCTGAGCCACCGGCTCGCCGAGCTTGCCGATATAGACGGAGGCGCCCTTCTGGATGTGGTCGGCCTCGAGCCCGTGACCCGTCATCTCGTGGAACAGGACGCCGCCGAACCCGCCGCCCACCACCACCGGCATCGCCCCGGCCGGCGCCGGTTGCGCGTCGAGGAGCGTGAGCGCGGTGCGCGCCGCCTTCGCCGCCGTCGCCTCGGCCGCACCGTCCTCGACGATCTCGAACCCGCGGTGGCCGCCGAGCGTCTCAAAGCCGGTCTCGACGGTGCCGTCGCGCCGGGCCACCGCCTGGACCCCGAGCCGCACCCGCGTGCGGTCGTCGGAGGCGAAGGTGCCCTCGGAGCTCGCGACCGTGATCCGCCGCCGCGCCTCCGAGTAACCCGCTTGCACCTGCGCCACCTCGCCGCCCGCGCCGCGCGCCGTCTCATCGCAGGCGCGCAGGAGCTCGGCCTTGCGCTCCGCTGACACCGCCGCCGGGTCAGTCTCGATCTCCTGGAGCTCGGGCGCGGCGGTCGGCTCGAGCGGCGCTGGCTCGGCGCGCTCGCCGGAGAGCGCAGCGGCGGCGGCGTCCGCGGCCCGCTCGAGGTCGGCCTCGGCGAGCCCGTCGACGTGGGCGAAGTAGGTCGTCTCGCCGATCACGACGCGGACGCCGGCTCCGACGTCGGCGCCGCGCTGCGCGCCCTCGACCCTCGACTCGTCGATCGAGAGCGAGAGCCCGGAGCGCTCCTCGCAGAAGAGCTCGGCGAAGTCACCCCCGTTTCGCAGCGCTCGGCCGACGATGCGTCGCGCGAGCTCCGGGTCGAGGAGGGGCTCCGGGGGTCGGCCCGGCATCAGCGGGCGGCGTCGATCACGTGAGCGGCGGCGCGGAAGAGCTCGCGGCCGGCCTCGGTCTCGGGCGCGCAGGAGCGGATGCGCCCGCCCGGGACATGGACGCGGGCGAACGGCTGCCGGGTCGTCCGCCGGCGGCGCAGGTAGGCCGCGGCCTCGTCGGCGTATCCCGTCACCCGGTCGAGGAGCGCTCGGTGCGGCTTCGGGGGCATCAGGCGGCCCTCGCGCGCGGCTTGGGCGCCGGCGCCGCCGCCTCGCGGATCAGGTCGCGCAGCACGGCGCGCATGTCGAAGAGCATCAGCCCGGCGAGCGCGAAGCGCTCGACCGCGGCGACGATCGCAAACTGGCCCTGGCGGACGGCGAACACCTCGCCCTCCTCGGTGCCGACGTGCGCGTGGGCGATCGGCTCGCCGGCGGCGCGATCGGCGGCCTCGAGCAGGCCCCGGGCGGCGCCGTCCCAGGTGGCGAGATCGCCCGTCGCGGCGAGCGCTTCGCCGCCCGGGCCGAGGATCGCGCAGCCGCGCAGCTCGTCCGAGAGCGCCTCGAGGCCAGCCACGGCGACCGCCGCGTCGGCGACCGTCGGCGCCGCGGTGGATGCTGGATCCGGCACGTTCGCGACAATAGCGGCCGTGTCGCTGCCGAAAGCCTCGTGGCTCACCATCCTCGGCGTGTGCGCGATCACGGCGATCGCGCTCGCCCTCAACGGCTACAGCGGCTACTCGATCGTGGTCTCCGCGGTCGGCCTCGCGGCGGCCGTGAACCTGCTCTGAGCCAAGTCTCAGCCCGCCCGGTAGGGCCCCTGCGCCGCGAACTCCGGCGGCCGGTAGGACTCCTCTGGCTCGAGGTGGATCAGCACGTCTGAGTTCGGGACCGCGGCCTCGATCGCCTCGCGGACCCGGTGAGCCGTCCCGTGCGCCTGCTCGAGTGAGGTGCCGTGCCGGAACTGGAGGTGAAGGTCGATGTAGCGGCGCGCGCCGGCGCGGCGGGCGCGGAGCTTGTGGTAGCCCGCGACCTCGCTCGAGCTGCGGCGCTCAGCGGCGATCGCGGCCTCGATCCGATCGAGCTCCTCCGCCGGCGGCGCCTCGTCCACGAGCACGCGCCCGGAGCCGAGCAGGATCCGGGTCCCGGTGACGACGATCGCCGCGGCGACCGCCAGCGCCGTGATCGCGTCGAAGGCCGGCTCATCGGTGATCTCGACCAGGAGGAGCCCGATGAGGACGCCGAACGAGGTCAGCGCGTCGGTTCGCAGGTGGGCGGCATCGCCTGCGAGCGCCGCGGAGTTGAGCGCCCGCGCGCGGCTGTAGAGGAAGGTCGAGACGCCGACGTTGGCGACCGCCGAGAAGGCGATCACGCCGATGCCGATCCCGAGGTGGTCGATCTCGGAGCCGCTGACGAGCCGCCGAGTGGCCTCGAAGACGATCACTCCGGCGCCGACCAGGATCAGCATGCCCTCGATTGCCGCGGCGAGGTTCTCGAGCTTCTCGTGCCCATAGGGATGCTCGCGGTCCGCCGGCTCGTCGGCGGCGCGAACGGAGAAGTAGGCGACGATCGAGGCCAGCAGGTCGATCGCCGAGTGGATCGCCTCGGTGACGATCGCGACCGAGCCGGTGATCGCGCCCGCGACCAGCTTCAGCAGGATGAGCGCGCTGTTGGAGACGATCGAGAGCCCGGCGGCTCCCGTCTTCGTCCGGATCACGGCAGCTCCCCCGGATCGATGCCGAGCGCCCGCGCGAGCTTGCGCGCCGCCCGGCCGCGGTGGCTGATCCGGTTCTTCTCCTCGGGCGAGAGCTCTGCCATCGTCCGCTCGTCGTTGGGACCGGTGTCGCGCGGGACGAAGGCGGGGTCGTAGCCGAAGCCGCCGGTGCCACGCGGGGTGGTGATCAGGGTCCCCTGGCAGCGGCCCTCGTGAAGGTGCTCCTCCCCCTCCTCGTCGACGTGGGCGATCACGCAGATGTAGGCGACCGAGCGGTCCTGCTCGCGCTCGAGCTTCGAGATCAGCAGGTCGAGGTTCTGCTCGTCGGTCGCGCCGGCGCCGGCGAAGCGGGCCGAGTGGACACCGGGCGCGCCGCCAAGCGCGGCGGCGGCGATCCCGGAATCGTCGGCGATCGCCGGCTCGCCGGTCGCCGCGGAGGTGGCGCGCGCCT
>DATHAL010000054.1:0-2701 GCA_035296705.1 Solirubrobacterales bacterium
CCCCCGGTAGGCGAACGCGCTCGGAGACCTCGGCCGCCGTGCCGACGTCGGCGAAGGCCCCGCCCTTGCGGGGGACGCAGGACGCGCTCCTCGTTCCCCACCTCGAGGTCCGAGCGTGACCCTCATGCCGAGGAAGACCACCGGGTCGTCGAGGGGGATGAGGAGGAGGTTGTCCATGAGGTTTGTCTCCGAGTCTGGTGTCATTCGACGAACAGTGTAGCTGTAAACCGTTTGCCGCGACAATGGTTTTGAGAAGCTACCATAGCGCCATGGCCACCGGTCGCCCGACGCTCACCTCCGCCTCGACGGATGCCGGGTCGGCGCCGGGCTGGGACCGGGCCGACCCACCGCAGGGGACGGCGTGCGGCCTCCTCATGCTCCGTCTCGGACGCGCCGCCGGCGCTCAGATCGGCGCCGCTCTCGCCGCGCTCGACATGCAACCCCACGAGTACGGGCTCCTACATGCGCTCGCCGAGGAGGACGCCGCCTCGCAGTCGGAGCTCGCCGCCGCCCTGCGCGTGCACCCGAGCAACCTCGTCGCGCTCGTCGACGGTCTCGAGGCCGAGGGACTCGTCAAGCGCAGGCGCGACCCGGCCGATCGTCGCCGTCATGTGCTCGCCCTGACGACGGCCGGTCGGGCGCGCGTCGCACGCGCGCGACGGGCGGTCGAGGACGCGGAGGAGGACCTGCTCGCGCCGCTCGAGGCCGGCGACCGGATCCGGCTCCAGGAGTACCTCGAGCGCATCGCCGCGCGTGCGTGCGCCGCCCGGCGAGGCGCGAGCCGCCGATGCTGAGCCGCCGCGGGTCTCGGGCGGAGGAGGCGCGAGGAACCCTCGACCGCGGGCGCATGCTCGCCCTCTTTCGCCCCTACAGGGCGCGGCTCGGCGCGGTGCTCTTCCTCATCCTCGTATCCGCCGCGCTCGGGATGGTCTCGCCGTTCCTCCTGCGCGGCATCCTCGACCGAGCGATCCCCGCGCGCGACACGACGCTCCTGAGCGCCCTCGTCGGCGGGATGATCGCGATCGCCGTCGCGAACGGCGCCCTGGGTGTGGCGCAGACGCTCCTCTCGAACACGGTCGGACAGCGCGTCATGCACGACCTGCGCGCCGCGGTCTATCGCCATCTCCAGCGCCTCTCCTTCTCGTTCTTCACCCGCACCCGCACCGGCGAGATCCAGTCGCGCATCGCCAACGACATCGGCGGCGTGCAGAGCGTCGTGACGAGCACCGCGACCTCGATCGTCTCGAATGTGACCACCGTGATCGCCGCCGCCACGGCGATGTTCCTGCTCGACTGGCGCCTCGCCGTGTTCGCGCTCGGACTGCTGCCCTTCTTCGTCTGGCTGACCCGCCGGGTGGGCGAGGAGCGCAGGCGGATCACGGGCGTGCGCCAGGGACGCCTCGCGGACATCTCCGCGCTCGTCGAGGAGTCGCTGTCGGTCTCGGGGATGCTCCTCGGCCGGACGATGGGCCGACAGAGCTCGCTCGCCGAGCGCTTCGAGCGCGAGTCCACCGAGCTCGCCGACCTCGAGGTGCGCTCGCGCATGGCGGGGCGCTGGCGCATGGCCTCGGTGCAGATCGCCTTCGCGGCGATGCCCGCGCTCGTCTACCTCTTCGGCGGCCTCAGCATGGCCGGCGGAGGAGCGGCGATCTCGATCGGCACGCTCGTCGCCTTCACGACGCTTCAGACGCGCCTCTTCTTCCCGGTGCAGTCGCTCCTCTCGGTCGGGGTCGACGTTCAAAGCTCGCTCGCGCTCTTCGAGCGCGTCTTCGAGTACCTCGATCTGCCGATCGAGGTCGAGGAGGGGGAGGGCGCCCTAGCGCTGCCCGCGTCGGAGGTCAGGGGCGACGTCGCCTTCGAGGACGTCAGCTTCGCCTACGAGGCGGGTGAGCCGATCCTGCGCGACGTCGCCCTGAGGGCGCCGGCGGGGACCACGCTCGCGCTCGTCGGCGAGACGGGCTCCGGCAAGACGACGCTCGCCTACCTGCTCGCGCGGCTGTACGACGTCGACGCGGGCGCCGTGCGCATCGACGGGTTCGACGTGCGCGAGCTCACCCACGCGTCGCTCGCCGCCATCGTCGGGCTCGTCTCCCAGGAGACCTACCTCTTCCACGCCTCGGTACGCGAGAACCTGCGCTTCGCGCGTCCCGAGGCGAGCGACGAGGCGGTCGAGGCGGCGGCGCGCGCCGCCCAGATCCACGACCTGATCGCGAGTCTGCCCGAGGGCTACGAGACGGTCGTAGGCGAGCGGGGCTACCGGTTCTCGGGCGGCGAGAAGCAGCGCATCGCGATCGCGCGTGCGGTCCTTCGCGATCCGCCCGTGCTGATCCTCGACGAGGCGACGAGTGCCCTCGACACCGAGACCGAGCGTTTCGTCCAGCGCGCGCTCGACGATCTCTCGCGCGGAAGGACGACGATCGCGATCGCGCACCGCCTGTCGACCGTGCGCCACGCCGAGCAGATCGCCGTGCTCGATAAGGGTCAGGTCGTGGAGCTCGGACCGCACGACGAGCTGATCAAGCGCCGCGGACTGTACGCGGGTCTTTCGGGCGCTCAAGGGCCGGCCGAAGCCGCACTAGCGGCCTAGCAGCCAGAGAAAGGAGAGCCGTGCCGGAGAAAGCCGAAGCACACGAGCGCCATCCGCCGCGCGTGGCAGGCGACCCTCGTCCTGCTGACGACCGCCGGGATCGCCTTTGCGTTG
>DATHAL010000055.1:0-25328 GCA_035296705.1 Solirubrobacterales bacterium
CGTCGTCTTCGAGGCCGGCCTGTTCGGTAGCGCGCTCGGACTGCGCCGGACGTTCATCCTCCACGCGAGCGGCGCGAAGCTTCCCAGCGACCTCCTCGGCCTCACCACCGTGCGCTACGACCAAGCGGCGACCGCCAGTGAGATGAGAAGCGTCAACCAGAAGCTTCGAGAAGCGATCGAGAGCGAGGGCCGGATCGCGCGGATCGAGGGCACCTGGTGGCAGTTCTCCCTGACGGAGCGCACCGCTGAGGAGCCTTCGGTCGTGAGCCTCTTGCGCATCTGGCGAGACCGCGGCGGGGCTTTGGAGATAGCGGGTCGCGGATGGCAGGAGGACGGCAAGCTCTCTTCGCGGTACTGGAGCGAGGCGACCAAGGAGAGGTCCGACCCTTCGGGTCTCTTCTACTACTGGAACGGAGAACGGCCTCGGGACCCCAACGCGCCTCAGCTCTACGGAACGGGAGAGATCCTCATCGAGACGACCGATCGCGCGGCCGGGTACTGGATAACTCGATCGGAGAGCTCGCCGGACCTCAACGCACGAACGGCCGGCATCTACATGCGCGCCGACGCTGGGGACTTGGCCATCCTCGATGGAGACGACGATCGCCGGCGTGCCGAGCTGATTGCCGAACGGCTCGACCGCTGGAAGTCGGTCACGAGCTCCTGACTCAGCGCCCACCACCGGATCCCGGCGCTTTCTAGCTACGCGCCGGGCGCCTCGTAACGGATTTGCCCGGCCTTGCGCAGGGCATCCATCGTTTCGTCGACGGTCAGGAGGACGGTCGTTTCGAACGAGTTCAGCCCACCGCCACCGCTGATCGCCAGCGCAACCGCGGCCATGGACACGTTGTCGGGGGCCTCCCAGAGGTTGTAGCCGTCGTGGGTGCCGAAGGCGTACCAGAATCCGTGGAGCTTCCCACCGATCGATTCGATGTACGACTGGGCGGCATTTCCGCGATCCTCGGGATTGCCGATGAGCCTGGCCCAGGTCTCCGGCGTGTAGCTGAACCTGGATAGGTAGAGCGGCATCGTCCTCCCTCTCGTTCGCCAAACCGCCCGAGTCGCCCTCGGGCGTCGAAGTATGTATCACGGTCCACGCTCCCAACCGGCGCACCTGGGTCATCGCCACAGGCATCGCCGCTCAATCTGCCCGTTTTCGGGCCAGCCGGGGGCGTAGGGTTTGCAGCCGCGTGAGCGCTGCCCGAGACGTCACACCGCCCGACGAGCGGGCATCTGTCGCGGTTGTCACCGATAGCACCTCATACCTGCCGCGGTCGCTAGTCGACCGCTGGGCGATTCGCGAGGTCAGCCTGTATGTCGGCTGGGATGGTGACCTGCAACCCGAGCATCGCTATGACGACCTCGATGCCTTCTACGCGCGCCTGCGCGATTCGCCGACGTTACCGACGACCTCGCAGCCCTCGGTCGGGGACTTCGTCGCGTGCTTTGAGCCGCTCGTCAGCACGGGCCGCGACGTCGTCTCGATCCACCTGGCCAGTGGCCTGTCGGGGACCTGCGACGCTGCCACGGAGGCGGCGCGGGTTGTCGCTGAGCATCCCGGGCACGTAGAGGTGGTCGACAGCAAGACCGGCGCCGGCGGACTCGGGTGCCTGGTCGTGGCAGCCGCCCGCGCGGCCGAGCAGGGCGCAGGCCTGAACGCCGTGGTCGGTGCCGCGCGACACGCTCGTGAGCGACTCGAGCTGTTGTTTTGTCTGGACACCCTGGAATACCTGCGTCGCGGCGGACGCATCGGGGCCGCACAGGCGATGCTGGGGACGGCGCTTCGGGTAAAGCCGCTCCTCACGTTCGGCACCGAGATCACCCCCGTCGGCCGCGTCCGAACAAGGCGCCGGGCGTTAAGGCGAATGGGCGCGTACTTGAATGAGTTGAAAGACGCCGGGGCGACAGACTGGATCGTGCAGCACGCCCAGGCCCGGAGCGACGCCGAGCAGTTGGTCGCCGAGGGCACCGCGATCTTCGGCGGCGGGCCGCTGTTCTGCACCCAGGTGGGCCCGGTGCTCGGCGCCCACCTCGGCTCCGGAGTTCTCGTTGGGGGCGTCGTCCGGGACCCGCTCGTCGCGCAGGCAGGACCGAGGGCTTAATTTGACGGTAGCGACACGTCGAGAATCACTTCGATGGTGTCGCCCACCTTGAGCGCGCCCATCATCCTGCCCCACTCAGCTAGCTGGCGCTAGTCAGCCCACCAGTCGCGCTGGCCCTCGACGTCTTCGCGCCGAGCCTCGCCGAGACTGGGCGCCCCAATGACGATGATCTCGAGGCCGTCGGCGCCGGCCTCGTAGCCTCGCCACGTACCGGGCGGGACGCGCACCGCGTCCCACTCGTTGAGCTCGACGATCTCGTCGTCGAGCTTCATTCGCCCGCTCCCGCGCACGACCACGTACACCTCCTCCTGCTTCTCGTGCGTGTGGCCGTACGGAAAGCGGTAGCCGGGCGGAACGCGCTGGTAGCTCAGGCCGGATTTCTCGAGCTCGAGCGCCTCGGTCGCCAAGCGGAACTCCAGGTCCGGCGCGCCGTCGAACCTGAACCCGACGTCCTCTAGGTCCTCCTTGAGGTTCCTGAGCGTGAACGGCACGGCCGCAATCCTATGGTGGCCCTGGGGTCGCCCGATCTGATGTGTCACGGGTCTCGGTGCTCCGACCGCGTTAAGGTCGCCTGTGACGCCGGTGTCCGATTAGGTCGTCTTCACGACGAGGACAGAGCAGGGGGCCTTGTGGGCGACCGTATTCGGGACGCTGCCAAGCACCCGTCGCTGCATGCCCTTGTTCCCGATCACGAGAAGATCGGCCCCGCACTCCGCTGCCAGCTGTACCACCACGTCCGCAGCGTCTCCCTCGTCGACGCGGGTCGTGCAGTCGATTCCCTCGCGGCGCATCTGGTCCTCCGCTCGGCTCAGGATCTCTCGAATCCGGGCGGAGTTGCTGGTGGCCCATTGGACCTCGACCGCGTCGCTGCGCGCTTGGGGGGCCGAGTCCTTGAACGCGCTGAGGAGGACGAGCTTCGCATCGAGTCGTCGTGCAAGATCGCGCGCCATCTCGACCGCCTTGCTGGCGGTCGCAGAGCCGTCCGTGGCCGCAGCGATCGTGGAAACCATGTGCTGACCCTATACGGTGCGCCCCGTGTCGCAGCAGAACGTCGAGATGGTGCGCTACGTCTACGAGTCCGGCCTGATCGATCGAGATCCCGAGGAGCTGATGAAGCTCGCCAGTCCCGACGTTGAGTACGTGAATCCTCCCTACGCGGTGGAGCCCGGCGTGCGCCGCGGGGTAGTCGCCGTCGCGCAGGCCATGCGCCGGTTCGCCGAGGTCTGGGAGGAATCCCGCCACGAGCTGCGGGAGATGTACGACTGCGGGGATATTGTCGTGGCCGCCGTCAGCTGGCACATACGCAGCCGGGAAAGCCAGAAGACGCTCGTCAACCACGAGGCACACACCTGGACCTTGCGAGAGGGCAGGATCGCCCGATTCGAGTGGGGGCAGGATCTCGGGAAAGCGCTCGAGGCCGCCGGCGTCCCGGGTTAGATCGCTCCTCCAGTTCGCGAGAGCTGGGCGACCTGAGCCGAAGCCGCTACGGCACCGCCTCGTCGCGGGGCCAGCAGAACACTTCGACTCGAATCCCATCAGGGTCGAATGCGAAGAAACGCGTAGTAGCCGGGCACGTCGCGATCCTCCTCGGGCCGGAAGTGAACGCTCGCGCCGCTCGACAGGCAGCGTGCGTGCGCCTCATCAACCTCTTCTTGCCGGTCAACTTCGACGGCGAAGTGCTCGATGCCAACGCTGTAGTAGCGGTGAGCGCCGCCATCCGCCGGTCGGAGCCCGAGCCCATCGAGCCGGTGCTCGCCTCTTTCGTTGACCCGACGGCGCTCAAAGTGGATCGCGGCCACCCTAGGTCGCGTTGATCTCCGGTGGGAACGTCCTCCTAGACCCAGCCCGCCACGTCGGATCCACCCTCTTGGCTGATGCGGGAGGCGAAGCGAATCAGGGCTGGATGCGATGCGACCTTGCCGGTGATCAGCGCCTCGCCCTGCGCGAAGGTCGTGGCACGGTCGATCAGCCCCGGCGGGACGAAGGAGAACACCTGCGCCACGTGGCCGAGGTCGGCGACCGAGTTCATTCGCATCAGAACGAGGTTGTCGCACTGAGAGATCACATTTTCGTGCACCTTCTGCGGGCGCTGAGTAACGACGATCAGGTAGAGGCCGAACTTGCGTCCCTCTGAGGCGATTCGGATCGCGTCCGCGGTCGCAAGTGCCGTGAGCTGATCGCCCGGCTCGGCCGGGCAGATGTTGTGAGCCTCGTCGATCACGATCGCGACGGGCTCGCGCCGCGCGCGACTTCGCCAGAGCCGCTCGAGCACCGCTCCGGCCGCCACCGCCTGCTCCTCGCGGGTCGACAACGACCCGAGGTCCACGACGAGGCAACGCGGTCCGGCGGGATCCTCGAGCTCATCGGACAGCGATTGTCCTTCCGGCCCCGGCCAGATGCCCCAGCGGTCCACGCCCAAGTTGTGGGCCCGGAGCTTGAGCGCCTCCGCTGGAGCGCGAGCGAGATCCTCCACGCTGCGGACGTTCTCGTCTTCCACGAGGCCAAGTAGTTCGGCATACTCGGCGCGGTCGGCCACCGGATCGAGGCGCAGCAGCGCCGCCTGGTGCGCGGGACTCAGGTCGCGCAGGCGCACACGGATGCCAGTCTCATCGTCGGTCCCGCTACGGACGGCGATCGTCTCGCCCACTGCCTGATAGCGCTCCACAGCCTCATCGCTCGCCTTCGGGCTCGGCTCACCAAGCCTCACGTAGTCAGAGTTCGGATCCAGCACGACGACGCGCAGGCTCGTGTGCATCAGCAGCTGCTCGAGCAGTACGCCGAGCGAGTAGGTCTTACCCGACCCCGACTGACCGCACAGAAATGTGTGCCGGCCAAAGCCACCGGCGTCGAGCGTGAACGGCACGCCTCGGGCGAGCGCCAGGTGGCCGACTTCGAGCCGCGCGTTTGAAGACTGTTCGTGCTCGAGGCATGCGGCCACCTGCTCGTCGGTCGCAGGCCGAATGGCCGCGTCGTGAAACGGGGTACCGCCCCCCTCGAGCAGCGCCCCGTTCCCACGCGCCACCCGGATCAGAATCGTGCCCGGCCGATCGAGCGCACTCGTCTCGTGCTGCGCCAGTTGAACCGAGAGCACCTGCCCGAGCCGGATCTCGTCGGCGGTGTCGATCGTCACATAGCCACCCACCTCGAGCTCGAGCCCGTATAGCGAGGCCTGGAGCTCGAATCGGCGGCCGTCGATGGAGGTGGCCAAAGGCAGTACCGACGCCTCGAGTGCCTGGCGCTGGCCGCGGTACTCCTCCAGGACAGCGAGGCGGTCGCTCACTCGGCCATTCTTTCTCATCCCGCGTGCGCTATCCGCCCCGGTTGATTCGCCGCACCAGACATCGCGTACGCGGGTCCAATCGTCTCAGGGTCTCGCGCGGTCTTGGCGTGTAGGTTCGGTGGCTCTCATGAACAGGCGTGATCTCATCGACACACCGCAGAAAGCGAGAAATATGCGGTTGTCACTTCTGCTGGCGGCGGCGATGTTCGTGCTGGTCGTCGACACGTCGCTGATGAACGTGTCGATCTCCGCCGTGGTCGAGGATCTCGAGACGACGGTTAGCTCTGTGCAGACCGCGATCGCGCTGGAGGCCCTGGTCTCCGCCGCGTTCATCCTGATCAGCAGCAAGATCGGCGACCTGTTCGGACGCAAGCGGGCGTACGTGCTCGGCCTGCTGGCATACGCGGCCGGGGCGTTGGCCATGACCGTGGCCCAGAGCCTGACGGCAGTCATCGTCTTCTGGGCGATCATCGGCGGCCTTGGCGCCTCACTCCTCCTGCCTGCGATGCAATCCCTCATCCATGGCAACTTCGAGGGAGCGGTCCAAAAGAAGACCTATGCGCTGATCGGAGCAGCGGCCGCGATCGCCGCCGCGGTCGGGCCGCTCCTCGGAGGCGTTGTCACCACCTACCTGTCTTGGCGCGTCGGCTTCTTGTTGGAGGCCGTCGTGATCGCGGTCGTGCTGTTGCAGATCGGGCTCATCAAGGACGTCCCCTACACCGGAGAGCGCAAGGTCGACGTCGTCGGTTCCGTCCTGTCCGTCCTCGGCACGGGCGGCGTCGTGCTCGGCATCCTGGTCTGGCAGGAGGGCGGCGATTACGTCTTGCTGCTGATCGCGCTCGGTGCGCTCGCGCTCTGGGCGCTCGCCCGCTGGCTCGTGCGTCGCCATCGCGATGGCAAGGTGATCTTGCTCGATCCGGACTTGTTCCGGCTGCCGAACTTCAGGGCCGGAATCACGGGTCAGACGCTGCAGAACATCACGCTCGGCGGGGCGATGATCGCACTACCGATCTTCCTGCAGATCAAGCTCGAATACGACGCCTTGGAGACCGGTCTGTCGCTCGCTCCACTCTCGCTGACCATGTTCGCGATCGCGATCCTCGCCGGCCGGAAGTCCGGTAAGCGCCGGCCCGCCAAAATCATCAGGATCGGGTTCGGGCTGAGCACGCTGGGCCTGGCGCTGATCATCCCGATCGTGCCCGAGGCCGACTCCGGCTGGTATCTCCTCGTTCCGCTGGCGATCGCAGGAGCGGGGCTTGGCCTGTTGGTGTCGCAGCTCAACAACTACACGCTCGCCCCGATCGATGAGGAGCGGATCAGCGAGGCGGCGGGGGTGAACTCGGCGTCGGGTTCGTTCGGGCTGTCGTTTGGTCTCGCGGTGGCCGGCGGCGTCCTGCTCGCCACCCTCTCCCTGGCGTTCACCAACATGTCGAACGCGAGTCCCGTGATTCCCTCCTCACAACAGGAGCAGATCGCGCAGACGCTCGAGGACGACGCGCAGGTGACGAGCAACACACAACTCGACGCACTGCTCGTCGACGAGCCACCGGCCGTCCAGGAAGAGGTTCTCAGCATCAACACCGACGCGACGAACCTCGCCCTTCAGGTGGCGTTGCTCGTGCCGATCCTCGCGGGGCTGCTCGGGCTATTTGACGCGTTTCGCATGATGCGTCTACCGGACGTTGCGGGTTCTGCCTCCGTCGAGGCAGCGGCTTTGGGCTGACAGAGAAGGCGCTCGAACAGCACACCGCTGACAAGCGGAGCGCGGACGAGTCGTGTCCGCGGCGAACTACGGATGTTTCAAGGCCGGGGCGCGGCTAGGTTGAGCTTGGTCGGGGGTACTCGCGCCAGTTTGGGCTGCGGAAGGAAGTGCACGTGAGACTCGCAAAGGGCGCTGTGGCGGGATTGCTGGTGGCCGCCATGGTCGCGTTGCTGTCGCCGGGTGGAGCCTCGGCGACCCACCTCACCGAGACGGGGAGCCCGGGAGGGCCGACCGTTCCTTGGGGGTTCAATGAGGAGTGGGGTTGGGGATGGGGCTGGAGTTCGCAGCTCACCAACCAGCAGCTCGAGCTCGCCGGAGCGATCGAGCCGGCGGGCCTAGCGGCCAATCGCTGGCTGGTCCAATGGGCGAAGGTCGAGAGCCGCAAAGGCAAGTATGACTGGCGGGAGACGGACGGCCAGTATCAGGCCATGCAGGCCCACGCGGCCGAGCCGGTGATGCTGCTTTGGACGGCTCCGGCCTGGGCTCTCGATCGGGCGGCGAGCTGCAACGACCCGGCCGGTTGCGTGTTTCCGCCGCTGGCCAAGTACGACGCCGACTGGAAGCGGTTCGTCCGGGCAGCAATCGCGCGCTACCCGAACGTGCGCGCGATCGAGGTCTGGAACGAGCCCAACCTCGGGCGCTTCTGGTCCCCGGCTCCGGACCCGAGGCGCTACGGTGCGATCCTGAAGGGTGTCTATGAAGCCGCCCGGGCCGAGCGCAGTAGCAAGCCCGTGCTGGTCGGCGGGCTCGCGCCGGCTGGTAACACCGCCACCACCGTCGGCGCAGCCGAGTTCCTGAAGCAGCTCTACGCGTCGGCCTGCGCGTGCTACTTCCAGGGGATCGCGACGCACCCCTACACGACTCAGGTGCCGCTCGTCGACAACGTCGCCAAGCGGCTCGACAAGATACGCGCGGTGCGCGACGCCGCCGCGGACTCCGCGAAACGGCTTTGGATCACCGAGTTCGGGCTCTCCAGCAACGGAACGTCGGACGTCACCCTGGAAAACCAGGGCAGCGAACTGGCGCAGGTCTATCGCTCGATCGAGGGTCACGATGTCGCAGCGTTCGTCATCCACCGCTTCCACGATGTCGGCTTCGACGGCCCGTACTGGAACGAGACCGGGATCGTGCGCGAGGATCTGTCGCTGAAGCCGGCATATTGTCAGCTCGGCGAGCTGATCGGCACGGCCTGCTGAAGCGCCCGCTCAACGGCCGCAAGGGGCCTGGGGTAATGCAGGTGGCCTTCGACGTCGACGCGTGGACGAGCGGCCGGCGACGCCCCCGGCCCCAGGCCATCATCTGCAGGGACGACCCACGCGAGGTGACGCCCGGCAGCCCATCACGAGAAAACTCTGCCTTGCAGCTGGTTCTAAAAGCGGCTGACGGGATTCTGGAAGCCATCCGGCATCACAGTCCTAGAGAGGTCGCCGCGCGCGTAGCCGCCATACAGGACGAGGTCGGTGACCCGCTCTGGAGGGGCGACCGCATAGCCGACAGCCACCGCCGCTCCCTGTGACATGCCGACCAACGTGAAGCGATCCAGCCCGACTGCGTCGACAACTGTCTCGAGATCGGCCATCCACGTATCGAGCGAAAGATCGCCGGCTGCCGAATCCGAGAGCCCGCACCCCCGCTCGTCATACCGCACCACCGTGTGCCGTTCGCCGAGCGCAGCCAGCCAATGGCGCCAGACAGGGCTCTCCCAGTCGGTGTCGAGGTGCGTGAGCCAAGTCGCCACCCTGACGAGGGGTGGCCCCCTCCCATGCACCGCGTACGCGAGGCGGATTCCATCCGGAGCCGTGCAGAACCGAACCTCCTCCTTCACATTCGGAACGTACCGCTTCATCGCGCGCGAGCGCGGGCGTGGCGCTGAAAAGAGCGGCTGATGGGATCGACATCCCCGCCATCCCGCTTGAGCGCGAACCGCGGAAGCCGTGCTATCAGCGCTGCTACCAATTTCCGCGGCGCTGGAGAGCCTGCCGCTGGTAGCCGACCAGGACCGAACCGGGGACGCTGCGCTCGTAGTACTGACCCGCGGAACGGCTCGGTTCCCCGAGTCCTCACGGGCGAACGCGGATGATGCTCTTCCCCTTGAGCCGCTCGGTCGGGTTGAGGGCGGTGACAGCATCGTCGAGGGTAGCGACGTTGCCGATGTTGGTCCGCAGTCGTCCGTCTCGCACCCGCCGGACGATCTCACTCAGTTGGGCACGGTCGGACTCGACGACGAAGTCGATTGCCAGGCCGTCGGCCGGGCGCGCCGTGGGCGGCCCTACGACGGTCACCAGGATTCCTCCGGCCCGGATCAGGCTTGCGGACCGCTTCTGGATGTCTCCGCCGATGACGTCGAACACCAGGTCGACGCCGCCGACGTCTTCCAGGGTGTCGTTGTCGAGGTCGACGAACTCCTGCGCGCCGAAGTCGAGCACCTTCTGGCGGTCGGCGGCGCGCCCGGTCCCGATGACGTAGGCGCCGGCCTCACGTGCGAGTTGCGTCACCATCGTCCCGACTGCGCCGGCCGCGCCGTGCACGAGGACGCTCTGCCCCGCCTGAAGGTTGCCGTGCTCGAACAGCCCCTGCCACGCGGTCAGGCCCGAGATCGGCAGGCTCGCGCCCACAGTGAAGTCGACGTCGCCCGGCAGCGGCGCGAGGTTGCGCGCCTCGATCGCGACATACTCCGCCAAGGTGCCGTCGCGATGCCAGTCCGCGAGGCCGAGCACCCGCTGTCCAACCGAGACCCCCGTCGTGCCGTACCCGAGGGCGGTGACCACTCCGGCCAGCTCGTGCCCAGGGATCGACGGTGTCCGGTCACGGCCCAGGCGATCGGTCCAGGTTGAGGGCCACGCCATCTCAGTCGGGACGAATCCCGACGCATGAATCTGAGCGACGACGTCGTTGATCGCCGCCGGCGGCTCGGGCCGCTCCACCAGCGTCATCCCGGCCGTTCCCGCAGCTTCGTCCGTCACCACAATCGCCTTCATCCGGCACCTCCCGGTGTTGAGTTCTCCACCTGAACAGACTGCCTATTGGCAGGAGCCGCTCGAGCTCCATGCGCTGTTCAGGCTTCAGCATCTCCGGCCGAATCGCTACCAGTTCGGCTACCAGTCGGGGTCCTATCCGGCCATTCACGCCGCTAAGCCCGCGCCTGTCGCGATCTGACGGAGGTCCGGAAAAAAGCGGCTGATGGGATTCGAACCCACGACCTTCTGCATGGCAAGCAGACGCTCTAGCCAACTGAGCTACAGCCGCGCGGACGGATGAGTCTAGCGAGGCTCGGGGGCCCGTTCGAGCTCCGAGCCGTCAGCCGGCCGCCTCGTCGAGGGCTTGATTAACGAGGCGGTCGGCGTCGGCGTTGTGTTCGCGTCGCACGTGGCGGATCGACCACCGCTCCAGGCCGCGGAGCGCCGTCCGGACCTTGTCGTGGAGCTCCTGGAGTCCGGCGTCCTTGACGCGGTACTCGCCCTTGACCTGCTTGACGATGAGCTCCGAGTCGCCGACCAGCTCGACCTCGCGCGCCCCGAGCGCCTTCGCGCGGTCGATCCCGAGCAGCAGCGCCTCGTACTCGGCGACGTTGTTGGTCGCCCGGCCGATCACCTGGCGCTCGCTCTCCAGCATCTCCCCCTCCGGGGTGGTGAGCACGGCCGCGATCGCAGCTGGGCCTGGATTTCCGCGGGCGCCGCCGTCGACGTGGACGACGACGCGCTCCACGGCAGCCTCAGGCAAGGCTCAGGGTCCCGTCCTCGGCCGCGGTTGCGTTCCAGACCCGGTCCTCGTGGGGGAGCTCGGAGATCTCGTTGCCCTTGGCGAGCTCGCGCACCTCGTTCGGGCTCACCCGCCATCGGTACCAGGAGAGGTCCCAAGCGACCACGATCACGGCCTCGGCGTGCCCGTCCTCGCGGACGGAGACCCGTGGCTCGCCGAGCGAGCGCACGAGACCGGCGACCTTGCGCGCCTCGCGGCTCGCGTTGAAGACCTCGATCGGGCTCGGGGGCGGCTGCGGCTCCTCCGGCGCCGGGGCCCGCTCCTCGACCCGGCGCGCGAGGCGCTCGCGCACCTTGAGCGCGAGCCCCGGGCGCCTGCGGCCAGCGTCCGGCTGCTCGATCTCTTGTGCGTACGCGGTCGGCACCCAGCCGGCGGCCTCGGCGCGGCCTTTGCAGAGCGTGCAGACGAGCGCCGGGCCGCCGTCCGCATCGACGTATTCAGCCGCCCGCTCGCCGCGCAGCATCGTGCGGCCGCAGACGGCGCAGGAGCTGAATTCGTCATCCAGGCTCATCGGGGCCAACGTAGCAGCGCCGCCCGACTACGCACGGGCGCTGCTGCTCAATCCGCTACGCCCTGACGCCCTGCTCGTCCTCGGCCTTCGCCTCGGCGATCACCTTCTGCGCGATGTGTCCCGGAACCTCCTCATAGCGCACGAACTCCATCGTGTAGTCCCCGCGACCGCCGGTGATCGCGCGCAGATCCGGTGCGTAGTCGAGCACCTCCGCCATCGGCACCTCGGCCTTGATCTCGGTCGCCGATCCCTTCGGCTCCATGCCGAGCGGCCGGCCCCGGCGCGAGTTGAGATCGCCGACGACGTCGCCGACCACGTCGTCGGGGACGGAGATCGTCATCAGCATGATCGGCTCGAGCAGGTAGGGCTCGGCCTCGGCGGCTGCCTGCTTGAAGGCCATCGAGCCAGCGATCTTGAACGCCATCTCGGAGGAGTCCACCGAGTGATGCTGGCCGTCGTAGAGCCGCACCTTGAGATCCTTGATCGGGTAGCCGGCGAGCACGCCGCCGCTCATCGCCTCGACAATTCCCTTCTCGACCGCCGGGATGAAGCCACCGGGAATCACGCCGCCCTTGATCGCGTTCTGGAACTCGAACCCGGCGCCGGCCTCGTTCGGCTCGATCTCGATATGGCAGTCGCCGAACTGGCCCCGGCCGCCGGTCTGCTTCTTGTAGCGGCCGTGCGCCTTCGCCGGCTTGCGGATCGTCTCGAGGTACGGGACCCGGGGCGGGTGAAGCTCGATCTCCGCGCCGAAGCGCGCCTTCATCCGCTCGACGATTACCTCGACGTGGATCTGGCTGAGCCCCGCGATGATCTGCTCGCCGGTCTCGGGGTCTCGATGGACGTCGAGGGTCGGGTCCTCCTCGGAGAGGCGCCGGATCGCCGCTGCGGCCTTCTCCTCGTCGCCCTTCGACTTCGGCTCGTACGCGAACGCCATCACCGGTGCCGGCAGCTCGAGGTCGGGGAAGCGAAAGTGGGCGCCGCCGGTCGCGAGGACGTCACCGGCCCGCGTCTCACGGAGCTTCGGGACGGCGCCGATGTCGCCGGGGCCGAGCTCGTCGATCGGCGCCATCTCCTTGCCCTCCGGGGCCGCGAGCTGGCCGATCCGCTCCTTCTCGGCGCGGGTCACGTTCTGGACGTGCGAGTCCGAACGAAGGACGCCCGAGTACACCCGCAGCATGTTGATCCGGCCGGTGTAGGGATCCGCGGTGGTCTTGAAGGTGAAGGCGACGAGCTTGCCGGACTCGTCGGGCTCGATCTCGACCTCCTCCGCATCGGCGCCGATCGCCGGCTGTGCGCCGCGCATCGCCGGGGAGGGCAGGTCCTCGACCAGCGCCTCGAGCAGACGGTTCGTGCCCAGGTTCCGGGTCGCGACACCGCAGGTGACGGGGAACAGGTGGCCCTCCGTCACCCCCTTCTTGAGCGCCGCGACGATCTCCGAGTGCGAGATCTCCTCGCCCTCGAGGTAGCGCTCCATGAGCTCGTCGGAGTTCTCGGCCACCTCGTCCATGAGCTTCTCCCGGTACTCCTCGGCCTGCGCTGTGAGCTCCTCCGGGATCTCGGTCTGCTTCGCGTTGTCGCGTCCGTCGCCCGTGTACTCGAAGGCGGTCATGTCGATCAGGTCGATCACGCCGCGGATCTCGTGCTCGGAGCCGATCGGGATCTCGGTCGCGACCACGTGCTGTCCGAAGCCCGCCTTGAGCGAGTCGAGCGCCCGGAAGAAATCGGCGCGCTCGCGGTCGAGCATGTTGACGAACACGAGTCGCGCGAGCCCCTCCTCGTCGGCGCGGCGCCAGAGGCGGTCCGTGTTGACCTCGACGCCCATCACGCCGTTGACGACGAAGACCGCCGCGTCGACGACCCGCAGCGCCGCCAGCGTGTCGGCGACGAAGCTCGGCTCGCCGGGCGTGTCGATCATGTTCACCTTGCGGCCGTCGTGCTCGAAGGAGGTCACGGCGGCGCCGATCGACATCCCGCGCGCCTGCTCGTCGGACTCGAAGTCGCAGACAGTCGTGCCGTCCTCGACGCGTCCGAGCCGGTTGATCACCCCGGACTCGAACAGGATTGCCTCCGCGAGGCTGGTCTTCCCGCTGCCCCGGTGGCCGACCAACGCGACGTTGCGAATGCGGTCAGGCGGCTTGTGCCCCACGCCTGGAATCTATACCCACACGCCGGTGGGCGCGGGTCGCGCCCGCCTAGCGCTGAAACCGCGAGCGCAGGTCGATCACGGCCTTCGTGTGGAGCTGGGAGACGCGCGACTCCGTGACCCCGAGCACCTCGCCGATCTCTGTCAGGGTGAGACTCTCGTAGTAATAGAGCGCGACCACGAGCCGCTCGCGCTCCGGGAGCGCCTCGATCGCGTCGGCGAGCCTGTCCTTGAGCTCCGAGGACTGCGCCTCTCTGTGCGGGTCGACGGCTCCCGGGTCCTGGATCGTGTCCAGCACGGAGATCTGGCTGCCGCCCTCCGGGTCGGCGAAGGTCCACAGCTCGTCGAGCGCCAGCACGGAGGAGTTCGCGATCTCGAGCAGCACGCCCTCGAATTCCTCGACCGTCATCTCGAGCGCGTCGGCCATCTCCTGGTCACTCGGCGCCCGCTGCAGCTTCGCCTCGAGCTTGGCATGCGTCTGCTCGACCTGGCGCGCGCGGGCGCGTACCGAGCGCGGCACCCAGTCGAGCGAGCGCAGCTCGTCGATGATCGCGCCCTTGATCCTTGCCCCCGCGAACGTCTCGAACTTGATCTCGCGCTCCGGATCGAATCGCTCGATCGCGCCGATCAGACCGAGCAGCCCGTACGAGACGAGGTCGGACTTCTCCACGTGTGAGGGAAGCCCCGAGGCCATGCGGGCGGCGATGAACTTGACCAACGGCGAATAGGCGACGACCAGGCGCCCGCGCGCTTTCTCGTCGCCGTCGACCTTGTAGCGGCGCCAGAGCTCGCGAAACTCGACTGCTTTGACGTCCCTCTCCATCTAAGCCGCTTGGGAGAAGCCCGGCGAAACCCTACTCGCGCCTCGCCGCCCCGGGATGACACCTGCCTACGCCCTCGGGTGAGCCTTTGCGTACTCGCGCCGCAGCCGCGAGGGCTCGACGCGGGTATAGACCTGCGTGGTCGAAACGCTCGAGTGGCCGAGCAGCTCTTGGATCGCGCGCAGGTCTGCGCCTCCCTCGAGCAGATGAGTGGCGAACGAGTGCCGCAGGGTGTGCGGCGAGACCCGGCCCGCCACCGCGGCCTCCCGCACCCACTTCTCGAGCCGGCGTCGAATGTCCGAGGGCGAGAGGCGGCGGCCGCTGCGCGAGATGAACAGCGCGGACTCGGCGGCGTTCTGGGCGAGCGCATGCCGGGCGGTCTCCAGGTAGCGGCGAAGCGCCCGCTGGGCCGGTTCGCCGACCGGGACGACACGGGTCTTGGATCCCTTGCCGGTCACGCGGATCGTCTCGGAGTCGAAGTCGACGTCGCCGACGTCGGCGGAGACGAGCTCGTCGGCGCGCATCCCGGCCGAGTAGGCGAGCTCGAAGAGAGCCCGGTCGCGGACCTCGAGCGGCCCGGTGGCCGGGATCCGGTCGAGCAGCGCGGCGACCTCGTCGGGTCCCAGGACGCGCGGCAGGCGCGACTGGGCCTTCGGGCTCGGTAGCAGGTCGGCCGGGTTGCTGGCCGCCTCGCCCGCGGCCACAAGATGGGCGTGAAAGCGCCGCACGGCGGCGAGCTTTCGCGCGACGCTCGCGCGCGCGAGGCGGCGCTCGGAGAGCTCGGCCGCGTACCCCCGCAGATCGCGGTAGGCGAGCTCGCCGGGCTCGCGCCCGCGGGCACTCGCCCAGGCCGCGAGCTCGACCAGGTCGCGCCCGTAGGCGCGGAGGGTGGCGCCAGAGGCGCCGCCCCGCACGAGCTCGCGGCGGTAGCCGGCGAGCGCGCGCTCCCATGCCGGGCTCACCTCGAGCTCCTCCGCCGCCGGGGCCTGCTTTGCGTCCGTCGCCATCGCGAAGATGGTTCGGCGCCCCGGCCTCGACGCCTGCCGCTGCAACGGAGCTACTGCGGCTACTGGATGTAGACGGGCGTACCGACGTCGACGCGGTTGTACAGGTCGATCACGTCCGGGACGGACATGCGCAGACACCCGTGGGAGGCGGCCGTGCCGAGCGATCCCACGTCGTCGGTGCCGTGGAACCCCGCGCCCGCGGTGATGCCCATCCAGCGCGCCTTCAGCGGGTTCTCCGCGGTGCCGCCGGCGACGGTGGTCCCCCCGAGCTCACCGGCCCACGGAGAGTTGGGGACGCTCCAGACCGGATCCACCTGCATGGACTCGATCGAGTAAAGCCCGGTCGGGGTCGGGTAGGCCGGCTGACCGGTCGCGATCGTGTACTGCTTGGCCTGCTCCAGGTTCACCCACAGCGTGGCCGTGAACGAGGAAAGATCGACAGTGATGTAGGTCGGGTACTGCTCCGCGAGCTCGTCCTGCGTGACCTCGCGTGACACGCGATCGACCGGCAGCGCAACGGAACGCGCGTGCGGGCTCTGCACCGCGGCCTCGACCCGCGAGCGGAGCTTGCTCTCGTCGACGGAGATGCCATCGTGGCCGGGGACCGTGCCCAGCGAGGTGGAGCTGGGCTGGATCGACGCGTCGACCGGCTCGCGGTTGACCTCCGTGGCCACCGTGCCGATGAAGTCGTCGATCGCCTTGTTCGAGTACGTCACCTGCGGCGAGATCGCAACATCGAGCTCGCCCCCGGTGGCATAGCGCCAGACGCGGGTCGGAAGCCCGCCGTCCCGGCTTTCGTCCAGCGCCCGGTCCACCATCCCCTCGGCGTCGGAGGTGATGTCGAGCTTCTCAGGGCTCAGCTGGTACTTGACGCCCTCGAACTTGACCGTGACCTTCTTGCGAAGCGGCTTGACGAGCTCGATGTTCACGGCCTCGGTCGCCTCGTCGGCGGTCATCCCGCCGACGTCGACGCCGCCGATCGTCACGCCGTCGGCGATCTGATCGTTGCGCGTGGAGTCCCACGCGTAGGCGCCGACCGCCGCCATGAGCAGGACGACGATCAGGAACGCCGCCGCTATCTGAAACTTACGAGCCAAGGGGTCGGCCAAAGTGTAGGAGACGCCCTCGACCAGTCGGAAGACGTCGTTCCAATGCAACGGCTGCTTCAGCCGAACCTAGATCCCGAGCGGCTCGCGGTCCGCCTCGACCCCCTCGCTATCCGGGCGCCCGCGGCGCACGTGTGGGCTCCAGCGTAGGAACTCCTCGACCTCGCGCTCGTACTGGTAGCCCTCATCGTGGCGGCCACGAAGGATCGGCGCCAGGCGCAGGTGCTCGCCGAACCGGATCACGGACTCGCGCGACGTGAAGCCGTACTCGAACCCGGCGAGCTTGTAGAGCCGATTGTCGACTCCGCGGCCGAAGCGCAGCAGGTTCATCATCTCGTCCGGGATCCGGAACCCGAGCCGCCTGAGCGGAGCCGCGAGCAGGCCGGCGCCGAACGGCGGCAGGATCGGCAGCGCCCGCTTTCCGACCAGGTCGACCGCCTCCGAGAGCGACAGGACCCCGTCGGCGGCGACGTTGAAGGTGCCCGGGATCGAGCGAAGCGCCGCGTGCTCCAGCGCGTGGACGATGTCGTCCTCGTGCACGAACTGAAGCCGCGGGTCGAAGCCGAGCACCATCGGGACCGCCGGGAGGGCGAACATGCGAGTGAACGCCGTCTCCACGTCGGGCCCGAGCACGTTCGCGCAGCGCAGGAGGGTGACGGTCAGGTCCGGGTTCTTCTCGGCGAACTCGGCGACAGCGGCCTCCGCCTCCACGATGTCGCGCTCGAGCCGCGTTCGGGGCGGATGCGGGCGGCGCATCGACTCGGTGAAGAACGCCGGGTCGTCCTGCTCGGACCCGTAGTAGTGGGTCGAGCTCTTGAACACGAACTTCCGGACCGGCGAGTCGGCACCGCCGCATGCGGCGAGGATGTTCATCGTCCCGATGACGTTGTTCTCGTGCGCCTCGCGGATGGGGGCCGTGATCGAGTTGACCGAGAGCCGCGTGTCGATGACGGTGTCGATCTCGGCCGCTCGCACGATCCGCTGAAGCAGCGAGTGCTGGTTCGAGACCTTGACGAACTCGGTTCGCTCGAGCTCGAGGCTGGGCTCGTCGGCGTCGACTCCGATCAGCGCCTCGATTTCCTCGAAGCCCTCGAGCGCCTGCGCGAGCCGCGCCCCCCAATACGTGGAGAGACCGGTGATCAGGACTCGCTTGCTGGGCACGTCTACCGACCTCAGCCGAACCAGACCGACTCGCGCTTCGCGACCATCTCGTCGACGTTCTCCTGGATCCTCGCCCGGATCTCCTGTGCAACCGTCTGCACGAGCGCCTTGTCGTTGACCGCCTCGGGCCCACCGAGCTCGACCGTGTCGATCGGCTCCAGGAAGCGGATGCGGAACTTAGCGGGCAGGTAGCCGAGCATCCCGAAGGGCCCCAGCCACGGAAACGTAGGCGTGATCGGGAAGTAGAGCAGCCCCGTGAGCCGCCGCAGCGCGACTACGTGCGCGAAGATCGGCGCCGCCTCCTCGGCGCCGACGACGCACAGCGGGACGAGCTTCGCCTCGGCGCGCATCGCGGCCTCGACGAACCCGCCGCGCCCGAAGCGCCGCAGTCGATAGCGGTCCTTGTAGAGCTTCTCGGTGCCCTTGCGTCCCTCGGGGAAGACGATCACGAGCTGGCGCTCGTCGTAGAGGAGACGATGCACGTTCGCCGGGTGCGCCGCGACCCCGCCGATTTTCGGGATCAGCATCGAGAAGCCGGGATAGCCCTTGAAGAAGTGCTCGACGGTTAGGTAGAGCGGCCGCGGCCGCGGGTGCTCCTCGCGGATCGCCTTCGCGACCATCGCCGCATCCGGCGGCAGGGCGCCGGAGTGGTTGGATACCAGGAGCGCCCCACCGTCGTCGGGCACGTTCTCGACCCCCTCCGCCTCACACCGGAACCAGTAGCGGTAAAAGAACTCGACCAGGGTGCGGTCGAACGCGCCCTCCACCCGCTCGGAGCGTCCCCAGTCGTCAAGCCGACGATCCGGCTCGATCGCGGGTAGGAGCTCGCGCATCCGCTCCGCCGGCCGGCGCTCGGGCAGCTTCGCCTCGGGGGCCTCGACGGTCGCCTCGATCGGCTCGTCACCTAGATGCGACAGTGATGTCCGCTCGGGCGGCAAGGCCCTCATAGTATTGGCCGTTCGATGAGCGCCACCAGCACGACCGCGCGTCCGCGCCCGGCGGAGTTCCTGCGCGGCGCCGCCGAGAACCGCAAGCTGTTCCGACCCGGCGGACCGCGGCCCGATCCCACGCCGGCCGACGGGCCGGACCCGTACGGGAGCCCCCACCCGGAGTGGCTTCGGATCGACTGGCGCGAGCACCTGCGGACGATCGACGTCGGTGGTGCGCGCGTCAACTACGTCGAGATGGGCGAGCGCGAGGCGATCGATGTCGTGTTCGTGCACGGCCTCTCCGGGTGCTGGCAAAACTGGCTCGAGAACATCCCGCACTTCGCGCGCCAGCACCGCGTCCTGGCGCTCGACCTGCCGGGCTTCGGCGGGAGCCCGATGCCGCCGTGGGAGATCTCAATCGAGGCGTACGGCCGGCTCCTCCTCGAGTTCCTCGAGGCTCTCGGCGTCGGCGATTGCGTCGTCGTCGGCAACTCCATGGGCGGCTTCGTCTCGGCGCAGGCGGCGACGCAGGAGCCCGACCGCTTGTCAAAGCTCGTCCTCGCCTCCTCCGCCGGCGTCTCACACGCGCGCATGCGACGCGAGCCGATCGAGGCCCTGGGGCGGATGATCGTCGCGGTGACGCCGCTCACGCTCAAGCTCCAGCAGCGCATGATCCTGCGGCCACGGGTCCGCGAAGCGACATTCACGATGGTCTTTCACCACCCGAACGACCTCCGCCTCGAGCTGCTCTGGGAGTTCATGAGCGGTGCGGGCAAGGACGGGTTCCTGCCCGCCTTCTCGGCCCTGGCCGGCTACGACATCCTCGACCGGCTGGAGGACGTGCCCGTGCCGACGCTGATCGTGTGGGGACGGAACGACCTCATCATCCCGCCGGGCGACGCGCTCCAATTCGCCCGCCGCCTGCGGAACTCTCAGACCGTGATCTTCGACGACTGCGGCCACGTGCCGATGGCCGAGCGCCCGCTTCGCTTCAACCGGACGCTCGAGGCGTTCCTCGCGCGCGAGACCTAGGGTGCGGGCGTTCCTCGCCGCGCTGCTGCTCGCCGCACTCGTCGCGGCGGCGCCGGCCGCGGGCGATACCGCACCGCCGGCCGACGAGCTCGACGGGCGCCTGCAGGCAGTGGTCGACGGGCTCACGCGGGATGTCTTCGTCGGCGCCGGCCTCAGCGGCGAGCCGGAGGCCTTCTACGTCCCCGGCGCCGCGCTCAGCGTGAGCCTGCCGGGCGACGCGACGCGAACGTACGTCTCCGGCCTTGCCAACGTCGCGGTCGGCGACATCGTCGAGGCGGATGTGGTGCAGCCGATCGGCAGCGGGACGAAGCCGATGACCGCTGCGCTCGTGATCCGGCTCGTGTTGAAGGGAAGGCTGCGGCTCGGCGAAGAGCTCGCGGACGCAGCGCAAGCACACCAACGCGACGGGGGTCGTCTCGCCGGGCTCGTGGGCCGGTTCCGCCACCGCCTGCGTGGTGTGACGATCCGCGACCTGCTCGCGATGACGAGCGGCCTTCGTGACTACGACGACGATCCCAGCTACGCGAGGGCGTTCTCGCGCGCCCCGAAGGCCCCGCGATCGCTGCGCAGATTGGCGGCCTTCGGGCTCGCTCGCTCGCGCCTCTTCGCTCCGGGCGCAAACGGGCGCAGTTAGTACTCGAACACCAACTGCGTACTCCTCGGGATGCTGGTGGAGGCGGTCACCGGCAGGAGGTACGCCGATGCGCTGGATCGGCTCCTTCGCGGCGCCGGACTCGATTCGACGAGCTACGGCTGGCCGAGCGCGACGCGCGTCGGCGGCTACGCGAACCCGCTGCCTGACGGCGGCCCGGCGCTCCTCGACCGCTACCGCAAGGCGTTCGCGCCCGCGCCCACGGTCACCAGCGCCGTCGATCCCGCCGGCGTCCGGGTCGTCTCGAGCGACCCGCGGGCTAAGCGGCCGACCGTCGGCGTCGGCGCGCCGAGCGCGCAGCAGGAGAAGCAGTACGGCGGCCCGGCCAACGTCGCCCTCCAGGATCTCGGCCACGCCTACAGCGTTCGCGGTGCGGGCGCCAGCGCCGGAGCCGTGGTCAGCAACACGCAGGACCTGGCGCACTTTTGGCGTGCGCTGTTCTCGGGTGAGCTCCTCGGGAAGCGCGGCCTCGGGCTGATCAAGGAGTCGGTGCCGGGCGATCCCGGCTCGGTCGGCGTCCGCAATTACTTCACGCTGGGCCTCGCGCGCCAGGACGTCGCGGCGGGCGCCTTCTGGCCCGGCTCGCCGAAGCTGCGGATCTACATGAAGCTCGGCGACATCTGGGGCTACACGTCCGCCTCCTACTACGTCGAGGGACCTGCGCCCTACGGCGGCGTCGTCGTCGCGAACACCACCAACCTGTTCCCCAGCCCGGTCGGCGACCTCGGCGTCCTGCGCGGGACGCTTCAGGCGATCGGCGGCGTGTAGGGCCGCTGAGTCGCGAGCCGGTCGCGGAGCGCGAGCGCGTCCGGCTGCCGACCGCCGAAGACCTCCGAGCCGAAGCGCCGATCGAGACCAGCGCGCCGCACGACGTCGGCCATGAACGCGTCGCAGGCGACGAGGTCACACCGCGGCAGCGCGATCGAGAGCGCCTCGAAATCGATCTCGTCGCTGGTGCGCGCGATCCGCTCGGGGAAGTGCTCGGAGGCGAAGCGCCTGAGCCGCCGCTCCACGTTTCGCTCCGGCGCCCCCTGCTCGTCGGGGAGCCGGCGCCCGCCGGAGAGCTCGCGCAGCAGCTCGAGCAGCGCCAGGTCGGGCCGCGCCTCGGACTCGCGCCGGTGGGCGGCCGACTCCGCGACCTCGACCGCCTCGTTGGCGAGCGCCTGGCGCAGCACCGGCTCGAGCTCGCGGAACCCGGGCTTTCGCTTCGCGATCCCGCTGAGGTAGTTCTGGTCGAGCTAAAGAAGCGGCGGCTCGCGCACGCACTACCGCGTGACCGCGCCCTCGGAGGCGGAGGAGACGGTCGCCGCGTACTTGGTGAACACGCCGGTCGGGTACGGGAGCTCGGGCGCGGTGTACCCCGCGCCGCGGCTCGCGATCTCCTCGTCTGAGAGCGCCACGTCGAGGCGCCGCGCCTCGACGTCGATCGTCACCTCATCGCCCTCGCGAAGCGCCGCGATCGGCCCGCCCTTGACGGCCTCCGGGGCGACGTGACCCACCATGAGGCCGCGGGTCGCGCCGGAGAAGCGCCCGTCGGTGAGGAGCGCCACCTGCTCGCCGAGGCCCTCGCCGACGATCGCCGCCGTCACCTGGAGCATCTCGCGCATTCCCGGACCGCCCGCTGGTCCCTCATTGCGGATCACGATGACGTCGCCGGGCTCGATCCGCTGGCCCTTGACCGCGCGGAAGCACTCCTCCTCGGACTCGAACACGCGCGCCCTTCCGGTCTGGCCCTTGCGCTCGGTGCCGGCGAGCTTCACCACGGCCCCGTCCGGCGCGAGGTTGCCGCGGAGGATCGCGAGGCCTCCCTCGGCCTTGAGCGGATCGGTGAGCGGCCGGACGACCTCCTGGTTCGGGCTCTCCACGGCCGCCGCCGCGACCTCGCCGATCGTCTGTCCGGTGACCGTGAGCTCGTCCTCGTTCAGGAGCCCGGCCTCCGCGAGGCGGTTGAGGACCAGCGGCACGCCGCCGGCAGCGTACAGGTCGGTGGCGACGAAGCGGCCACCCGGCTTGAGGTCGGCGAGGAGCGGCGTCTCGCGCGAGATGCGCTCGAAGTCGTCGATTGCGAGCTTCACCCCGGCCTCGCGCGCCACCGCGAGCAGGTGCAGGACGGCGTTCGTGGAGCCACCCGAGGCGCAGACGCACGCGACCGCGTTCTCGAGCGCGCCGCGCGTGATGATCCTGCTCGGCCGCAGGTCGTCGGCGAGGACGCGCATCGCGAGCTCGCCGATCCGCTCCGCGACCGTCGCCTTGTCGGAGTCCTCGGCGGGAACCATCGCCGAGCCGCCCGGCGAGATGCCCAGCGCCTCGAATGCACAGGCCATCGTGTTGGCGGTGAACTGGCCGCCGCAGGCGCCGGCCCCGGGGCTAGCCACGTCCTCGAGCTCGTGAAGTTCCTCCTCGGACATCTCCCCGGCGGCGTGGGCGCCAATCGCCTCGAAGACGTCGAGGATCGTCACGTCTCGCCCACGCCAGCGGCCTGGCGCGATCGAGCCGCCGTAGAGCATCAGCGACGGGACGTCGAGGCGGGCGAGGGCCATCACGCAGCCCGGGATCGTCTTATCGCAGGCGGAGAGCGCGACGATCGCGTCGAACTGATAGCCGCGCGCCGTGAGCTCGATCGAGTCGGCGATCACCTCGCGCGAGATGAGCGACGCCTTCATGCCCGTCGTGCCCATCGTGATGCCGTCCGAGATCGCGACGGTGTTGAACTCCATGGGCGTCCCGCGGGCGGCGCGAACGCCGTCTTTGACGTGCTCCGCGAGGCCGCGGAGGTGGAAGTTGCAGGGCATCGCCTCGGTCCACGTGTTGGCGACGCCGATCGTCGGTCGGCTGAGGTCGTCGTCGTCGAACCCGATCCCCTTCATGGAGGCGCGCGCCGCCGCGCGGTCGGGGCCGTCGAAGACCGCCGCCGATCGTGGCCGCGGAAGCGCGGTCGCCTTCGAGTCGGAGCTCATGGGCCGGTCAGTCTACGTCGCTGTTGCGGGCGATCCACTCGCGCATCCGGCGCAGGTCGCGCCGCGCGTGGTCCGGATCGATCTGGTGGCCGGGCCGGTTCACGTTGGCCGTCGCGATGAGCTCACGCTCCCGCCCCCGGATCGCGAGCCAGCGGGCGAGCACGTCGTCGGCGTCGGGAAGGCGGTCGCCTTCGTCGCGGAACCGCACGCAGTACTCGCTGAGCAGCCGCCCCGAGCCGGTCTCATAGGCGAGCAGCGGGCGGTGCGGGTAGATGAGGTACGCGTACCGGCCGCCGGACCGGCCCTCCACGGAGACGAAGCCGAGCTCCGCGTACATCGCGCACTCGCGCGCCGGCGCGACCGCGCGCATCAGCTCGCGCGCCCGCAGCTCGGAGGTGTCGACGCTCATCCGCCCGCCGCGGGCGGGTAGAAGACGACCCGCTCCGCGTCGCGCGGCACCTCGGAGAAGTCGCGGACGACCTCCGCCTCGCGGCGCGCCCCATCGGCGATCGGCACCGCGGCCCACATGCCGAGGTCGAGCTGGCGCCTGAACTCGTCCACGAGGCGCCGCTCGTCCTCGGCGACCTCGGGATCACCCTCAGCGAGGAGGACGTCGCCCTCCCCCGCCTTCATCCGTACCAAGCGCATGTACCGATTATGAGCGTCGCGCCAAGCCGAACACGTCCACGGGACCGGCTCCGCGGCCGAGGCCGCGCAGACCGTTGCCCACCGCCTCCGCGGCGACCTCGCGCGCCCACCGCGCCGAGTCGGCGAGCTCGGCACGGCGGGCGAGGAACGCGGCGAGCGCGGAGGAGTGCGTGCAGCCCGAGCCGTGGGATGCGCCGGCCGGGTAGCGGGGTCCCTCGATCCGGATCGCACCGCTTCGATCGGCGAGCACGTCCGCGCCGTCGAGCGCGTGCCCGCCGGTGACGACGACCGCCTCCGGGCCGAGCGCGAGCATCGCCGCCGCAAGCTCCTCCGTCCCGGCGTCCTGGCCGAGGCCGGTGAGCGCCCGCGCCTCGAGAACGTTCGGCGTCGCGACCGAGGCGCGCGGCAGCATCCGCTCGATCAGCGCCGCGCGGGCGTTCGGGTCGAGGAGCTCCGCACCGCTCTCGGCGACCATGACCGGGTCGACCACGACGGGCGCGCCCTCGAGCAGGTCGAGCGAGTCGATCACCGTCTCGATCGTCGTCTCGTCGGCGAGCATCCCGATCTTCACCGCGTCGACCGGGATGTCGTCGGCGACCGCCTCGACCTGTGCCGTGATCATCTCCGGCGGCACCACCATCACCCGCGTCACCCCGCGCGTGTTCTGTGCCGTCAGCGCCGTGATCGCGGTCATCCCGTGGACGCCGCACCGCGCGAACGCCTTCAGATCCGCCTGGATCCCGGCGCCGCCGCCGGAGTCCGACCCGGCGATCGAGAGGCAGGTGGCGACGCGCGCGTCGTCTTCCATGCTCCCAGGTTATGGCGGCCGCTCGAGCGCGGTGGCGCGGAAGCCGCCGAGCGCATCCACGCGGACGTAGCCGAGCAGCTCCAGCCGGGCCAGGGCGCTCGCGGCGTCGCGCGGCTCGAGCGCCGCCTCGAGCGAGAGGCCGTCCACCGTTCCGGCGCCCGAGGCGACCAGGTCGAGCACCGCGGCGAGGCGCTCGTCGAGCGGCGGCCCCGGCCGCGGCTTCGGCGCCGCCGCGAGCCTGCGGCCCTCGGGCTCGACGCCTACGCCGAACAGGAGGTCGAGGACGTCGCGCGCGTCGCGGATCACGTGAGCCCCCGCCTGGAGCAGGTCGTTCGTCCCCTCCGCGACGCGCACCCCCGCCTGGCCCGGGATCGCTCCGACCGTCCGTCCGAGCTTTGCCGCCCAGTCCGCGGTGACGAGGGAGCCGGAAGGCTGCGCCGCCTCGACCAGCACGACCACCTCCGCGAGCGCGGCCATGATCCTGTTTCGCTCGGTGAAGAAGTGGCGGCGAGCGACCACCCCGGGCGGATGCTCGGAGACGATCGCCCCGGTCGCGACGATCCGCTCGTACAGGTCGCGGTTGGTTTCCGGGTAGACGACATCCGGCCCGTTCGCGAGAACCGCGACCGTGGTCCCACCGCCGTCGA
>DATHAL010000056.1:0-2129 GCA_035296705.1 Solirubrobacterales bacterium
GCCGGGACCGCGGCCGATCATCGTCCACACGTACCATGGTCACGTGCTCGAGGGGTACTTCGGGCGGCGCCGGAGCGCTCTATACCGCTTCCTCGAGCGCCGGCTGGCTCGGGTCAGCGAGTGCCTGATCGGGGTCAGCCAGGCGACCGTGGACGATCTGGTTCGGCTGGGCGTGGCTCCGCGAGATCGCTTCCGCGTCGTGCCGATCGGGCTCGATCTGCGTCGCTTTGCGCGACCGAGCCCGGACGCTGTCGCGATGCTCCGCGATCAGTGCGGAGCGCGCGCCGATGAGGTCCTGCTCGCGTTCGTCGGCAGGCTCGTGCCGATCAAGCGTGTCGACCTGGTCCTCCGGGCTGTGGCCGCCGCGCGCCGTCAGGGCGTCGCGCTTCGCCTGGTGGTCGTAGGCGACGGCCCGTGTCGCGCGTCGCTCGAGGAGCTCGCGCACCGCCTGGGCATCAGCGACATCGTCCGCTTCCTGGGCTATCTCCCCGATACCAGTGCGGCAGCCGCGGCCGCGGACATCGCCATCCTGGCCTCGGACAACGAGGGCACGCCCGTCGCGCTGATCGAGGCGGCCGCGGCGGGGTGCCCCGCCGTCGCGACGGCCGTCGGAGGCGTTCCCGACGTCGTCGCCCCGGGCACGGGCGTGCTGGTGCCGGCCGGCGATCATGCCGGGCTCGCGCGCGGCGTCGCCCGTCTCGCCGGGGACGCCGAGCTCAGGGAGGAGATGGGCGCCCGCGCGCGGGAGCACGTCGTCATGAGGTTCTCGATCGACCGTCTGTTGCGTGACATCGAGCAGCTCTACGGCGAGCTCCTGGCGCACAACCGGACCACCACGGCCTGAACGACGTCGGCCCCGAGCCGGCCCTCAAGTTGCGATCGAGCGGGGGCGATAATTGATCGTGACTCGCGAACGCGAGCGCCGCGATGTCCACGCCGAATCCACACGACGATAAGCTCCCTGGAAGCGACCGGCGGCTCGCCGAGCTGCGGGAACGCTGGATCGCTCGGTACGGACCGGTCGTCGCGATGCAGCTCGAGCCGGATCGCCGCTACTCGCTCCTGAGGGTCGGCTCAGCCGAATACGCCTTCACGGACCATGACCGCTACGTCCGCGCGCTGCGGAGCGTGTGGGAGTCGCGGCTCGTGCCCGAGCCTTTGAAGGCCGTGATGGGTTCGGAGCTGCTCGAGGCCGCCCCGAGCCTGCGAGCCGTGGATCCGGATCCCAACGACCTCGGCGCGCCGGAGCGCCGCTCGAGGTTCTCCTAGTCCGACTGCCGCGTACCCGCGATCGGCTCCGCGGGCTGTGTGCCGGCCGTGGCCCAGGCGGGGTGTTCGAGCACGGCGACCGCCGCGACGCCCAGGCCGAGAATGCCCAGGGCCGTGACGATGATCGTCGTCCGACCGCTCTGGGCCGCCACGATCGCGAACCCGGAGACCGCCGCCTGGGTGAGCGCCAGCGCGGCGGCGACGGCGCGCGGCGAGGTCAGCTTCGTGTGCAGCCGGTGCGTGAGATGGTCGCGACCGCCGGTCGCGATCGAGACCCGCCGCCGCGTCCGCGACACCACCACGAGAAGCGTGTCGAGGACGGGTATGCCGAGGCACAGAGCGGCGACGAGGAGCACAGGCCAGCCCATGCGCTCGTCCGCCGGGAGGTTCATCGCCATCGCGGCGACGAGGAACCCGATCGGCATGCTTCCCCCGTCGCCGAGGAAGATCCGAGCCGGTCCGCGCGCTCGCAGGTTGTAGGGGAGGAACCCCACGCAGGCTCCGGAGAGCGCGAGTGCGAGCGCGGCAAGCCCGACGTCGTCCCACACGAGCGACTGCAGGGCGAGTCCCGCACCGCAGACCGCAGCGACGGTGCTCGCGGCGCCGTCCATGTTGTCCATCAGGTTGAAGGAGTTCGTGAACCCCACGATCCAGATCGTCGTGAGCACGAGCTCCTCGAAGCCGCTCTGGAGGAACGACCATCCCAGCCCGTAATGCCAGAGGATCGCCGCTGCGACGACCTCGGCGAGGACCCGGTAGCTGGGGCGAACCGCGAACCGGTCGTCGAGCGTGCCCAAGACGCTGAGGCCGATCGCGCAGAGGAGGATGGGAGCGAACCGCGTGAACCCGTGCCCGAAGAG
>DATHAL010000057.1:0-8382 GCA_035296705.1 Solirubrobacterales bacterium
CCCGCCAACCCGCCGGGGGCCTCCACCCACGAGCTGGGCATCGCCGTCGACCTCGCGGACCCGGGGATGCGCAACATCGTCGACCAGATCGGCGGGGCCTACGGCTGGTACGGGATCAGCTCGGAGTGGTGGCACATCGAGTACGGGGGCTAACGCATCGGCCGCGGCGCGGCGCGAGGGCCGGCGCCGACGGCAGGCCCCGATCGAAACCGGAATTTGGGACGCATAGCGTCCCCAACGTCATTCTCGATCCGGTGCGCGAGCCCCTTTCGCGCGGCTAAGCTGGTTCGCTCAGCGCCCGTAGCTCAGTGGATAGAGCGCGCGCCTCCGGAGCGCGAGGCCGCAGGTTCGAATCCTGCCGGGCGCGTAGGCTCCGGCCCGATGGACCTGGACGTCATCTTCTTCGGCACCGGGAGCTCGGTGCCCACCGCGAAGCGCGCGACCGCGTGCGTGATGGCGCGGGTCGGCGGTGAGCGCCTCCTGTTCGACTGCGGCGAGGGCACGCAGCGCCAGATGCAGCGCTCGACTGGGCTCGTTCAGATCGACGAGATCTACGTCACGCACCTGCACGCGGACCACTACCTCGGGATCCCGGGCCTGCTCAAGACCTACGACCTGAACGGGCGCGACCGAGGGCTTCGGGTCATCGGGCCGCCGGGGCTCTTCGAGCTCTTCAAGGCACTCCGGCGCATCTTCGGTCGGCTCGCCTACGACGTCGAGCTGGTCGAGCTCGAGGAGGGGGAGGCGTCGCGCCACGACGGCTACGAGGTCCGCCCGTTCCCGGTCGAACACGGGATGCGCGCCTACGGCTACGCGCTGGTCGAGGACATCCGCCCGGGCCGCTTCGATCCCCAGGCGGCGGAGCGGCTCGGCATCCCGGCCGGCCCTGCGTTCAAGCGCCTCCAAGAGGGGGTGCCCGTTGCGGGCAGCGCCGGGACGGTCTCCCCCGAACAGGTGATGGGCGACCCGCGCCCGGGGCGCAAGGTGGTGGTGACCGGCGACACGCGGCCGTGCGAGATGACCCGCGTGGCGGCGCACGAGGCGCAGCTCCTCGTCCACGACGCGAGCTTCGCCGACGAGGAGGTCGAGCGCGCGTACGAGACCGGCCACTCGACCGGCCGCCAGGCGGCCGGGATCGCCGCCGCGGCGGGCGTCGACATGCTGGCGCTCGTCCATGTGTCCTCCCGCTACGACGTGCGCGAGGTCCTCGCCGAGGCCCACGAGGTGTTCCCCGCCGCGACCGCGCCGCGCGACTTCGACCTCGTCGAGGTTCCGTTCGCGGAGCGCGGCGCGCCGCGCCTCATCGAGAACGGGGCCCGCGAGCGGCCCGAGCCCCGCGCCGTCGAGGTCGCGCCCGCTCCGTGATCCTCGACGAGCACCTCGCTCGATACCTGCACGTCGAGTCGCTTCGCCGCCGCGACGTCCACGCCGAGCACGATCCGCACGTCCTCTTTCAGGCGTCGACGATCGGGGCGCTGCTCGACGGGGCCTACGACGGTGACCTCTCGTTCGCCGAGCTCGCCGAGCACGGCGACCTCGGGCTCGGCACGCTGAACGCCCTCGACGGCGAGATGATCGCGCTCGACGGCCGTTTTTACCGGGCCGACGCCGACGGGCACCTGGCCGAGATCCGACCCGACGCCCGCACGCCATTCGCCGCGGTGGCCTGGTTCGAGCCCGCGATCGAGCGCCCGCTCGAGGGACCGATCGAACACCAGCGATTCCTCGCAACGCTGGACGAGCTGATCGGCGACCCGGAGGTGACCTGCGCGATCCGGGTCGACGGCGAGTTCGAGCTCGTCCGCGCCCGGTCGGTCCCGCGCCAAGAGCCGCCATACCGCCCGCTGGCGGAGGTGGTCTCCGACCAGCACGTCTTCGAGCTCGCAGAGGCACGTGGATCGCTCATCGGGTTCCGGTTCCCGCCGTATGCGGAGGGACTCGAGGTCAGCGGGTATCACCTGCATTTCGCCACCGCCGACCTGAAGCGCGGCGGCCACGTGCTGGAGTGCCGTCCCCGCGGCGTCGTCGCCCGGCTCGAGCCGTCCGCCGAGCTTCACGTCGAGCTGCCGCCGGACGTCGACCTCGACGCACCGCAGCTCGACGAGGCCACCCGCTCGGCACTCGAGCGGGTCGAGCGCCAGGGCTAGCCGAGCGGCGCCACCTGGTCGGCGATCGCGTAGGCGAGCGCCGGCGCCTGGTCCTCCTGAAGGAAGTGCTTGGCGGGCAGGAGCACCGGGTCGGGGACGCCCAGCACCCGCTTGGCGATCTCGAGCTGGTCAAGGCCGATCGCGGGATCTCGCTCGCCCCAGACGATCCGGGTCGGGAAAGGGCGCTCCGCGAGGCCCTCGACGAGGAAGCGCGACTTCTCGGAGGTGAGCTCGAAGCCCCGCATGATCCGCAGGAAGGCACGCCCCCGGTCGAGCCGCTTGAGCAGGGCGAGGTAGGCGTAGATCTCGGCCCGCGAGACGGCCTTCGGGTCGACCAGCCCCTGGAGCCTGAAGAGCGCGGCGAAGAGCGGCGGCGGCGTGGTGTGCAGCCAGATCGACGCGACGCCGCGGACCGCGAACGGCTGCATCGTCCACGGCCGCCTGAACGTCTGCGGGTCGAGCATCGTGTTGAGCGCCGTCACCGAGAGCACCCGTTCGGGATTCCGAATCGCCCACTCGCAGCCGATCGGCCCGCCGATGTCGTGGAGGACGAGGTGGCAGCTCCCGACTTCGAGGGCGTCGACGGCCTCGCCGATCCAGCTCGCGAGCCCTGACCAGGAGTAGTCGAAGCGCTCCGGGCGATCGGCGAGCCCGAGCCCGGGCAGGTCGAAGGCGATCGCCCGCATCCCCTGGTCGGCGAGCCGCGGGAGCACCTTGCGGTAGAGGAAGGAGCTCGTCGGGACGCCATGGAGGAGGACGACGTCCGCGCCCCGCCCCTGCTCGCGGACGAAGCTCCGTACGCCGCCGGCCGTAAAGTGCCGCCCGGCGGCGCTGTGCGCGTCGATCACCTCGGCGACGTCGGCGTTCACCGCAGCGGATCATTACCGGAACGTCGGCCCCCCGGTACCACCGGTCCCTCGCGGCGCGCGCCGAAGCGGGTGCTACTCTCGCTTCGTCGGTTCCTTTAACCCGGTCCAGCGAGGCCAGGAAGGGGCACGCAGTGAAACATCAACCCGAGAGGGTTGTCCTCGACCGGGACGAGTTGCGGCGCACGCTGGTGCGCATCGCGCACGAGATCGTGGAGCGCAACCCGCGAGCTTCCGGTGACCCTGTCGGCAGCGGACGCGAAGCGGAGCAGCGGACGGGCCTTGCTCTCGTCGGCATCCACACCCGCGGTGCGGTGCTCGCGCGGCGCCTCCACGCGCTCGTCGGCGAGCTCACCGGCTCCGAGGTCCCGCTGGGCGACCTCGACATCTCCTTCTACCGCGATGACCTTCCCGGCCGCGAGCCCGGCGCACAGCCCGTCGTCCACTCCTCGCATCTCGACTTCGAGCTCGACGGCCGCACGGTCGTCCTCGTCGACGACGTGCTGTTCACAGGCCGCACCGTGAGAGCCGCGATCGACGCGCTCTTCGACTACGGCCGGCCGCAGCGCGTGCAGCTCGCGGTCCTCGCCGACCGCGGCCACAGAGAGCTTCCGATCCGCCCGGACTACGTCGGCAAGAACCTGCCGACGGCGCGTGGGGAACGCGTGTTCGTGCGCCTCGAGGAGACCGATGAAGTCGACGAGGTGACGATCGACCGGGTCAGGGAGCCGGCGGCCGCCGCGGAGGAGGGGAGATGAGACACCTGCTCGCGATCGAGGAGCTCGAGCGCGCCGACGTCGAGCGGATCATGGAGCGGGCGCGGAGCTTCGCCGAAGTCGGCCGGCGCGACATCAAGAAGGTGCCGACGCTACGGGGCCGGACGATCGTCAGCCTCTTCTACGAGTCGAGCACCCGAACGAGCTCCTCCTTCGAGCTCGCCGCGAAACGGCTCTCGGCCGACGTCGTCTCGGTGAAGTCGACCGGCTCCTCGGTGGACAAGGGCGAGTCGCTCAAGGACACGATCGCGACGCTCTCCGCCTACTCGCCGGAGGCGATCGTGATCCGCCACCCGCACGCCGGGGCCGCGAAGCTGGTCACCCAGTGGACGGAGGCGTCGGTCGTCAATGCGGGCGACGGCAAGCACGAGCACCCGAGCCAGGCGCTCCTCGACGCCTACACCCTGCTCGAGCGCCTGGACTCGCTCGAGGGCAAGCGCATCTGGATCGTCGGCGACGTCCTTCACAGCCGCGTGGCGCGCTCGTGCGCCCAGTGCTTCCGGATGATGGGCGCCGAGGTGACGGTCTGCGGCCCGCCGACGCTGATCCCGCGCGGGATCGCCGAGGAATTCGGCTGCGCGGTTGCGTACGAGCTCGACCGGCTGGGGGAGGCGGACGTGGTCTACGCACTGCGGATGCAGCGCGAGCGGATGACCGAGTCGTTCGTGCCCTCGATCCGCGAGTACGCCGCCAACTACCAGATCGACTCGCGCCGCCTGGGACCGCGCCAGCTCCTCATGCACCCAGGCCCGGTGAACCGCGGCGTGGAGCTCTCGCCCGAGGTGCTCGACGGGCCGGCCTCGCTCGTCACCGCTCAGGTCGAGAGCGGCCTGGTCGTGCGCATGGCGATCCTCTACGAGGTCCTCGCCGGCGGCGGTGAGCCGCGCGAGGGCGCGCGCCCCGACCCGAGCCTGAGCGCTCCGACGCCGATCGGGGAACCGGCATGAGCCTCGAGCTGCGTCCGATCTCCGCGCTCGACTGGCGCGGCACCGAGGCCCAGCCGGCGGGCGATCTCGTCGTCAGGGCGGCACGGGTCGTGTGCCCGCGTGAGGGGATCGACGCCGGCCACGACCTGCTGGTCCGCGACGGCGAGATCGCCGAGCTCACGGCCCCGGGGGCAGCCGAGGTCGACGGCGCCGAGGTGATCGAGGCGGAGGGGCTGGCCGTCTTTCCCGCCTTCTTCGACCCGCACGTCCACCTGCGCACACCCGGCCACGAGGACAAGGAGGACGTCGAGACCGGATCCCGCGCCGCCGCCGCGGGCGGCTTTTGCGGGATCGTCGCGATGGCGAACACTGCGCCGCCGGTCGACAACGCGGCACACGTCGCGGCGCTTCGCGAGCAGGCGCGCAAGCAGGCGGCCGTGCCGACGGGGTTCATGGCCACGGTCACCGCGGGGATGCGCGGCGGCGAGCTCGCGGAGATGGCGGACCTCGCCGCCGCTGGCGCGGTTGGGTTCTCCGACGACGGGCTGCCCATCGCGAGCGCGCGCGTCCTGCGCCGCGCGCTTTCCTACCAGCGCCTCGTCGGACTGCCGATCGCGCTTCACGAGGAGGACCCGGAGCTCTCGGCGGGGGGATGGATGCACGAGGGCGCGGTCTCGGCGGCGCTCGGCATCGGCGGGATCCCCTCCGTATCGGAGTCGACCATGATCGCCCGCGACTGCGCGCTGGCTGCGTTCGAGGACGCGCGCATCCATGTTCAGCACCTCTCCGCGCGCGAGTCGGTCGAGGCGATCGAAGCTGCGAAGGCCGCCGGCGTGCGCGTCACCTGCGAAGCCACGCCGCACCACCTCGTGCTCACCGACGAGGAGGTGCGGAGCCTCGACTCGCGCTTCAAGATGAACCCGCCACTTCGCTCGGAGGCCGACCGCGAGGCACTGATCGACGCCCTGCGCTCGGGAACGATCGACTGCATCGCCACCGACCACGCGCCGCATACGACGAACGAGAAGGAGGTGCCGTTCGAGGCGGCGGCGATGGGCGTCACGGGCCTCGAGACCGCGTTCTCGGTCGTCTACACCGAGCTCGTGCGCCCTGGCGTCCTCGGGCTCGGGACCGTGGTCGAGCGCCTTGGCGCCGGCGCCGAGGCGCTCGGCTTCGTCCCCTCGCGGATCGCGCCGGGCGCCGAGGCGAACCTGGCGCTCGTCGACCTCGAGGCGGAGTGGGAAGCCGGCGCGGAGGGCTGGGAGAGCCGCTCGGAGAACTCGTGCTTCGCCGGGCGCCGGCTACACGGACGCGTGCTCACCACGGTCGCCGCCGGCCGGGTCGCCTACCGGCAGCGGAGCTTCGCGATGGGGGTCGCGTGAGCGTGCCGAAGCTCGACCCGGAGCGGGCGACGCTGGTCGTTATCGACGTCCAGGAGGCCTTTCGCAAGGCACTGCCGACCTTCGACGACGTCGCGTCGGCGACCGCGAAGCTCGTCCGGGGCGCAGAGGCGATCGGGATCCCGATCGTCGTCACCGAGCAGTACCCGAAGGGGCTTGGCACCACGGTTTCGGAGGTGGCAGAGCACCTGCCGGGCGACGTCGAGCCGCTCGAGAAGGTGCGATTCTCGGCGGCCGAGGCCGACGGCTTTGGGCTCGGCGAGCGCAATCAGGTGCTGATCTGCGGGATCGAGACGCACGTTTGCGTCGCCCAGACGACTCTCGACCTGCTCGACGACGAAGTCGAGGTGCACGTCGCCGCGGACGCCGTCGGCTCGCGCTTTGAGCGCAACAGGGAGCTCGGTCTCACCCGTATGGAGCGCTCCGGAGCGCTCCTGACCAGTGTCGAGATGGCCCTCTTCGAGCTACTCGGCGGCTCGGACGCCCCGGCGTTCAAGGAAGTGCAGGCGCTGGTGAAATGAGCGCGGGAGAGGGATACGTCCTGCTCGAGGACGGCACGCGCCTCGATGGCGAGCTCACCGGGAGCGGGGGAGAGGTGACCGGCGAGGTCGTCTTCAACACGGCCATCACCGGTTATCAGGAGGCGCTCACGGATCCGAGCTACGCGGGGCAGATCATCACCTTCACCTACCCGCTGGTCGGCAACTACGGCGTCAACGCGGGTGCCATGGAGTCCGACCGACCCCAGGCGCGCGCCGTGATCATGCGCGAGGCGAAGAACGGGGAGGACTGTGCGGAGGCCGAGGGCGGCTGGCTCGACTGGCTCGCGGCCTGCGGCGTTCCGGCGATCGCCGGCGTCGACACGCGCGCCCTGGTCCGCCACATCCGCGATCGCGGCGCGATGCGGGGCGGGATCTTCGCGGCCGAGACCACGGAGGCCGACGCCCGGGCGCGTGTCGACGCGGAGCCGCCGATGGCCGGCGCCGACTTCGCGAGCGCCGTGACGCCGGAGGCACCGATCGAGCTCCCTGGCGACGGCCCTCACGTGGTGGGGATCGATACTGGGATCAAGCTCTCGATCATTCGGCAGTTCCGCGAGCGGGGTTGCCGTCTCACCCTGCTGCCCTGCGGCAGCAGCTCGCAGGATGTCCTCGCCCGCGACCCGGACCTCGTCTTCCTCGCCAACGGTCCCGGCGATCCGGCGGCGCTCGAGTACGTCGTCGAGACGGTGCGCGGAGTGGTGGGCAAGAGACCCGTCGTGGGGATCTGCCTCGGCCACCAGCTCCTCTGTCGCGCGGTCGGGCTCGACACCTTCAAGCTCCCGTTCGGGCACCGCGGCGCGAACCATCCGGTCAAGGACCTCGAGACGGGCCGGATCGACATCACCGCCCAGAACCATGGCTTCGCGGTCCGCCCGCCGGACGGCGGCGCGCGGATCGAGGGCGACGAGCCGGTCGGCTGGGACACGGACTTCGGTGCCGCCGAGCTCACCCACCTGAACCTCTACGACCGCACTGTGGAGGGCCTCGTGCTCAACGACGTGCCCGGCTGCACGGTCCAGTACCACCCCGAGGGCGGGCCCGGTCCCCACGACGCGCGCTACCTGTTCGATCGCTTCCTGGAGCTGGTCGCCAATGCCTAGGCGCGACGACATCGCGAAGATCATGCTGATCGGCTCCGGGCCGATCGTGATCGGGCAGGCGGCCGAGTTCGACTACTCGGGCGTCCAGGCGTGCAAGGTGCTGCTCGAGGACGGCTTCGAGGTCGTGCTCGTGAACTCGAATCCGGCGACGATCATGACTGACCCGGAGTTCGCCGACCGCACCTACGTCGAGCCGCTGCGACCCGCGAACGTCGCGGCGATCATCCAGCGCGAGCGCCCCGACGCGCTGCTGCCGACCCTCGGCGGGCAGACGGCACTCAACCTCGCGAAGGCGCTCCACGACGACGGCACGCTCGAGCGGTTCGGCGTCGAGCTCATCGGTGCCGACTACGAGGCCATCCATCGCGCTGAGGACCGCGAGGCGTTCCGCCGCACGATGGATGAGGCCGGTCTGCGGGTGCCGTGGTCGGTGATCGTCGAGTCGGTCGGAGACCTGGAGCGCGGCCTTGCCGCCGGTGAGATCACGCTGCCGGCCATCGTTCGGCCGGCGTTCACCCTGGGCGGGCAGGGTGGGGGGGTGGGCACGAGCGCGACCGAGCTGCTCGGCGTCGTCTCCGAGGGCCTCGCCGCGAGCCCGATCAACCAGGTGCTGGTCGAGGAGTCG
>DATHAL010000058.1:0-27814 GCA_035296705.1 Solirubrobacterales bacterium
GGCTCAGTCGTGGGGCGTGACTCGGTAGGCGTCGAAGACCGAGTCGAGGCTCCGGAGGCGGCTCACGCATTGCTTGAGCTGCTGCGAGTCGCCGACCTCGACGACGAACCTGTTGCGGACCATCGGGTGCTTCGTCGAGCAGTTCGCCTCGAGGATATTGACGCCGGCCTCGGCGAACGTCCGTGAGAGGTCCTCGAGCAGCCGGGTGCGATCCCAGGCGTCGACCTGGAGCTCCACCCGGTAGGAGGTCTCGTTGTCGCCTGCCCAGGAGACGTCGGTGAAGCGCTCCGGCGCCTTCATCAGGGCGCTCACGTTCTTGCAGTCCGAGCGGTGGATCGTGATCCCGCGCCCGAGCGAGACGTAGCCGACGATCTCGTCACCTGGCACTGGCCGGCAGCACTTCGCGAGCCGCACGACCACGTCCTCGACGCCCTCGACCTTGATCCCGTAGTTGGAGGCCTCCTGCGTGCGGCGCTGGCGCTCGTCGCGACCCTCGAGCACGCTCGCGAGGCGCGCCTCGGTCTCGTCGCCCGCGACCGCCTCGCCGGACTTGAGGCGCTGCATGACCTTGTTGACGACCGTCTTCGCGGAGATCTTGCCCTGGCCGAGTGCGATGTAGAAGTCGTCGGCCTTGCGGAAGCCCATCTCGCGGGTCAGGTCGGCGAGCAGGGGCGAGCCCGCGATCCGCTGCGGCGGCAGGCCGCCCTTCCGGAGCGCCGTCTGCAGCGCCTCGCGCCCCCGGCGCTCGGCGTCCTCGCGGCGCTCGCGCTTCAGGAAGGCGCGGATCTTGTTCCGGGCGCGGCTCGTGCGCACCAACGCGAGCCAGTCCCGCGACGGCCCGCGCTCCTGCTTGGAGGTGAGGATCTCGACGATGTCGCCGGACTTGAGCTGGTAGTGCAGTGGGACGAGCTTGCCGTTGACCTTCGCTCCCACACAGCGGTGGCCGATGTCGGTGTGGACGGCGTAGGCGAAGTCGAGGGGCGTCGAGCCGGCGGAGAGGTTCTTTACCTCGCCCCTCGGCGTGAACACGAAGACCTCGTCCTCGAACAGGTCGACCTTGAGGCTCTCGAGGAACTCGGTCGGGTCCTCCTCGCCGTCGGTCTCGAGGAGGTGGCGAAGCCACGTCATCTTCTCCCGTTCCGGGTCGCCCGAGCGGCCGCCCTCCTTGTAGAGGACGTGCGCGGCGATCCCGTACTCGGCCGTCTCGTGCATGTCGGGCGTCCGGATCTGGATCTCGAGCGGCCGGCCCTCGGGGCCGATCACCGTCGTATGGAGGGCCTGGTAGAGGTTGAGCTTCGGGGTCGCGATGAAATCCTTGAAGCGGCCCGGGAGCGGCTTCCAGATCGAGTGGATGATCCCAATCGCCCCGTAGCAGTCCTTGACCGAGTGGACGATCACCCGCATCGCGGTGAGGTCGTAGATCTCGTTGAACTCGCGACCCTTCTTGGTCATCTTCGAGTAGATCGAGTAGAAGTGCTTCGCGCGGCCGGAGATCTCGGCCTCGATCCCGACCTTGCGCAGCTCGCCGGAGAGGAAACCGCCGGCGTCGGTGACATAGCGCTCGCGCTCGGCCCGCTGCTGGGAGACGAGCTTCTTGATCTCCTCGTACTTGCGCGGATGCAGCCGCTGGAAGGCGAGGTCCTCGAGCTCCCACTTGATCGCGTGGATACCGAGGCGGTGGGCGAGCGGCGCGTAGATCTCGAGCGTCTCGCGCGCCTTGTCGATCTGCTTTTGCTTCGGCAGCGCCTCCAGGGTGCGCATGTTGTGGAGGCGGTCGGCGAGCTTGATCAGGATGACCCGGACGTCCGTGGCCATCGCGACCATCATCTTCCGGTAGTTCTCGGCCTGGTGCTCGTCGCGGCTCTGGAACGTGATCCCGGTGAGCTTCGTGACGCCGTCTACCAGCACCTCGATCCGGTCGCCGAACTGGTCAGAGACCTCCTCCAGGCTCGCGCTCGTGTCCTCCACCGTGTCGTGGAGGAGCGCCGCGCAGAGCGTCTCCGTGTCGAGCCGCAGGCCGGCGCAGATCTTTGCCACCTCCACGGGGTGGGTGATGAAGTCCTCGCCGGACCGGCGGCGCTGATCGGCGTGGCGCTCGCAGGCGAAGGCGAAGGCGCGCTCGACCGCCTCGCGGTCGACGGCCGGATCGCCATTCGCCGAGTGCTCCCCGATCACCGCGAAGAGGTCGCCGAGGAGCGCGCGCTCGTCGCCGGTCAGGTCCTTGGTGATCGCGTTGATCGGCGCCGCCGGACCGCGGGCGCCGTCCGCCCCCACCTGAACGTGGCCGCGCCGATCCGGTGGCGCGGGGGCGCCGGCCGCCTCGGAGGCGGGCGCTACATCTGTTTCTGCTCGCTCAGGTATCGCTTGCCCTCCTCGTACCGGTCGCGGTATGCGACGAAGGCGGGGGACTTCTCGAGTTCCGTCCCAGACGAGGATACGACGCCGAGCGCGGGCGCAACAACGGGATCGCCGTCGATCCGGACGAGCTCGAGCTCGACCAGGACGCGAAGTGCCCGGCCCGCGCACTCGGGCGAGAGAGGGTGTGCGCGCCCCTGGCCGCAGAGCAGCCTCCGCGCGGCGTCGCCGTCGAGGAGCGCGCCGTCGTTGGAGCGGGCGCCGAACGCCCGGTAGAGCTCGGCGAGCGAGGCGCGCGACGGCCAGTCGTCGGCGTGGACCCGGAGGGCGAACTCGGCCTCGGCCGGGCCGGCGAGGCGATGCAGGTATCCCTCGCCGGCGGCGCAGGCATCGGCCAGGTGGCCGAACGGCGGCGGGTCGACGAGGACGACATGGTCGAAGCGGCTCGCGAGCGCCGGATCGCGCGCGAGCGCCGCCCAGTCGGCGAGCACGACGCCGCCGCGAGCGCGAACCCGCGCCTCGGCGCCTGCGCAATCGGCATCGGCGAGCCGCCCGCAGACGATCGCGAGCTCGCCACCGCCGAAGCGCGCGGGCCGCGCGGCGCGCTCGACCAGCTCCCGGCGCCTGAGGGCGTCCGCGCACATCACGAGGACGGCCCGGCCGCTCGAGGCGAGCGCCGCGATCGTGGCAACGCCGGAGGCGCCGCGGCGGTCGACGAGCTCTCGCCCGCCCGCAGCCGGCCGCGGGCGCGGCGGCCACATCGCGAGATCGAGCACGAGCTCTTCACGCACCCGCCGCCAGAACTCCTCGGAGCCAATGCCTGCCGCCTCGTCCGTTTCGCGTCCCGAGCCGGTGGGGTCAGCCGAAGGAGGGGGATACACCTGCCCCAGGACGACCCGCGGCTCGACCGCACCGTTCCATTCGTTGAGCTCGAGCTTCACCGACAGGTCCAGTGGTCCTGAGCGAGCGGCGGCGTCGAGCTGGCCGTTGACCGAAAACGCCACGCCGAGCGCTCGCCGCGCGCCGCTGGCCAGCGTGAAGCGGGCGTGGCGCTCCCCCTCTCCCATCGGCCGCACGTCGCTGAGCTTGGCGCCCGGAACGAGCAGGCGAACTCCGGGATTGCCGTTGCCGAACGGCGCGAGGCGCTCGAACTGCTCCGCGACGTCGTGGCCGAGGCTCTCGCCCCCGACGACCGCGTCGACGAGCTCCGTCGGGATCGGAGGCGCGTCGCCCAGCACCTCGCGCGCGTGGGCGGCGAACGCGCGCCGGAAGTCCTCGAGCCTCCCCGCCTCGAGCTCGAGGCCCGCGGCGGCGCGATGGCCGCCGTACCGGACGAGATGCTCGGCACAGGCGTCGAGGGCGCCCAGGAGGTCGAAACCGGGGATGCTGCGGCCCGACCCGCGGCCGCGGCCCTCGCCGTCGAGCGCGATGAGGACGACCGGGCGGCCATGGCGCTCGACCATCCGCGAGGCGACGATCCCGACCACGCCGGGGTGCCAGCCTGCACCGGCGAGGACGCGCCCCGGCGCCTCCGCGAGCTCGGCCGGGAGCTCCGACAGCGCTCTGCCGGCCGCCTCGAGCACCTCGCCCTCCACCGCTCGCCGCTCCGAGTTCGCGCGCTCGAGCTCCGCCGCGATCTCAGCGGCGCGCGCCTCATCGGCGGTCAGCATCAGCTCGACGCCCGCATCCGCCCGGTAAAGCCGCCCCGCGGCGTTGATCCGCGGCGCAAGCCTGAACGCGAAATCCCCCTCGTCGAGGCGCTCCGGCAGACAGCGCGCCGAGGAGAGCAGCGCCCGCAGGCCCGGACGGCGCGCGCGCCGCGCCTCGGCGAGCCCGCGGCGAACGAGCGCCCGGTTCTCGCCGCGGAGCGGCACCAGGTCGGCGACCGTCGCGAGCGCTACGAGGTCGAGCTGCCCGGCTGTCGCCTCTCGCCCCCGAAGCGCGACCGAGACCTTGTAGGCGACGCCGGTCGCGCAGAGCTCCCCGCACGGGTAGCCGGAGACGGTCGGGTGCAGGATCGGGCAGTCCGGCAACTCCTCCCCGGGCTGGTGGTGGTCGGTGACGATCACTTCGATCCCCCCGGCCCGTGCCGCAGCGACCTCGGCGACCGAGCCGATGCCGCAGTCAGCGGTGAGCAGCAGCCCAGTGCCACGGGCACGGAGCTTTTCGACCGTCGTGATCGTGAGCCCGTAGCCGTCCTCGAGGCGCCCCGGGATCACCCAGTCGCATTCGGCGCCCAGCGCCCGTAGGGTCTCTACCAGGATCGAGGTCGAGCAGACGCCGTCGACGTCGTAGTCGCCGTGCACGGTGATCCGCCGCCCGTCGGCGATCGCGGCGCGGATCCGGTCGCGCACGTCCGCCATCCCCGCGAACAGGAAAGGGTCGTGGTCGTCGGCGGCCTCCAGGAACGCCCGCGCCTCGGCGACCGTCCGGTGACCGCGCCGCACGAGCGTCACCGCAACCGGCTCGGCGATGTCGAGCGCATCCATCAATGCCCGTACCTCGCGGTAGTCGTAGGGCTCGAGCCTGAATGCTCTGGTGACGATTTCCGGCACGCCGCCACGCTAGGAAGCGGCTAGGACGGAACTTCACGCCCCGTCGCTGCGTAAATTCCGCACCCCAACCCGGAGGAGGACGGCATGGATGATCTGCGAGAGCGACAGCGGCCGCTGAAGGACGGCTACAAGCAGCGGCCGGAGGATGCGCGGATCACGCTTACGGCCCGCGGCTCGACCGCCGGCGATGCCGTCGCGTGCTCGATCGACCTCGGCCGGATGGTGCAGGAGGCGCAGGCCCACGAGGGCGTCGGCGGCCCCGGGACCGGTGCCTGCTCGGGCGACCTGCTCCTGGGCGCGCTGGCCGCGTGCGCCCAGATCACCTGTCAGATGGTCGCCGCAGCGACCGGGATCGCCACCGAACGGATCGAGGCGATCGCCGAAGGAGACCTCGACCTGCGCGGCACGCTCGGCGTCGACCGCGACGCCAGCGTCGGCTTCGAGACGATCCGCCTGCGGATCGAGATCGATGCGCCCGAGGCGACCGCGGAGGAACTCGCCGGCCTCCACGAGCGCACCGAGCGCTACTGCACAGTCCTCCAGACGCTGCTCGACCCGCCCACGATCGAGACGAGCCTCGTCGCGGTCTGAGTCCCGCGGCTACGCGAGTTCCGCGGGCGCCTCCTCCTGGCGCACGCCGAGCATGTAGACGACTCCCAGACCGAGCAGCGTCCCGGGAATCGCGAAGAGCACGGTCTCGATCCCGGTTTCGCCGATGCTCTGGCCGAGCACGATCTGGCCGATCGCGCCGGTGATCATCGCGCCGGTTGCCGCGCCGAGGAGCGCTCCGACGATCCCGGCCCAGAAGCGGTCCGGGATGAACACCGTGAAGTGCCAGATCGCGACGCCGGTCGTGAACCAGACGAGGGCTGCCATCAGCGATTCCTCCCGTGTTTTCGCCTGCGGCGCGACTGCTTCTTTCGCGAGCTCTTCGGCCGCGAGCGCTCGGCGCCCGTCTCGGGTCGGCCGCCCGCGCCGTCGCCGGCCTCCTCAGGCGTGGGCTCGGGCGCCGCGGCGCGCTCGACCGGCGGGTCGGCGACGGCGACCGGTGCGCGCTCGGGCGCGGCGACCGGCGCGGCGGGCGTCGGCTCGCCCGCGCCGTCGCCCTTCGCGGCCGGCGCGTGGCGCTCGGCCTCGTCGATTCGCGCGACCACGTTGTCCTCGGGGAAGGTCGGCACGAACCCCATCGCCTCCTTGATCCGCGCGCGGCGCGACCGGTAGGCAGGCTCGCGCTCCTTCCACTCGGTCAGCACGGGCGAGGCGATGAAGATCGAGGAGTAGGTACCGGAGGCGACGCCGACCATCATCGCGAACGCGAAGTCGCCCAGCGTCTCGCCGCCGAACACGAGCAGCACGGTGATCAGGAACACGGTCGAGAGGCCGGTGATCAGCGACCTGGTCAGGACCTCGCTCATCGACCGGTTCACGATCTGGGAGAACGCCGCGCGCGGCATCCGCGGCACGTTCTCGCGGATCCGATCGAAGACGATGATCGTGTCGTACATCGAGTATCCGAGAATCGTCAGGAAAGCGGCCACGGTGGCGCTCGAGACCTCCCTTCCGAGCAGGGCGTAGACGCCGCCGGTGATCAGGATGTCGTGGATGAGGGCGATCAGCACCGGCACCGCGTACTTGGCCTCGAACCGGATCGCCACATAGGCGGAGATCACCAGGAGGCTGAAGATGATCGCGATGATCGCCTTGTTCGCCACCTGGGCTCCGAAGGTCGGACCGACCGTGTTGGAGTCGAACCCCTCGGTGCCGTTCTCGAGCCCGAAGTCGCGCTGGAGCAGGGTCTGGACCTGGTTCGTCTGATCGGGCGAGAACTTCGCTTGGATCTGGATCACGTTCGCGCCGAATTCCGGGTTCTCGGTCTCCTGGATCTCGGCGCTGTCGGCGTCGGGGAGGTTGCCGTCGGACAGTGCCTTTCGCACGTCGTCCACGGACGCGGGCTGGGCGAGCGCGGCCTGGATCCGGGTCCCTGACTCGAAGTCGATCCCGAGATTGAGCTGCTTGGTCGCGAACGCGATCGCGCCAATCGCGAGGATCACTCCAGAGAGCGAGAAGAAGTACTTCGAGGCGCCGGTGAAGTCGAACGTCCATCGCGAACCGCCCTCGTGCGTCGCACCCAGCGCCGCGGGCGAGCGCAGGATCCGCGAGCGTCCCAGCAGGCCGAGGATCGCCTGGGTGAAGAGGACCGCCGTGAACAGCGAGACGATCGTGCCGATCCCGAGCGTGAACGCGAAGCCCTTGACGCCCGCGGTCGCGAGCCCGAAGAGGATGAACGCCGTGATCAGTGTGATCACGTTCGCGTCCACGATCGTCGCGATTCCCTTCTTGTAGCCCTCGGAGATCGCAGAGAGCATCGAGCGGCCGGCGCGTATCTCCTCCTTGATGCGCTCGAAGATGACGATGTTCGAGTCCGCCGCGACGCCGATCGTGAGGATCAAACCTGCGATCCCCGGCAGCGTCAGCGTGATCGGCAGTGTCTTGATCAGCGCGAAGTAAAAGATCGCGTAGACGATCAGGCCGAGGCCGGCGATCAGGCCGAGGAACCGGTAGTAGAAGAGCAGGAAGATGAGGACGACGGCGAGGCCGGCGAGGCCGGCGCGGAGCCCCTGGTCCAGCGCCTGTTCACCGAGCGTCGCCGAGACCGTCGACTGGCTGACCAGCGCGAGCTTGATCGGCAGGGCGCCGATCTGGAGCACCGTGGCCAGGTCCTCCGACTCCTGCTGGGTCAGCCCCGAGATCTCGGCGCCCGTGCGGCCGTCGATCCCGTTCGGGTTGTCGACGAAGTTGATGATCGGGTTCGAGACGAGCTCGCCGTCGAGGACGATCCCGAACGAGCCCGCGAACTGATCCGCCTGGTCGGAGGAGATCCCGGTGCACACCTGCCCGGTGGCCTGGAAGCAGTTCTCGGCGCCCCGCTGAGCGATCTCCGAGGTGACCCGCTGGAACGCCTCGCGGCCCGAGTCGGTGAAGTCGAACTGGACGACCGGCTGGTTGAACTGATCGAAGCTCGGCTTCGGGTCCTCGATCTCGTCGCCGGAGAGCGCCGGTCGGTCGTGGAGGACGTAGTACTCGGACGCGGCGGTCTCCGACTCGTCGACGTCGGGCGTATCCGTGAGGTCGTCGGGCTTCTTCTGAAGGACGACGTAGCCCCGCGGCACGGAGAGGACCTCCGTGCCCGCCGGCTGCTTGCCGTTCGAGTTGACGAACAGGTCGCTGCGCTTCTCCGAGGGGGAGCCGATCGGCTCGAGCGTGTCCTTGTCGAACAGGTAGTACACCGGGCCGCTCGTCGTGCATCCCTGGTCGGCGCACTGCGACTCGGAGACGGGCTTCTCCTTCGCGGCGGCGCGAACGGCGTCGATGAGGCGGTTGTAGGGCCGATCCGCGGCGTCCTGCACGTTCGGGTTCGGCGGGATCGCATTCGCCTCGAAGTCGTAGAGGTAGAGCTGCGCCGTGGTCCCGATCTGCTCGGTCGCACGCGCGGCGTCGGAGACGTCCGGGAGGCCGACCTCGATCTGGTCGGCGCCGAGCCGGGAGATCTCGGGCTCGGCGACGCCGAGGTTGTCGACCCGGTCGCGGATGATCTCGATCGAGCGGTCGATCGCCTCCGGCGTGATCTCCGGGACCTGCGGCGTCGGCCGGCCCTGGTAGACGAGCTCGGTGCCGCCGCGCAGGTCGAGGCCTAGCACGGTGCGCTTGCTCGAGATCACGTAGAGCGACCCGCCGAGGAGGGCGAGCACGAGCGCGAGAACGATCAGGTTGCGCCTGCGGGTGGCCATCCGGTCGGGACTACTCGGGCGTGAGCACGAGCAGCAGTCCGCCGTCCTCGTCGTAGGCGGGGAAGACGTCGGCGACGGCCTCCGCAGGCAGGTCGCCCTCGGCGTGCACCGCGACGCGCTTGCCGAGTGAGCGCACGCCCCACTCGAGCGTCGTCTCGATCGGATCGGTCTGGCCGTCGCGGTCGGTGTCCGCGGTCTCGCCGCCGTCGCCCTCGTCGATCCAGCGCAGCCCCAGCACCTCCCGCACCGGGCGGCCGATCACCTGCTCGTCCTTGAGCCCGGTGAGCTCAAAGCCGTTCCGGCCGATGTCCAGCAGCCTCCCCTCCTGGTCGCAGATGAAGAACGCGGCGTCGGGCGCCGGGTAGTAGTCGTCGAGGAGCTCGAAGAGGAACGGGGCGCCGCACTTCGAGCACGCCTTCGGCCGCGGCATCAGGCCTGCGCGGTCGCCGGAGAGCTCCCTGTTGCCGCAGTTAGGGCAGATGAAGAACGGCACGGGCTGAAGCGTAGCGAGGGCCGGGCGGCGCCTCAGGCCGGCTCAGAAGAGGGTGGCGGCGCCCTCCGGCACCGGCAGCCCAAGGTGCGCGAAGCCGCGCTCGGTGATCACGCGCCCGTTCGGAGTGCGCTTGATCAGACCCTGCTGGAGGAGGTATGGCTCATAGACGCCCTCGATCGTCTCCTGCTCCTCGTCGACGGCCGCGGCAAGCGTCGAGAGGCCGACGGGGCCACCGCTGAACTTGACCGCGATCGTCTCCAGGATCGTGCGGTCGTGGCGGTCGAGGCCCGCCTCGTCCACCTCGAGCAGGCCGAGGGCCTCCGAGGCGATCCCGCCCGAGATCACGCCTTCGCCACGCACCTCGGCGAAGTCCCGGACCCGCTTCAGGAGCCGGTTCGCGACCCGCGGTGTGCCGCGCGAGCGCTCCGCGATCACCCGCTCGCCCTCGGCGTCGATCTCGACCTCGAGGATCCCGGCCGAGCGGTGCACGATGCGCGCGAGGTCGGTCGGCTCGTAGTGCTCGAGCCGCATCGAGACACCGAAGCGGTCGCGAAGTGGCGTTGTCAGCAGCCCGGAGCGGGTGGTGGCGCCGACCAGCGTGAACGCCGGCAGGTCCAGGGTCACGGTCCGCGCCCCGGCGCCCTGGCCGAGCACGACCGGAAGCGCCCTGTCCTCCATCGCGGGGTAAAGGGTCTCCTCGATCGCGCGGTTGAGCCGGTGGATCTCGTCGATGAAGAACACCGATCCGGGTTCGAGTGCGGTCAGGAACGCGGCGATGTCGGCCTTTCGCTCGAGCGCGGGCCCGGCTGTCTGCACGAACGGCGCGCCGAGCTCGGCGGCGATGACCTGAGCGAGCGAGGTCTTCCCGAGCCCCGGCGGTCCGGCGAGCAGGACGTGGTCGAGCGACTCCGAGCGGCGTGTCGCGGCCTCGATGAAAACCTCGAGCTGCCCGGTCACCTGGAGCTGGTTCACGAAGTCGCCGAGGCGCTTGGGGCGCAGCGAGCGGTCGAGCTCCTCGTCGCCGCCGCCGCGTGCCTCGGCCATCGGCTCGGCGATTGGCGCGTCGAGCCCCTCCGGGTCCGTGAAGCTCGGGTCTCGCGAGACGCTCACGCGGCCTCCTTGGCGCCCGCCCTGAGCGCCGACCCGATCAGGTCCTCGGGCGTCTCGCCCTCGGCCGAGGCGAGCAGCCGCTCGGCCTCGGCGACCGAGTAGCCGAGGTGGACGAGGCCCTCACGCGCGAGGGAACGCGGATCGTCGGGGTCCGAGCCGCCGACCGCCGGCACGCCCTCCTCGAGCTCGCCGGCGACCTTCTCGCGGAGCTCGACGATGACCCGCTCGGAGGTCCGCTTGCCGATCCCCGGCACCGCCTGGAAGCGCTTCGCGTCGCCGGCCGCGATCGCCCCCAGGAGCTCGCGCGGCGTGCCGCCGGAGAGGATCGCGATCGCGACCTTGGGCCCGATGCCGGAGACCGACGTGAGATGGAGGAAGAGGTCGCGCTCCTCCTCGCTCGCGAACCCGTAGAGGGCGAGCGAGTCGTCCCGGGCGACCAGATGCGCGTGGAGCATCCCCTGCTTGCCGCTTGCCGGGACGGCCTTGAGCGTCTCGGCCGAGACCGCGAGCCTGTACCCGACGCCGCCGGACTCGATGACGACGTGATCGGGCCGGCGAACCAGCACTTCGCCGCGAACCGAGGCGATCATCAGGCGCCCACCGCCGCCGGCGCCGCGGAGGCGACCGCGGTGCGCATACGCGAGTGGCCGGCGTGGCAGATCGCGACCGCGAGCGCGTCCGCCGTGTGGTCTGACTCCGGCTGGCGCGCGAGCCCCAGCAGCGTCCCGACCATTTGCTGGACCTGGGGCTTGGCGGCGGCGCCGGTGCCGCACACGGCCATCTTTACCGCCTGCGGGGTGTAGTCGAAGCACGGGATCCCGCGCCGGGCTGCCGCGAGCATCGCCACGCCCCGCGCCTCGCCGACGGCGATCGCGGAGCGCACGTTCTTGTTGAAGAAGACGTCCTCGAGAGCAACGGCCGCAGGCTCGTGCCAGGCGATCAGCTTCTCGAGCTCCCCGTGGATGCGGGCGAGCCGCGTGGCGGGCGCGAGGTCGGACCCGAGCTCGATGACGCCACCGTCGACGGCGGTCATCTGACCACCCGCCAACCGGACGACACCGAAGCCCGTGTTCGCCACGCCCGGGTCTATGCCCATGACGAGGATCACGCCTACGGATTCTGCTCGCGCGACCGGATGCCTCTTTTTCGAAACCGATTGAGCGCTCGCAGCGGCTATAGCCCGCAGAAGTGCTCAATGGATTGCCGCGGGCGCGGTGCCTACGCGGCGGCCTGCTCGAGCAGCGACTCCGGGATGTCGAAGTTGGCGTGCACGGCCTCGACGTCGTCGTGCTCGTCGAGCGCGTCCATGAGGCGCATCAGTGAGCGCGCCTCGGTCTCCTCGGAGACCTCGACCACGGCGTTCGGCTCCATCGCGAGCTCCGCGGACTGGATCTCGACGTCCGCGGCCTCGAGCGCCATGCGTACGGCCGAGAGGTCGCCGGGCGCGGTCGTCACCTTGAGCACGTCGCCGTCGGGGGCAACGTCCTCGGCGCCGGCGTCGATCGCCGGCATCAGGTCGTCCTCGGAGTAGCGCTCGCCGTCGACGAGCACGATCCCCTTCTTTACGAACTGCCACGCCACCGAGCCGGGCTCGCCCAGGCTGCCGTTCTGCTTGTCGAAGGCGTGGCGGATCTCCGAGCCGGTGCGGTTGCGGTTGTCGGTGAGCGCCTCGACGAGGATCGCTGCGCCCCCGGGGCCGTAGCCCTCATAGACGACACGCTGGATCTGCTCGTCGCCGGCCCCGGCCCCAGTGCCGCGGTCGATCGCACGCTGGATGTTGTCCTTCGGCATCGAGTAGCTCTTCGCCTTCTCGACCGCCGCGGCGAGCGTGTAATTCGCCTCAGGGTCGCCCCCGCCCTCGCGGGCAGCAACGCTGATCGCGCGCGCGAGCTTGGTGAAGAGCTGGCCACGCTTGGCGTCGGCGGCCGCCTTCTTGTGCTTGATCGAGGACCACTTCGAGTGCCCGGACATAGGCAACGAGTCTAGGAGAAGCCGGCGAAGCGACAGCGTCGGCGATAGGCAGGCAGCGGCCGGACCATGAGGCCCGGCCGCCGGCCTGACGTCGGCATCCCAACAACGTCCCTCGTCGCCGTCGATTCCCGTTTCGCGCCCTGGCACAAAGGCGGGTAGCGACGCGCCTCAATAAAACAGCCATCGGGTCGCGAAGTTGCGCGCCAATTCGAGGGCCGTCCGGTCAGCTTCCGACCGCCGCCTTGATCGTCACGCTGCCCATCGGGACCCCTACTTGAACGGGAGGTCGAAGGTCTCGTTGAGTACCTCGGCGCCCTCCTTCGCGAGGATGGTCGAGCGTGTCCTAGACGACGAACCGGCCGTTCTCCTGCAGGGTTTCGCCGTCGACCTCGAGGCTGCCGCCCTTTCGCAGGTCGCACACGAGGTCGGTGTGGACCGCGCTGTCGTTCTCTCCACCGGTCTCGGGATAGCTCGCGCCGACGGCGAGGTGCACCGTGCCGCCGATCTTCTCGTCGAGTAGGATCGACCGGGTGCCGCGCTCGATCCCGAAGTTCGTCCCGATCCCGAGCTCGCCCAGGCGTCGGGCGCCCGCGTCGGTGTCGAGCATGCTGATCAGGTATTCCTCGCCGCGCTCGGCGGCTGCGTCCACGACCTTGCCGTTCTCGAAGCGCAGCCGGACTCCGGAGACCTCGCGCCCGCCGATCGTCGCCGGCAGGTGGAAGCTGACCTCCCCCTCGGCAGAGTCCTCGATCGGCCCGGTGAAGAACTCTCCGTCGGGCATGTTGTGCTTGCCGTCGGCCGCGATGAACCGTCGTCCGGCGATCCCGAGTCGCAGATCGGTTCCCTCGGCGACGATCCGCACCTCCTCGCGCCCGTTGGTCCAGTCGGCCAGCCGGTGGCATTCCTCGGAGGCCCGCCTCCAGGCGTCGAGCGGGTCCTCGTCCTCGGCGAGACAGGCGCGGAAGTAGAAGTCCGCGAAGTCGACCAGGCTCATCTCGGCGTCGGCGGCGTGGGCGTTCGTCGGGTACATCGTTCCGACCCAGCGGTGCTGGCCCTCGGCCGCGCGGCGCATCATCGTCTGCATCAGCGACCGGGTTGCCGCGCGACGGACCGTCTGGCGGTCCGGCGGCACGTTCGAGAGCTCGCGCGTGTTGGTGTCGGCCCAGACGGCGATCCGGCAGTCGGCCTCCTCCGCGGCCCATCGGGTGACCGGCGAGATCCATTCGAGCTGCGCGTCCGAGGCGTGCTTGAAGAAGGCGGCCTGCTGTCCGTCGAACGTCAGCGAGACGACGGGCTGCCCGCCCGCGGCAAGCACCTCGTCATAGACGGCGGCAATCAGCGGCTCGGCCGCCGACGGCCCCTCGATCACGCAGGTGTCGCCATCGCCCACGCCGGTCGAGTAGCCGACCAGGATCCTCGCCAGGTTTTCCACTCTCCGATCCCTCACCCATCTCCTCCTTCGCGTGGAGCCGCCTCCGCGCCGTCGTGCATCTGCATGCCCTGCGCCGTCGTCGCCATCGCCATCAGCAGGGCGTGCATCCGTGAGTCGTCCGTGAGCTCCGGATGGAACGCGCAGAGGACGATGCCGCTCTGGCGCACGACGACCGGGTGGCCGCCGACCTCGGCAAGCACCTGAACCCGGTCGCCGACCCTGGTCACCCACGGCGCCCGGATGAACACCGCTCGCAGCGGCTCCGGGCCGATGCCCTCGATCTCCAGATCCGCCTCGAAGCTCGCGATCTGGCGGCCGAAGGCGTTGCGTCGGCAGGAGATGTCAGCGAGGCCCAGGTGCTCGGCGTCGCAGACGATCATCCCCGCGCACGTGCCGAGAATCGGCCGCCCCGCCTCGACGTGGGTGCGAATCGCGGGCTCGAGCCCGTCCCGCTCGATCGCCTTCGAGATCGTGGTCGACTCGCCGCCGGGGATGACGAGCGCGTCGAGGTCATCCAGCTCCTCCGCGTTGCGGACCTCGACCGCGTCGGCGCCGAGCCCGCGCAGCATCTCGGCGTGCGCCGCGAAGCCGCCCTGGCTCGCGAGTACGCCGATCCGCAGGCGGCCGCCCCCTTGCTCCGGGAGCCCCGCCCCGGACAACCCTCAGGTCCCGCGCTGCTGGAGCAACTCTCCCTGCGCCGCCAGCTCTGCGATGTCGTCGCCACGCATCGGCTCGCCCAGCTCCACGGACGCCGCGGCGAGCCGCTCCGGGTCGTTGAAGTGCGTGGTCGCCTCGACGATCGCCCGCGCGCGACGCTCGGGATCCTCGGACTTGAAGATCCCGGAGCCGACGAAGTTCCCCTCGGCGCCGAGCTGCATCGTGAGCGAGGCATCGGCCGGGGTGGCGATCCCGCCGGCGCAGAAGAGCGGCACCGGGAGCCAGCCCGCGCGGGCGACCTCCTCGACCACGTCGATCGGCGCACGCAGCTCCTTCGCGGTGCCGGCGAGCTCCTCCTGCCGCAGCGTCGACAGGCGCTTGATGCCACCGACGATCTCGCGCAGGTGGCGAACGGCCTCGACGATGTTGCCGGTGCCGGCCTCGCCTTTGGAGCGGATCATCGCCGCGCCCTCGGAGATCCGCCGCAGCGCCTCGCCTAGGTTGGTGGCGCCGCAGACGAACGGTGTCTCGAAGGCCTGCTTGTCGATGTGGTTCGCCTCGTCGGCGGGCGTCAGCACCTCCGACTCATCGATGTAATCGACCTCGAGCGCCTGAAGGATCTGCGCCTCGGCGAAGTGGCCGATCCGCGCCTTCGCCATCACCGGGATCGTGACCGCGTCCTGGATCTCCTTGATCACCCGCGGGCTCGCCATCCGGGCGACTCCGCCCTCGGCGCGGATGTCCGCCGGCACGCGCTCGAGCGCCATCACGGCGGCGGCGCCGGTCTCCTCGGCGATGCGCGCCTGCTCGGCCGTGGTCACGTCCATGATCACCCCGCCCTTGAGCATCTCGGCGAGGCCGCGCTTGACGCGAAATGTTCCCGTCTCGGCCATCCCGGCTGAATATAGAGGGGCGGCGCCGCCGGAAGTGGACAGAACGCGCCCGGGCCCGCGGTCGCGTCTCAATAACCCGGCGGGTGCGTCGCGACGTATCCGGTGGGGTCGCGGGGCTCCGTCTGCCAGCGAGGCGGGGCGCCCGAGGTGTCGAAGCGAAGACCGGCGATGACCGCGTAGGCATGGCCCGGGTTCGAGTAAACGGTGATCCAGTTCCCTGTCCCGGAGTCGCCCCAGGTCATGAAACCGGTCGAGTCCAGCGGCGAGGACAGCAAGCCGCCGCCGTGCAGCGCGTAGCTGACCGATCCGGAGCAGTCGTATCCGCTCGACTCGAATGAGCCATGACCACCTCCATATAGGTAGGGCGCGTTCGTGATCGCGTTCGCGGCCACGATCGCGTCCTTGACTGCCTGCGGGGCGTCGGCCGGAGCCGTAGCAGTGCCGTCGGAGTTGAGCGTCGCGGTCGACCCGCTGGACGGCGCGACGTCCTCGGCGGGCGCGGGAGCGACCGCAGCTCCTTCCGCCGGGGCCGGCGCAGGAGCCGAGAGCGCGTCAACGAGGGTTCGCTCCTGGCCCTGGAGCTTGCCGAGCTGCTCGCGGCGTTCGTCCTGCGCCGCGCGCAGCGCCGCTTCGCGCTGCTCGAGCGACGCTCGCGAGGCCGCGAGGGCCTTCTGGCGCTCGGCGATCGCCTCGCGGGCCGCCGTCATTCGCGCGACCGCGCCCTCCATGTCGTCGACCCGGGCGCTCGCCGTGGCACGCAGGTCGCGGACTCGGACGACGACGCCGTTCTCGTAGTCGCGAATCCGCTCGAGATAGACGGATCTCGTCGCGAGCTGATCGAGGCCGTCGGCGTCGAGCAGGACGGTCATCGTGTCGATCTGTCCGTATCTGTAGATCGAGACCAGGAGGTGCTTGAGGTCAATTCGCGCCTCGCGCAGCCGGCGTTTCGTCGCGGCCAGCGCGTTGCGAGCGTCGCTCAGGTCCCGCCTCGCAGCGGCGAGCTCCGCCTCCTGCCGGGCGCGTTCGGCCGCGAGCTTGCGCTCGCGCGCGCGCAGCTCGCCGACGTCCCCGAGCATGGCGTCCACAGCAGCGTTCTGCCTCTCGAGCTCGGCGCGGATGCGGTCCTGCTCCGCGCGCACCTCGCCGAGCCGCTGGCTCTGCGCGCTGCTGCTCGGGCCCGCCGCAAGCGCGATTCCGAGGGAGCAGGCGACGACCGAGAGCGCCACGGCCAAGCGGCGGATCGATGGGTGGGGTTGGGGCGGCGCGCTCGGCATGAGTTCGCCGGGCTGCGAGGCCTGCGGCGCGAGGCACCCTATGAGTCACACGCGCAAGTGTCAGCGTTCTATGAGCATCTGCACGATCCGTTGCATGGGAGAAATCTCCCAGCGGATCTAAAGGCCGGCAGTTACTTGAGCTTGAACGCCCGGATGCGATCCCTGTAGGCGCCCTTGTCGCGGGCGTAGACGCCATGGGCGAGCGCCTGGACGATCGCGAGAAGCGATGTGTTCGAGCGCGTGAACGACGGCGAGTTCGAGGAGTAGTAGAGCGTCAGGTCCGAGTGCTCGCCGATGTCCGAGAGCGTGGCGTCGGTGATCGCCATCGTCGAGGCGCCGCGGTGCTTAGCGAGCTTCATCGCCCGGACGACGATCGGGTGCGCCCGGCCGGCCGAGAAGGCGATCACGAGCGCGTCGTCGTCGACCCGCGAGAGGCGCGTGATCGAGTCCTGGCGCGGGCTCGCGACGACCTCAGCGCGGATGTCGAGCAGCGCCAGGAGGTGGCGAAGGTAGCTCGCGAAGAAGGCGAGCTGGTCCATGCCGACGATCAGCACGCGGCTCGCTCCGCCGAGCGCGGTGACGCACGCCTCGACCTGCTCGCGCGTCAGGTTGCGGACCGTCTCCTCGATGTTCGAGTGGTCCGCCGCCAGCGAGGCCTCGAACTCGGAGTGGTCGAAGTCGAAGAGGGGTGCCGTCGAGGTGCCGTTCTCGGCGGGGCCCCTGCTGCGGTACTCCTCGATCGCCGCCTGCTGAAGCTCCGGGTAGCCCTCGAAGCCGAGCGCCTGCGAGAAGCGCACGACGGTCGAGGACGAGGTGCTGGCGCGGCGCGCGAGCTCCTCGGCGGTCTGGAAGGCGGCCTCGTCGAGATGGTCGACGATGTAGCGGGCCACGTCCTTCTGCGACCGCGAGAACTCGTCGAAGCGCTCGGTGATGTAGGTGGAGAGCGCCTTGCCGTTGGGCCGCGTCGCGGTGCGGCGGCCGGTGGGGTGCGAGGTTCGGGTCCGGCCGGCGGGGCGAGTCTTGGTGGCGGTCTTGGTCACGGCCGGTTGTTTCGCCTCGCCGTTCGCTTTTCCTTTTCGCCTGCAAGCCATGCGCCGCCCTGCAGGCATCTGATTGGATCGCGCGCCCCGCCTATTGGTAGAGCAAGAAGTCGGGCTCGGGCTCGAGCGCGAGCACCGCGGAGGGTTGCATCAGCGGGTCGTCTCGCTGGTAGAAGAGCGAGAACCCGTTGAACAACCTCGGCGTGCCGAGGGCGACATAACCGTTCGCCTTCGCGCGTGGCGAGCCGATCCCGTCGAAGTTGAGGAGCGGCTGCACGCCGAAGCGCGGCCTGACCCGCGCCCTGCCGCGGACGCTGGCGGGGCGGAACTGGTGGACGACGAGGAGCTTCGGCGGCAGGTCGCCATCGCGCACGGTCGCGGAGAGGATCCGGATCACCCGGTTGAGCTCGCGCGCGCCCACTGCCCCCTCGGTGCGACCCGGCACGCCGCGGCGTCCCACGTTCCACTCCGGATCCAGCGCCACGTCGACGTCGGGTTGCGCGACCCAGTCGCGAAGCGCCCGCACCTCGGACTTGAAGGTCGAGCGTCCCGGCTGGATGTCGAGCATCAGCCGCGCGCCCGCGGCACGGGCAGCGCTCAGATACTCGGAGATGATCTCCGGGTCCTGACGGACGCGGTACTTGCGGTCGGCTCCGGGTCCGGCGGTAGCGAGGACCGAGGCCAGGTCGAGTTCGAGGACGACCGGCCGCACGCCCAGCTGGTCATACGGCCTCGCCTGCGAGGTGAGCTTGCGCAGCGCCGCCTCCGGCGAGCGCATCCCGACCGCGGTCGCCGGCATCTGCGGCGAGCCGTAGAGCGAGACGACGCGGCTGCCCGGGAGCAGCGGGCCCGGGGCCGGCCCGCGCGCGGCGGGAGGCGCCGCCCGCGACCGCTCGCCGCCACGCTGTTCGAGGAACCGATCGGTCGCCCGCTTCACCGCGCCGACGCTTGGCGGCTCGGGCCTGCCCGCGGCACCCGCGCTCGCCGGCCCGGCCGCCAGCGCGACGAGGGCGGCCGCGAGGACAGCCCGCGAGAGGCTTCGGGTACCCACGCTCCGTAAACAGGGTAAGCGGCGGTTCGGAGCGCAGACGCCTCAGACGGCGTCGACCGAGCGCGCCCGATCGCGCAGCACTCGCCGCAGGATCTTCCCCGACGGCGACTTCGGGATCTCGTCGGTGAGCTCGACGAGCCGGATCCGCTTCTGCGGCGAGACTCGCTGGGCGACCCACTCGATCAGCTCGTCCGGGTCGAGCCCCTCGCCCGCGGGGACGACGAACGCCTTTGGCAGCTCCCCGGCCTCGTCGTCGGGGACGCCGACGACCGCGACGTCGGTCACCGCCGGGTGGGTAATGATCAGCGCCTCGAGCTCGGCGGGCGCAACCTGGAAGCCCTTGTACTTGATCAGCTCCTTGAGCCGGTCGACGATCTCGAAGAAGCCTTCCTCGTCGACAACGGCGACGTCGCCGGTGTGCAGCCACCCGTCGGCGTCGATCGTCTCCGCGGTCGCGTCCGGGTTGTCGAGGTAGCCGCGCATGATCTGCGGTCCGCGCATCCAGAGCTCGCCGCGCTCGCCCGCTTCGAGATCCTCGCCCGTCTCCGGGTCGACGACCCTGCACTCGGTGCTCGGCAACGGCAGCCCGATCGAGCCGGGCTTGTTCTCGCCGCTCGGGCGGATCGTGTGCGTGACCGGGCTCGTCTCGGTGAGCCCGTAGCCCTGGATCACCTTGCAGCCGATCCGCTCGCTGACCTGCTGGGCGATGTCACCGCCGAGCGGCGCCGCGCCGGACATCACGGTCCGCACCGTGCTCAGGTCGCGCCCCTCGAGCGCGGGGTGCTTCGCGAGGGCCAGCGCAATCGGCGGGACGACGTACGTCCGTGTGACGCCGTGGCGCTCGATCAGCTCCAGGAACTGGTCCAGGTCGAAGCGCGGCATCGTCACGATCGTCGCCCCTGCCCACAGGCCCTGGTTCATGATCACGGTCATCCCGTAGATGTGGAAGAAGGGCAGGACGCCGATCAGCGTGTCCTCGGGCTCGATCGGGAACGCCTCCTGGACCTGGAGGAGGTTGGCGACCAGGTTGCGGTGCGTGAGCATGACGCCCTTCGGCAGCCCGGTCGTCCCGCTCGAGAACGGGAGCACGGCGATGTCGGCCTCCGGGTCGACCTCGACGTCGGGCGCCGCCGCCGGGTCCCCCAGCAGCTCCGTGACCGGGCGGGCGCCGGCGGCCTCGCCAAGGACGTAGAGCCGATCGGCGATGCCCGCCCGCTCGGCCGCCTCGCGCGCCGCCTCCAGGAAGGGGACCACGGTCAGCAGGAGCCGGGCGCCGGAGTGCTCGAGCTGCTGGGCGAGCTCGTTCGCGGTGTAGAGGGGGTTGACCGTCGTGCACTTGCCGCCGGCCCGCACGGCGCCGTGGAAGGCGACCGCATACTCGGGCACGTTCGGCATGTAGAGCGCCAAGACGTCGCCGTGGGAGAAACCTCGGGCAGCGAGCCCGGCGGCGAAGGCGCGGACCGCGTCACGTAGCTCGCCGTAGGTGAGCGTCCGGCCGCTCGGGCCGTCGATCAGCGCCGGCTTGTCCGCCCGCGAGTCGGCGTCCGCGAGTACGAACGACGCGATGTCCGTGCTCGGGACCTCCACATCTGGCTCGGGTGCACGGTGGATCATCTCTCCGCGCGGCAGTATCTCGATTTTGAGGCCGATGTGGCGCCGGCAGTGCGATCGCGTCCGGGCCTCCGGCGGGCGCAATACTCCCACGGGATGACCGACGAGCGCTACGTCAAACCCGGTTGGTTCACGATCAACATCTTCAACCGCGCCGTCGCCGGCCTAACGCGTCTCGGCGTCAGCTTCTGGGGTTCCCGGGTGCTCGAGGTGCGCGGCAGGAGCTCCGGCGAGTGGCGCACGACGCCGGTCAACCTCCTCACCTACGAGGGCAACCGGTACCTGGTCGCGCCACGCGGACACACGCAGTGGGTCAAGAACCTGCGCGCGAGCGGCGGCGGCCGGCTCCGGCATGGCAAGCGCATCGAGGAGTTCCGGGCGAGCGAGCTGCGCGATGTCGACAAGCCGCCCCTCCTGCGCGCCTACCTGAAGCGCTGGAAGGCGGAGGTCGGCGTCTTCTTCGAGGGCGTCGGAGCGGACGCGAGCGAGGAGGAGCTGCTCGCCGCTGCGCCCCGCCACCCCGTGTTCCTGATCCAGTCGGACGAGCGAGCCGCAGCGGCGGCCGGATAGCCGTACCGGTCGCTTCCGGCTAACCGGCTGGCGCCGCTTCGGCGACGGCGGCTACGGTGCCCCGGACATGAGAGCTCTGGCGTCGTTCGTCACATCCCGACGGGGGAAGTGGGTGGTCCTCGGATCGTGGATCGCGGTCTTCGTCGTGCTGATGCCGCTCGGCTCGAAGCTCTCCGACGAGACGCGCGACGACACGACCTCGTACCTCCCGGCCAGCGCCGAGTCGACTGACGTCGTCCACAAGCTCGACTCGGACTTCGCGAGCGGCGAGACGCTGACGAGCACGATCGTCTACCAGCGCGACAGCGGTCTCACCGCCGCGGACAGGCGCAAGGTCGCCGAGGATGCAAAAGCGCTCGAGGCGCTGTCCGACGACGAGCTGCCGCTGACCGTCCCGCCCGCCGTGCCGTTCGCGCCCGGCTCGCCAAGCGGCCTCGTCTCCTCGGACGGCACGCTCGCGTACACGGTGCTCACGACCCCGAGCCAGTACGACGACGAGGCCGACTGGGGCAAGGCCGTGCGCGACACCACCGGCAACGACGCCGACGGGATGCAGATCCTGCTCAGTGGCGAGCTCGGCTTCGCGGCCGACTCCGAAGAGGTGTTCGGCGAGCTCGACACGAAGCTCCTGCTCGCCACGGTGCTGCTCGTCCTCGTTCTGCTCGGCTCGATCTACCGCTCGGTGCTCGTCGCGCTGACGCCACTCGTCGTCGTCTTCTTCGCGTACACCGCGGCGACTGCGTTCGTCTACCTGTACGCGAAGTCAGGCGCGACCGTGTCCTCGAACGGGACCACGATCCTCGTCGTCCTGATGTTTGGCGTGGGGACCGACTACTGCCTCCTGCTGGTCTCGCGCTATCGCGAGGAGCTGCAGAGAATCGAGGACAAGCACGAGGCGATGGCGCGAGCCGTGCGCCGCACAGGCCCGACGATCCTCGCGAGTGGGCTGACGGTGTCGCTTGCGATGCTCACGCTGACACTTGCGGACGCGCGCCTCACGTCGACCCTCGGCCCGGTGGCGGCGATCGGCGTCGCCTCCGGCATGGTCGCCGGGCTCACCCTGCTCCCCGCGCTCCTCACGATCTTCGGGCGGCGCGGCTTTTGGCCGCGGGCGAGCACCGTCGCCTACGACCCCGACCACGTCACCACGATGCGCCAGGGCGTCTGGCGACGTATCGGCGACCGGGTGCTCCAGCATCCCGGGCCTGCGTTGGCGATCACGCTCACCGCCTTCGTCGCGGGCGCCGCCGGGCTCGTCGCCTACAAGGTCGACTATTCGACGACGAGTTTCTTCAAGAAGTCGGTGGAGGCCGTGGAGGGCTTCCAGCTGATGGAGGAGGCCTTCCCGGCCGGGGTACTCGCGCCGACAACGATCCTCGTCGAGCGCGACGACGGGCCGGTCACCAAGGGGGACCTCACGCAGGCCGCTCAAGCGGCTGCCGGCGTCGACGGCGTCGCCAGCGCCGCGCCGACCGGCGAGATCTCCGAGAACAAGCAGGCCGGAACGGTGGACGTGATCCTCCAGGGCGACCCGTACACGAAGAGCGGCCTCGAGGTCGTGCCTGGCATCCGCGCGGCGGTCTCGGACCTCGGACCGGGCCTGACGGCGTTCGTCGGGGGCGGCTCGGCGACCCAGTACGACTTCGATCAGGCGATCGAGAGCGACCTCGAGCTGATCGCGCCGATCGCGCTGCTCGTGATCGCCGTGATCCTGGCGATCCTGCTGCGCGCGCTCGTCGCGCCGCTCGTCCTGATCGCGAGCGTCATCGTCTCCTTCCTCTGCACGCTCGGGATCTCGGTGCTGTTCATCCGCTTCGTGGTCGGTGATGCCGGCTTCGACGCATCGATCCCGACATTCGCCTTCATCTTCCTCGTCGCGCTCGGGATCGACTACACGATCTTCCTCATGGCGCGGGTTCGCGAGGAGGCGCGCCGCTATGGCACACGCGAAGGAATGCTGCGCGCGATCGCCGTGACCGGCCCGGTGATCACCTCGGCGGGCATCATCCTCGCCGGCACCTTCTCGGTCCTGATGACGCTACCGGTCACCTACACGTTCGACCTGGGATTCATGGTCGCGCTCGGGATTCTGCTCGACACCTTCATCGTCCGCACGATCATGGTGCCGGCCGCGGTCGAGTTGCTCGGCGACCGGATTTGGTGGCCCTCAACGGCCCGCGGCGACGCGGTGCTGCACGAGGACACCGGCGAGCACGCGGTCGCCGAGGCCAGGCCCTGACTAGCCGGTAGGCGCGGGAGCGCCCAGCGCCTCGAGCAGTGCGGCTCCCGGCAGCTCCCATGGGCTGCCGGTCGTGCGGGCTTCGCCGCAGCGGCCCCGCGGTGACGGACGTGTTGCCGAGCGCCGCGATCTCGACTCCGGACCGCGGCGCGTATAGGAGAAACGCGTGGCGCGAAACCCTAGCCACCGAGTGCGGCGGCTTCCCGGCCTGGCCGCTAGAACGTCTCGAAGTTGTGGACATCGAAGACGTTCGGCTGGCCGGTGAGCGGGATGCCCGCGTCCTCCAACCGCGGCCTCATGCGAGGCGTCCTCGTGAGCTAGCGCGAACCTATCCCGACTATGCACCCGAGCAAGCGCTCAGCGACTCCGGGGCCGGTTTTGTTAGCGATTGCTAAGGGTAGGGTGGCCGCGTAGTCGCAGGGGGGCAACTACTCCGTGTACGGAGTACGAAAGGCGGAAGTCCATGGATGCATCCAGAAGCAGCCTCACGTCTGAGGACCTGGTACGCGAGGGAGGAGAGCTTCTTCCTGACAAGGAGGTTCTTTCCGTCCTCGACCTCTTCGTCAACATCGACCTTGCGCTCGATCTGGCGGCGCCGATCGACCTCGCGGTCGCGGCGAACGCCAATGTCGCGGCGCCGATCGACGCTGCGGCGGCAGCCAACGTCCTGTCCTTCGGGTCGACCGCGGCCGCGCTCGCCGATCAAGGCGTGTTGATCGACCAGCACATCTCCGGTGACGCGATCGCTACGGCGCCTCAGGACGCGTCGATCGATCAGAGCAATGACGTGGTCGACGGCGGCACGACGGGCACGACCGGCGATGCGGGCGCACCGGTGGCGGGCGGCACCACCGACACCGGCGCAGGCGGCACGATGGCGGCCGACGGCGGCACGCTCGTCGACGGTGGCATGACGGCGGCCGACGGCGGCACGCTCGTCGACGACGGAACCGGCACGGTCGACGACACGGTTGGCACCGTCGACGACACGGTCGGCACGATTGCCGATACGGGTCTACTCGACGGCCCGCTGCTCAACGTCAACGTCGACGCCTCGATCGACGCCGATCTGGCGGCGCCGGTGGCCGGAGCGGTCGCTGCGAATGCGAACGTCGCGGCTCCGATCGATGCCGCGGTGGCCGCGAACGTCGCGTCGTTCGACTCACAGGCCACGGCAATCGCCGATCAGGACGCGATCATCAATCAGAGCCTCGACGACGTGACCGCGTCGGCCACGGCCGATCAAACCGCCGACATCACGCAGTAACCCTCGCCACCCCACGAGGTAGCGCTGATGACGGCGTCGGCAACAGCTGTCGCCCCGGCTGGCATCGCGCCGCCGGGGCGGCGGCTGGGGCTCGCACCGTCTCGGGCGCAGGGCCTCGAGCTCCTGGGCGAGCTGCCCGGGTCCGGTTACCGCGAGGCCCCGACGCTGCTTCGCCGGAGCGACGGCCAGCTCATCAAGCTCACGCCGCTCCTCTACCACCTCCTCGGCGCGATCGACGGTCATCGGGGTTACGACGAGCTGGCGGAGGAGCTGGGCCACCGTGCAGGCAGGAACGTCGCCGCGGACGATGTCCACTTCCTGGTCGAGCGAAAGCTGCGACCGCTGGGGGTGCTCACGGCGCCCGACGGAGCGCAGCCCAACCTCCCACGCGCGAACCCGCTGCTGAGGCTCCGCCCGCGGCTCGTCGTCTCGCGCCCTGAGATCACGCGGCGGCTCACGGCGCCCTTTACGTGGCTGTACCACCCGCTGGCCGTCGTGCCCGCGGTGGCCGCGTTCATCGGGCTGTGCGGCTGGCTCATCGTCGAAAAGGGACTCGCGTCGGCGCTTCATCAGGCCTTCTACGAGCCCGGCCTGATCCTCGTCATCTGGGGGCTTGTCGTGCTCTCTGCCGCCTTCCACGAGATCGGCCACGCCGCCGCCTGCCGCTATGGGGGTGCGACACCGGGCGTGATCGGCGCCGGCCTCTACCTGGTCTGGCCGGCGTTCTACACCGAGGTCAGCGACGCCTATCGACTGAGCCGTGGCGCGAGGCTGCGGGTTGACCTCGGAGGCCTCTACTTCAGCGCACTGTTCGCGCTCGGAACGGCGGGGCTCTGGGCGCTCACCCACACGGATGCACTGCTCTTGGTGGTCGCGGTCCAGCTCGTGCAGATGGTGCGCCAGCTGACGCCGTTCATCCGCGCCGACGGCTACCACATCCTCGCCGACCTGACGGGCGTCCCCGACCTCTTCGCTCACATCAAGCCGACGCTGCTCGCGCTCGTTCCGGCTCGCTGGCGCGGCGGCCGGCGGAGCGCGCTCAAGCCATGGGCGCGCGCGGTAGTCACGCTGTGGGTCGCGGTCACAATCCCGGCGCTGCTCGCGGTCCTGGGCATGATCGTGCTCTCGCTCCCGCGGCTCGTTGGCACGGCGTTGGACAGCATCGATTTGCGATGGGCAGAGACGCAGGCCTACCTGAGCGACGGTGATGTCGCGGGCGTCGTCGCGTCCGCGCTGTCCATCGGGCTCGTCGCCCTTCCCGCCCTTAGCGCGAGCTATCTCCTCATCTACGTCAGTCAGCGGGTCGGCCGCAAGGTCTGGCGCAATACCGCCGGACGCCCGCGTCTGCGCGCGTTGGCGGCGCTCGTCGGCGCTGGTATCGTCGGCCTGCTCGCGTGGGCCTGGTGGCCGGGCGCGAATTACCGACCGATCAACGCCGCCGAGCCGGGCTTCATGCCGACCGTCGTCGCGCCGAGCGCCGAGACGCCCGTCACCCTCACCGCGCTTCAGTGGTTGCCGACGGCGGCGCCGGCGCCGGTGGCGTACGGTGCTCCACTCGTTGCCGGCGCCGCATACGCGCCTGAGGCACCGCCGCAGGCACCGCTGGAGGCACCGCTGGATGACCTCCCGGGGGCGTCGACCCCGCGCGGCGCGGTCACCGCCCCACCGAAGGGGCCGGAGGAGACGCCGCCGACCCAGAGCGCGCTCGGGCCGCCAGAGATGCAGCAGGCCGCCGGCCCGGCGACCCCGTCAGCGTCAGCCACCGGCGCGGCCGATGCGGCCGGGTCCGGTTGGCCGTTCCCGTTCGATCCGCCGGACCCGCCCGGTGCGGGCGACAACCAAGCGCTGAGCGTGAACACCGCCGACGGCTCGGCTCTGTGGGACTTCGCGTTCTCGCTCCTGATCGTCAACGAGGATAACTATCTGGACAACGCGAACGAGGCCTACGCCCTCGCGAGCTGCGAGAGCTGCTTCGCCGGCGCTATCGCGTTCCAAGTGATCCTCATGGTCGGCCAGGTCAGCGAGCTCGCGCCGTTCAACGCCGCCGTCGCCGTCAACTACGAGTGCGCGGGCTGCGTCACGTTCGCCTTCGCCTATCAGCTCGTGGCTTCAGTCACGGAGATGCCGAGCGACGACGTGCTGGCCGAGCTCCAGCAGGCCTTCGACCGGCTGAGCCAGCTACAGGACCAGGCCGGGTCGATGAGCCTGCTCGAGATCCTGACCGCGCTCGACGACATTGAGCATGACGTCCTCGACGCAATCGATGAGATCCTCGCTGTCGACAGCCTCGAGTCGTCCACGGCGGCGTCGCTGTCCGGCGACACCAACGCGGGCATCGACTCGGCGGATGCCTCCACGTCGTCTGATTCCGAGGCCACCACTACAGCGGAGGACCAGGGCACTGAAGCGGCGGCCTCCGCGACCTCTGACGTGTCCGGCGGCGGCGAGACGGCCGGTGACACCGCCACCGTCCCGACCGGCGAGGCGACGACCGAAGCACCGACCTCCCCCACTATCGACTCCACGGATCTGGAGACGACTACGGCCGATCCGACGGCGGGCGAGGACCCGGCGGCCACAACGACCTGCGACTCCACCTCCGGCGATCCCTGCGCCGGCGAAACCGCCCCGGTGGATTCGGGCACGGCCGACCAGACGACGCCGACTACCACGACGACGACGACCACCACGACGACGACCACGACGGACACGGCCGACGGGACCGGGACCGGGACCGACACGACGACGACGACACCGTGACCCGCGCCCCACTGCGCCGCGGGCGCGGGCTCGAGCTCCGGCACGTCGTGCGCCATCACAGGCCGCGCGTCTGACCCGAGCCGGCGCGGCCCGAGCCCGCGCGGTGACTGCGTCGACGCCGTCACATCCGCCGTGCCTGTCCCGTCAAGGAGGTAGAGACGCCAAATGCGGCCGAGCGCCGCGTCAACAAGGAGGCTTCAATGAACCCCGCTGCTTCTCGGACCGAAACGACGTTCGGCGCCGCCGTGGCGACAACCGGCTTGGGCGTCGTCACGTTGGCCCTGTTCCCGTTCGCGGTCCCGATCCTCGTCCTGACGGTCGTCGCGCTCGTCCCGCTGCTGCTGCCGGTGATCCTGCTCGCCGCCGCCGGCGCGATCGTCGTGCTTTTGTGGCTCGGCCTCCGTCTGTTCGGCCGCGGCATCCGGCATCTGGGCCGTCCTCGTGGCGGTGATGCGCCGAGCCGGCCCGCGCCGGTCGCCGTCCCGGCGCAGGAAACGCGGGTCGCCGGTTGAGGCGGCGCCCGCCGCTCGGATGCCGCCGTTATCGGACCCAGTCTCGCGGGTAGCGGAGGCCTAAGCGTCGCGGAGTACCAAGGAAGGATCCATCCAGATGGCCACGTCAATGCAGCGGAGCGGCGGGACACAGCCCTATCGTGGGGGGAGCGGGTACGTGGCGCGCTCGTCCTCGAGCGGTCTGTACGACGTACTCGAACTGATCCTGGACAAGGGACTCGTGATCGACATCTTCG
>DATHAL010000059.1:0-23643 GCA_035296705.1 Solirubrobacterales bacterium
CGCCCTTGATGGTCCCGCCGGACCGGAGATACTGCGCTCGCGTGGAGCTGGGCGTTCATCTGCCGCTGATGGAGTTCGGGGACGAGGGCCAGTCGCTCGCCCGCCTTCAGGCCACAGCGGACGCAGCACGCGAGTGCGGCTTTGCGGCCCTGTCCGCGAACGACCACTTCGTGTTCTCGGCCCCCTGGCTTGACGGGCTGACCGGTCTCGCTGCGGTGATCGAGCGGTCGGGGAAGCTGGAGCTCGCGACCACGATCTCCCTGGCGGCCCTGCGGGGCCCGGTGCCGCTTGCGAAGACGCTCGCCGCGCTGGACCTCCTCTCCGCCGGGCGGCTCGTCGCCGGGGTGGGCCCCGGCTCCTCCAGGCGCGACTACGGCGCCGTCGGAGTGGCTTTCGAGGAGCGCTGGCCGCGCTTCGACGAGGCGGTGACGATCCTGCGCGCCCTGCTTGGCCGAACCCCGCCGCCCGATGACGCTCGTTATTTCTCGCTGCCTGACGAGGAGCTGGCGCCGGGCCCGGTCCGCCAGGGGGGTGTCCCGATCTGGATCGGAAGCTGGGGCGCGGAGGCCGGGCTTCGCAGGGTCGCGCGCCTGGCCGACGGCTGGCTCGCCTCCGCGTACAACACGACGCCTGAGAGCTTCGCGCCGGCGCGCGAGCGGCTGGGGCGCGAGCTCCGCCGGCACAGCCGCGCCGCGGATGGATTCCCGGATGCGTCGCGACGATGTGGGTCTGGGTCACCGAGGACCGCTCCGAGCGCGACCGCGTCCTCGATCAAGTCCTCGCTCCGTTGTTGCAGCGCGACGCCGTCGAGCTCAGCGATCGCGTGTGCGTCGGTTCCGCCGAGCACTGCGCGGATCTGCTCTCTCGATATGCCGCGGCCGGATGTGAACGGGTCTACCTCTGGCCGCTCGGCGACGAGCGCCAGCAGCTCGAGCTCGTGGCCGCCGAGATCGCTCCGCAGGTTCGCCCGTAACGGCGCGCTACATCAGGCTCGAGTGACCCAGACGGACCTTCGGCAGCCAGCGCTGCACGGGCTTGGGGATTCGCCAGGCGAGGGGCCCGAGCAGCCGCAGGGCGGCCGGGAGCAGCAGGAGGCGGACGAGCGTCGCGTCGAGGAGCACCGCAATCCCGAGGATCACGCCCATCTCCTTGGGCGGGAGCGGGCCCGAGAGGGAGAACGTTGCGAACACGAACACCATCACGATCGCCGCCGCGTTGATCGGTCGGCCCGAGTCGGCGAGGCCCTCTACGACCGCCTGGCGCGCATCGCCCGAGCGAGCGAAGTGCTCCTTGACCGACGCGAGAAGGAACACGGTGTAGTCCATCGCCAGCGCGAAGATGAGCGCAAAGAAGAAGACGGGGCTCCACGCGTCGAGGAAACCCTGCGAGGCGAAGCCGAACAGGTGCTCTCCATAGCCGTCCTGAAAGATCAGCTTGGCGACGCCGAACGCGGCTCCCGTCGCCAGCAGGCTCAGCAAGACCGCGACCGCGGCGACGATCGGAGCGCGCAGGACGAGGAGCAGCAGCACGAAGCCGACGCCGAGCACTAGCGCGTAGAGGCGCGGCGTCCACTGGTCGAGCACGTCGGCGAGGTCGGCGCCCTCGACTGAGGGGCCCCCGAGCACCGCGCCGGGAGGCAGTGCCGCGCGCACTTGATCGATTACGCCATCGAGCTGGTCTGCGCCGACAGTGGGAGTAGCGCGCAGAAGCACCAGCCCGTCGGCTCGCTCGGGCGACGCGACGGTTGCGATCTCCGGAGTTCGAAGCAGAGCCCGGCGCGAATCCCGCGCCTCGCGCTGTGGCGCGACGACCTGGAGCTCGCTCGGGGCGCCCGCACCGAACGCCTCGGAGATGCGCTCGTAGCCGATCCGAGCGCCGGAGTCCTCCGGGATCGCGCCGACCGATGGCATCTCCGTCTTCAGGCCGAGCAGGGGCACCATCAGCAGGGCCAGAACCGCCAACCCGGCACCGCCAAGCGCGAAGGGTCGCCTCCACACTCGTTCACCCCACCGCGCGAAGCGCTCGCTGCGGTGCTCCAGCGCGCCGCGCCACGGCAGCGCCATGCCGTCGACTCGCGGCCCGAGCCGCGCGAGCAGGGCCGGCAGAAGGGTGAGCGACGCGGCGAGGACGAAGCTCACGGCCAGCACGATTCCGAGCGCGACCGTCCTGAACGGCGGGCTCGGAACGACCATCACGGCCGCCAACGACGCGATCACCGTGATGCCGCTGATCAGGACCGCCTTGCCTGCCGTCTCGATCGCGCCGCCCGCCGCATCGCGCGGCTCGAGGCCGGCGCGCAGCGCCGCGCGGAAGCGAACCACGATGAAGAGCGCGTAGTCGATTCCGACCGCCAGCGCGAACATGAGCGCGAAATTCATTGCCCAGATCGTCACGTCGCCGAGCTGGGCGAAGAGCCACAGAGCACCGCCCGCGGAGACCAACCCGAGGACGGCGAGCAGCAGCGGCAGACCGGCCGCGGCGACCGACCCGAAGACGAGGAGCAGGATCACGAGCGTGACGGGCCACGAGAGCACCTCGGACTTGAGCATCGCCTCCTTGTTCGCGTCGTTGAACGCCGCCCATAGTGCCGGCGTCCCCGTCAGCGTCACGTCGATGTCATGCGAGCTCAGGCCGGCGAGCGCCGACGCTTGCCGTTCGGCGGCGCGAACCATCTCGGTGTCGTCGGCGCCCGCGCCCGCGTAGACGACCGCGACGCGTCGATCGGGGGAGATCGCACGGCTCTCGGTCGGTCCGACCACCCGTCCGGTGGCTGGATCCGCCTCGAGCTTCGCTCGGACTCGGCGCACGGACCGGCGAAAGGCGGGGTCGTCGACCGACGACGGGCCGTCCACCACTGCCGCCAGGGAGTATGCGCCGAGGCCGTCGAAATGTCGGTCGATGAGATCCCTCGCCTCGACCGAATCGGAGCCGAGGGCCTTCCAGCCCGCTCCGGAGAGCGCGTCCTCCACCCGCGGCGCCAGCGCGCCGAGGCTGACGAGGATCGCGATCCAGGCGATCGCGATCAGCCTCAGGTGATCGGCGGACCACCGCCCAAGCCGTCCCAGGGGCCCGAGCTCGATCGCCCGCTTGCCGTCGCTCGGAGGCGTCGCGTTTCGGGCTCGCTGCTTCATACGCTCTTTGTACGGCGTATTCGGCGGCGCGACTTCGCCCCGAAGGGCCATTTCCCGGCAGTCGCCGAAGATGGCCTCGCGGGGCCATCGGACGTCGGGAGCCGCCCAGACGACCTAGAGAAGGCCCTCGTCGGCGGCCTTGGCGACCGCCCCCGCCTTCGAGCGCTGGTTCAGCTTCGCCCGGATGTTGGCCATGTGCCGGTGGACCGTGTGTCTGCTGACGATGAGCTGAGCGGCGATCTGCGGCTCGGTCAGACCCTGCGCGGCAAGGCGAAGCACCTCGAGCTCGCGCGCACTCAACCCTGCGCGACCTGAGACATCAGCGGACGGCCGCGGGCCGGCGCCCTCCTGGGCCGCCAGGTCGGCGAGCGCGGCGCTCACCCGGTGCCGCTCACCCTGCGCGCCGAGCTCGTCGAAAGCCGCCGTCGCGGCTGCGAGCTCACGCGCCGCCTCCCGCGGCCGGCCGAGGCGCGAGAGCGCCAGCCCCAGCGCCACCCGCGCACGAGAGGCCTCGAAGGGTGCGCCGGATCGGCTCCACAGATCAAGCGCGTCCTCGTAGTGCTCGCGCGCCCGTTCATCGTCCGCGACCGCGCTCGCCAGCAAGCCCTCGCTGAACTCAAGCGACGCCCGCAGCGGGTCGGTCTGCGCATCGGCGACGACCGACGAGAGCTCGGCGAGGTGGGTGCGGGCGACCTCCAACTCCCCACGCTCGACCGCGATGCGGACGCCGAGCGCCTGCGCCGGCGCCCGAGCCAGCCGCTCCCCCGGCGAAAGCGCACGTAGAAACCGCTCGAGGAGGTCGGCGGCCTCGTCCAGATCACGACCGTCCATCGCGATCTCGGCCAGGCAGAGCTGCGCCTGGGGGTGCCACCCGATGCGATCACAGATCGCTCGCGCCTCGTCGAGGCGGCCCTGCCGTCGTCGTAGATCGGCCAACCGCAGCAACGCTTCGAAGGCAAGCGCCGGCGCGCCCACCTCGAACGCCTCGAGCGCGCCGGCGAGCTCGCGCTCGGCCTCGTTCCACTCGCCGCGCCAGGTGAGCACCGCTGCGTAATGCGCGCGGCAAAAGCCGAACAGCTGCGGGACGGACGACCGCTCACAGAAGCCGCGGACCGTGTTACACCATTGCGCAGCGCGATCGACGTCCTGAACGCGCTCGCAGGCGTAGATCAGATGGCAGCATGCGCCGCCCGCGAACTGGATCGCGCCGAACTCTCCCGACACGGCCGCCGCCGACGCTTCGTCCAAGAGCGCCATTCCGTCCCGCACCTCCCCGGCCGCAACCTTGGCCAGCCCCTCGAGCGAGCGTCCCAGCATCTCGAGGTCGAGGACGCCGCACCGGCGCCCGATCTCGGTCGCGGTCGCCGCGAGCTCGCCCGCACGCACCGCATCGTTCTCCGCGACGAGCGCGACCTCGGCTTCCAAGAAAGCGAGCCAGCCCCGCTCCTCGATGTCCTCGAGCCCGTCGAGCAGCCGGCGCGCGCGGGAGAACCATCCGCGCGCCACCGCGGCCTCGCCTCGGAATACGACGTGGTCGTACGCGAGCCAGATCGCCGAACGCGCCGCTCCCGGGCTGTCGCCGGCCTGCCGATAGGACCGAAACGCGCGCTCGCGAGCGTCGAGGCTCACGGCCGCCTCGCCGAGCCATCGGGTCGCCTGCGCGTATCCCTCGAGGGCTGCGGCCGATTCGCCCGCGCGGAGCGCTCGCTCGAAGGCGTTCTTCGCGTCGCGCCACGACCCCTCGCGAAGGGCATCCCGGCCCTGTGCCACCGCATCGAGCGGCTCCGCCGCTGGCTGCATCATCGACAAAAGCTACCGCCGCCCTCTACCGGATCGGACCGCGTCTGATCCGGGCGCGGAAGTCGGGCAGCGACTCGTCGAGCGGATGCACCGCCTCCATCCACCACGTGGCGCCCGCCCGCTCGTACTCGGCGACGATTTCCGGAGTTCGCGGCTGCGTGACGGCAAAGGCGATCAGGTCGAAGGGATCGCTTGAGTCCCGATGCTCGGCGATGTAGTCGCGACACTCGCTCAGCTCATCTGGCGAGAGCTCCTTCAACAGGTGGTCGGGGTCCAGCGGCAGGGCTCCATCCCAGCGGGCCGCGCGCCGAAACGGCGCTTTGTGGGGCCACAGGCCCGCAACCCAGATCGGGATCCGAGGTCGCTGCTGCGCCGGCGGGCGCAATGTCGCATCGACCTGAAAGTGCTCGCCATCGTGCTGGACGTTCTCGCCGCTCCAGAACGCCACCAAAAGCTCGAGCGACCCGTCGAGCCGCGCGGCCACGTCACGCGGAGGTGCCGCCTCTCCGAACGGCGCCATGTCGCCCTGCTCGCCGAGCCCGACGCCGAGGACGAGCCGGCCGCCGGAGAGGCGGTCGAGCGTCGCCGTCTCCTTCGCGAGTTTCCAGGGACGGCGCCGGGCGAGCGGCGTAACGAGTGGGCCGAAGCGCAACCGCTCCGTCGCGAGTGCGATCGCCGTCAGCGCGACCGTCGTATCGGCGAGATCCTGCCGGGGGTCCGGCCTCGCGACGACCTGGTCCCAGATGAAGAACCCGTCCCAGCCGGCGAGCTCGCTCTCGCGGGCGAAGTCGGCGAGCGTCGGAACGTCGTACTCGCCGAAGGTCGGGACGTAGACGCCAAAGCGCACGGCGTCAGGGTATGGCGCCTATGGCCACGCCCGCTTCTCCAGGAGACCGAGGTCCACGGGGAGGACGACGCCGGTCACGGCCCTCGCCATCGGCGATGTGAGCCAGACGACGGCCTCCGTGACCTCCTCGGGCTCGATCAAGCGCTCGATCAAGTTCATCGACGTGAAGTCCGAGAGGTCGCCTCGGTCGGCACCGGCGTCCTCGAGCGATGCCGCCAACATCGGCGTATCCACCCAACCCGGGCAAACAGCGTTCACGGCGATGCCGTCAGCGCCGAGCTCGTGGGCGAGCGTGCGCATCAGGCCGACCACCCCGTGCTTCGAAGCGTTGTAGGCCGCGAAGCCCTGAGAGGCGGCGACGCCGCAGATCGAGGAGATGAGGACCATCGAGCGCGCCCCGTCGGCCGCGCGGAGCTGCGGCACGGCGGCCTTCGCCGTGAGGAAGGTTCCCGTGAGGTTCACATCGAGCACCTCTCGCCACGCGCCGGGCTCCAGATCGGCAACCTCGGAGCCGTCGCCGATCGTTCCCGCGTTCGCAACTACGACCTGAGCCGGCCCGAGATCCTCGCGCAGCCGCGCAGCGCCCGCGCGCACCGCGCCCCAATCCGTGATGTCGGCGACGACGGCCTCGGCTCGGCCGCCGGCGCGCCGGATGTCGTCCGCGAGCGTCGCGAGCGCGTCCGCTTGAACGTCCCAGAGACCGACGCGATCGCCGCACTCGGCGAACCGCCGCGCGTGGGCGGCGCCCATGCCGCTCGCGGCGCCGGTCACCCAGACGGTTCGCGGCTCGGTCACGAGGAGACCGGGGCCGGCTGGATTACCTCGATCGTCACACCGTCCGGGTCCGCGCAGTAAAAGACGCGGGCGCCGCGCCAGGCGCCCGCGCTTTCGATCGTCATCGGCTCGCCTCGAACGAGCACCCGCGCGTCGCGGAGGCGCCGGTGGGCGGCATCCGCATCCGCGACGCGAAGCGAGATGTGCGTCGCGCCGGGGTCGTTGGGGTCGGGCCGAACGGGCCGCCCTCGCGGGCGCACGTACTCGATCAACTCGAGTACATGGCCTCCGGGTAGCAGCAGGTCGGCCCAGCGCACCTTCGGGTCCGAAATGCCGCTGACCTCGAATTCAGCGCCCTCGTCCTCGCCTCGAGCACGCAGGTCGAGGCCCAGCAGCTCGCAGTAGAAATTCAGCGAGCGATCCAGGTCGGCGCAGGTGATCGAGGCGTGGTCGATGCCGATTACGCGCCAGCCCTCCCCGCTTGGCTCGGATTTTTCGTCGAGCAACCGCGCCGGGATCAGGTCGCGGGCGAACACGTCCTCGACCGTCTCGTGGCGTCGGATGAGCTCAGCCTCGTCGCCGCTGACGAGGACCGTGCCCGGCCGGCCGAGTGCGTTGAAGTTCGACGCGGTCGCGTCCTGGTAGGCACCGGTATCGAGGAACACGAGCACGTCGCCGACGTCGAGCGGCGGCAGTGCGGCATCGGCGACGACTACGTCGAGGGCGCAGGTGCGCCCGGTGACGTCCGCACGGAGCGTCGGTGGGTCGAGCGGAAGCCGCGCAGGCAGGCACGTCCAGCGATTGAGCTCGAGATTGACGTCGGGCAGGTAGGAGTCGGAGGTATCGGTTTCGATCCAGGCGAGCTCCTCGGGCTCCGTCTGGCGCTTGAGGTTCCGCACGGTCGCGAGGTGAATCCCGGCGTCGGCGTAGAGGGCCCGGCCCGGCTCGAGCTCGAGGCGCACCCGGCCCGGTTCAATGTCGAGCTCCTCGAGCCGGGCGACCAGCCGAGGGCAGATCGCGTCGGCGTAGCGATCCAGCCCCGGGGCCTCGTCCGCGGCGTCTGCGCGGACCGGCGAGCGCCGGCCGAACGGGTCGCGCGGGGCCGGGAAGCCGCCGCCGATGTCGAGCTGGCGCGGCGTCCAGTCCGGCCAGAGCCGGCGCAGGCGCCCAAGCAGCTCTGCGAGCGCGTCGATCGCGCCCGCCCACACCGCGGGGTCGGCGGAGTGGCGGCCGATGTGGAAATGAATGCCCGCGAGGTCGAGCGCGGGGTCTACGGCGAGCCCATGCGGCAAAGCGAGCAGGTCCTCGGTGGGGATCCCGGCCTTGTAGCGCTGCACGGCGCCGCGGATGGACAGTCCGTCGGGTGACATCTCCGAGGCTTGTTCGACGCCCGCGAGGTCTGGCCGAACCCGGAGGCGGACCGTCGCCCGGCGCCCGAGGCGCCGCGCCGCGGCCCGGACGCGCGGAAGCTCATCGCGGCTGTCGAGCGTGACCAGCACGCCCGCGCGCACGGCGCGCTCGAGCAGGGCCTCCCCCTTCATCGGTCCATTCAGCGAGATCACATCCGGATCGGTGCCGGTTCCAAGCGCGGCCTCCAGCTCACCCGGGCCGAACACATCGCAGCCGGCGCCCGCGCGGTTGAGAACCCGCCGCAGCGCGAGCGCCGGATTCGCCTTCAGCGAAGGCAGCAGGAGCAGCCCGCCAGGCCAGCGAGCGCCGAATTCGGCCGTGAAGCGATCGAGGTTGCGGCGAAGCTGATTTTCCGAGATGACGTGGAGCGGGGTTCCAAAGCGGTGGGCGAGCTCCTCGGCGGAGCAATCGTCGATGAACAGAGCGCCGCCACGTACCGATAGGCAATCGTCGAGCCAGCGGTCGGCCGGGGGCGCGTCGTTGCGAGCGGCGGTCGACATGTGTACGATCGTACAGTACGAATGTACGCCGAGGTCACGGAGAAGCGACCGCTTACCACCCCCGACGCCGCGCGGGCTCGGGTGGGTGAACGCAATCGCCACCGTCCGCGGCGTCTGCTCCTCCTGCAGACAACCTTGCGTCTGATCGCCGACGAGGGGATCGACGCGGTGACCCATCGGTCGGTCGCCGAGGCGGCAGGTGTCTCCTTGGGATCCACCACGTATTGGTTCGCATCCCGTCAGGACATGCTCCGCCAGGCTCTCGAGTACTTCGCGCGGCTCGAGATCGAGGGCCTGCACGAGCGGCTCGCGCCGATCCGCGGCCGGCGCCTCTCGGACCGCAGGTTGGTCGACGAGTTCGCGGAACTACTGCTCCCCCAGCTCGACCGCGAGCGATGGCGCACGGTCGCGCAATACGCGTTCATGCAGGAGGCCGCGCGCCGCCCTGAGCTCGAGGCGATCTGCCGCGAGTGGAGCCAAGCCTGGGAGGATGAGTTGGCGGAGCTCTTCGCTTCCCTCGGCACGCCGTCGCCGCGCCTCGAGGCGACGATGTTCTTGGCGATGCTCGACGGGCTGCTTCTGGGACAGCTCGCGGCACCGGAGGACGACGTCGAACATGGCGTGTTGCGGCCCGCGCTCGAGGCGTGGTTCGAGCGCCTGCCGAGGGGTGGCGCATGAAATGTCTGCGTAGCGTGGCAGCGGCCGCAGCGCTTGTCTGCGTCATCGGGCTCGGCGCATGTGGTGGCGGCATCGACGACGACTCGACGACCGCCGAGGTGGCGGTCGCCGAGGCCGAGGGGAAGCCGGGCGGCGAGCTCACGATCTCGAACTGGCCGCTGTACATCGACAAGCAGACGATCCCGGAGTTCGAACAGGCCACGGGAGTCTCCGTTAAGTACGTCGAGGACATCAACTCCTACGACGAGTTCTTCGGGAAGATGCAGCCGCTGCTCGCGGACGGTCAGTCGGGCGGGCGGTCGCTGATGGTCGCCTCCGACGCGCTCGCGAAGAAGGAGTACGACCTCGGATACATCCAGCGCCTCGACCAGGTCGCGCTGGGGCCTGCGCTTGAGCACCTGAGCTCGGTCGCGTCGCAGGGGGGCGATCCCGACCACGAGTATTCGATCCCCTGGCAGGGCGGAATGACGGGGCTGATCGTCAACCGGGAGCTGGCCCCGGACGTGACCTCCGTCAACGACATCTTCGACCCGAAGTACAAGGGCAAGGTCGAAATGGTCACCGAGCTCCGCGAAGTCGTGCCACTGGTAATGAAGGCAGACGGCATCGATCCCGCAACCGCTTCCGAGCAGGACTGGCTGGACACGATCGACAAGATCAAGGAGGCGGGCGAGTCGGGCCAGATTCGCCGCTTCACCGGCAACGACTACGCACGCGACCTGGCGACCGGCGACGCGGTGGCCGTCATCGGGTGGGCCGCCGACGCGTTCCAGTTGCAGACGGACAATCCCGACCTTCGCTGGGTGATGCCGGACGAGGGCTGCATTCTGTGGTGGGATAACTGGGTGATCCCGGTCGGGGCTCCGAACCCGACCGCGGCCTATGCCTTCATCAACTACGCCTACGAGCCCGAGCACCAGGCGCAGATCGACGCTTGGACGGGATCGGTGACGCCGGGCACAGGAGTGCGCGAGATTCTTCAGAAGACGGCGCCCGAGATGGCCGACAGCCCGCTCGTCTTCCCGAGCGCGCAATACACGAGTAGCTGCTCGCCCACGACGGCGACACCGGGCGACGCGGAGGCCGAGAACCGCATCGAGCGCGCCTGGTCGGCGGCCACCGGCAGTTAGCGCGACGCGGCCAACCGCTCAACGCAGCGAGGCTGTAATCGGCTGCACCGTCCGGGTCCGTGGGGAGCCGCGCGCTAACGTGGCCATGCTCGTGACCGTCGCCGAGCCCCAGACCGCAGGGGAGTTGATCCGCTTCTGGCGCATGAACCGACGAATGAGCCAGCTCGAGCTCTCGCTGGAGGCGAACGTCTCGACCAAGCACCTCAGCTTCGTCGAGACCGGGCGCTCGCAGCCGAGCCGCCAGCTGCTCATCCACCTGGCTCAGCAGCTGGACCTGCCCATCGCCGAGCGCAACCGTCTCCTGCTCGCCGGCGGCTTCGCGCCCCCATACCTGGAGTTGCCGTACGACGGCGACGTGATGAAACCGCTTCGCGAGTCGCTGAGGCGGCTGCTCGAGGCCCACCAGCCGAACCCGGCATTGATCGTCGACGGCCTCTGGAACCTGGTCGAGGCGAACGCGGCCGCGTCCCTGCTCTGGGAGGGCGTCGACCCGACACTGCTCGAGCCGCCGATCAACCTGCTGCGGATCGGCGTGCACCCGGACGGCCTCCCGGCCGTCTCTTCCATGACCGCGGCCTGCAACGTGCCATTGATTCAGAGGCTGAAGCGCAGGAGCCGCGACGAAGCGAACCCCGCCCTCGCCGACTTGATCGACGAGATCGAGTCGTACCTCCCAGCCGAGCTGCCCGCTGCCGGCGCGACCCAGCCGGTCGTTTCGATGGAGCTCCGAACGCGGCTTGGGCCGGTGCGCCTCTTCACCCTGATCGCGACGCTCGGGGCCCCGCTCGAGGTGACAGCGGCGGACCTGGCGATCGAGACGTTCCTGCCGATGGACGCCGAGAGCGCGGCACGACTGCAGGAGCTGGCGGAGGCCGAGACCGCGGCGGCGCCCGCTGCTTGAGCGCGACGTCATCGGTTGAACCGCATTGCCGGCCATAGCCGGCGAACCGAGGCAATCGATCGGCGCCTTACCGCGATTCCTCGAGGGCTAGGAGAGTCTCAGGACGAACGCCGTCGTTGCGCATCGCTTCCGCTGCTTCCTCTGTACCCATGAACTCCTGGAAGGCGTTCATGTCGGGGATCTCGGCGATGAGGGCCACCTTGTTGGATCCGTCCGGATCCCGGAATGTCCTCACGCTGATGCCCATGGGCCCGAAGACCTCCTCGCGCTTCGGCGAGCTCAGCCAATGCTCGACGTCGTCAACTTCGTGCGTGATCACGTACGTGGCCATCGAGGCGCTCCTTCCGTCGTTTGCGCCCATGCTATTCCTGAGGAGCGGGCGACTCGAGACGGAACACTCGAGCGTCGCTGCCTCGGTTGTCGGTTGTGCCGCCATGGCCCGTTCTACTCGATGTCTGTTTCGGCCCGCGCTGCACCCTATGACTCGCAGACCTGCGTTCGCTCGCCAAATTGAGCAGAATCGAAGTTCCGGGATCCGATCGAATGCCTCTCCCGCACCGACAACACCCGCCGGCGAGCGCCATGCGGGTGTTGGAGCTTTGGCGCTATCCGGTCAAGTCCCTGCAGGGCGAGCAGCTGGATTCAGCGAAGGTGACACGCGCTGGGCTTGAGGGTGACCGTCGGTATGCGATCTACGACGTCGCGACCGGCCTTGGGCTGACGGCGCGCCGCGTTCCTGAGATGCTGTTCGCATCGGCGCGATTGCGTGACGACGGGGGCGTCGACATCACGCTGCCCGATGGTTCGCTGGCCCGCAACGATGTTGCGCTGTCGGCCTGGCTCGGAAAGCCGGTGACGCTGCGGTCGCTCGATGCGGACGTGCCCCGTCGCTACGAGAACCCGGTCGTCGACTTCGAACGGGAGAGGGAGCGCGACTGGGCTCCGTTCGAGGGAGCGCCCGGCGCGTTCCACGACTCCCCCGACGCGCGGGTGTCGCTGGTGTCGACGGCGACGATCGGAGACTGGGATCGGCGCCGATTTCGATCCAACGTGCTGCTCGAAGGCGAAGGCGAGGACTCGCTCGTCGGATCGCAGGTCGCGCTCGGCGAAGCCGTGATCGAGGTGGGTATGCGAATCGAGCGTTGCGTGATGACGGTGCGTCCGCAGCCCGGGGGCATCGAGCGCGACCTCGACGTGCTTCGGACGATCGCTCGCGAGCGGGACGTGTGCCTCGCGGTCGGGGCGCTCGTGACCGAGCCCGGCCGCGTCGCGGTGGGCGACGCGCTGAAGACAAGCCCGGCGCGGACCGAACCCCGAAGCTAGGTTGCGGCCGGCGCGAGCTCGGAGGCGAGGATGGCCTCTGCTGTCTTTCGCAACTCCGCCACCGGCTCGTCGCCGACGGCGCGGGACCAGCGGCGTTCGATGTCGGCGAAGATGCGAAGCGCCGCCGCCTGCGCATCCCAGCCGCGCGCGCTCAGCCGGATGATCTTCGCGCGTCCATCCTCGGGGTCGGGAACGCGTTCGGCGTAGCCGAGCCGTTCGAGGTCGGCGACCACTTCGCCGACCGCCTGCTTTGTCATTCCCGCGCGCCCGGCCAGCTGAGTCAGCCTTGCGCCATCGCCCTCGATGAAGCGAAAGACGCAGCCGTGCCCGGGGCGGATGTCCGGGTAGCCCTCGTCGCCGAGGCGGGCGTGCAGCTCCTCGATAGCCCGCTCCTTGAGTTCGCCGAGCAGCGCCGGGAGCGGCCGCTCCTCCCCGTGGATCTGCCAGTCGTCGGTCACCTCGCGCCCTCGATCTGCGCCTCTCCACTGTGGCCCTCGTCACACATGGTCAGGATACCTTACCAATATGGTACGGTCACTTGATCAGGCAGCCTGATAAGGCTTCTTTCCCAATTATAGACTGAGACGGAGATTCAAAATGCAACGCAAGTGGTGGACGCTCGGAGCGGTCAGCGTGGCGACGTTCATGCTGCTGCTCGACATCACGGTGGTCAACACGGCCCTCCCCTCGATCAGGGAGGACCTCTCGGCGAGCTTCACCGACCTCCAGTGGGTCATCGATGCCTACGCGCTCACGCTCGCAGCCTTCGTGCTCGTCGCCGGGACGCTTGCCGACCGCCTCGGTCGACGGCGCGTGTTCGCGGCCGGCCTGGCGATCTTCACCATCGCCTCGCTCGTCGCAGGCCTCGCGCCCGACGCGACCACGCTCAATCTCGCCCGCGCCGTTCAGGGGATCGGCGGCGCGATCATGTTCGCCGTCTCGCTCGCCCTCGTCGCTCAGGAGTTCCCGGCCGGACGCGAGCGCGGCATGGCGATGGGGATCTACGGCGCCACGATCGGGATCGCGGTCGCGATCGGCCCGCTGGTCGGCGGTGCGCTCACCGATGCGCTCGGCTGGGAGTCGGTCTTCTTCATCAATGTGCCGATCGGCGCCGCGGCGCTGGCGGTCACGCAGCTGCGGCTGCGCGAGTCGCGCGACCCCAACGCGACCCGGATCGACTGGGGCGGTCTGGCGACCTTCAGCGGCGCCCTCTTCCTCCTCGTCCTCGGCCTGCTGCGCGGCAACGACGAGGGCTGGGGATCCGCGTTGATCGTTTCCCTGCTCGCCGGCTCGGTCGGTCTGCTCGCCGCCTTCATCGCGATCGAGCGGCGGGTTGCTCAACCGATGCTGCCGCTCGGTTTGTTTCGCAGTCGCTCGTTCACCGGCGTTCAGCTCGCGGCGTTCGCCGTCTCCGGCTCCCTGTTCGCGCTCTTTTTGTACCTCACCCTGTATCTGCAGAACTACCTCGGATACTCACCGCTCGAGGCCGGGCTGCGTTATCTGCCGATTACCGTGTTGAGCTTCCTCGTCGCCCCGATCGCCGGCTCGCTTCTCTCGCGCGTGCCGGCGCGGGTGATGCTGTCGATCGGGCTCGGCGCAACGGGCATCGGCTTGCTGCTGATGTCGGGCCTCAACGCGGGGTCGGAGTGGACGACGCTGCTCGGCGGCTTCCTGGTCGCCGGCGCCGGCGTCGGCCTGCTCAACCCGGTGATCGCCGACGTCGCCCTGAGCGTCGTGCCGAAGGAGCGCAGCGGCATGGCGGCGGGAATCAACGACACCTTCCGCCAGGTGGGGGTCGCAGTTGGGATCGCCGCCTGGGGCGCGGTCTTCCTCGGCCGCGGCGCGAGCAAGATCTCCGAGCTCGCCGCCGGCACGCCGGCCGGCAGCGGCGAGCGCCCGCGCCAGCTGATCGAGGCAGCCTCGTCGGGCAACCTCGACCAGGTGCTGGGCGCGGTGCCCGCCGGCGCTCGGGACACCATCGCCAACGCCGCGGGGCAGGGATTCCTCGCCGGGATGAACGAGATCCTCGTCCTCGGCGGGGTGCTGGCTCTGGCCGGATCGGCGGTCGCCCTGTGGCTCGTCCGGGAGCACGAGATCGACCGGGCGCCGGCCGAGGAGACTGAGCCGACGATCGCCGACGACGAGCCCGGCGCGCTGCCTCAGGCGGCCGCGGCCTGAGGAGCCGGGCGCCTGGAGATCGCGCCCGGCGCGCTCAATGGTGAGGCTGGGCTCGCTCAGCCTCGCGAAGCCGCTCGGCGAGCGCGGCCAACACCCGCCGACCCACGCCTGGGACGTCCTCGATCAGCTCCGAGAACTCCCGGGAACCGACCACGAGGAGTCGCATGTCGCTCTCGGCGGTGACCGTGGCGGAGCGCGGGGCCGAATAAAGGAGAGCCATCTCGCCGAAGCAATCGCCGGGCCCGAGCTTCACGCTCCGCTTGCCGTCGATCGTCGCCTTCGCGCGCCCGTCGGCGATCACGAACGCCTCTCGCCCAGGATCGCCCTGCCGCATCAGCACGCGGCCGGCGGGGACATCGATCTCCTCGGCCAAGACGGCGATGCGCGCGAGATCCCGCTCGCTGCACGCCGAAAAGAGCTGAACCTGCGAAAGCCGCTCGACCTTCGGGTCGCGCCGCCGTCGCGTAGATCGCCTCATCGCCGGGAGTATCCCAGCGCCCACCGGGGCATGCAACCGAACCGCCCGCGAGCGGTCACTACGCCACGGGCCGGCGTTGCGAACCCGTTTGAGACGGACGAGGCCCTGACGACTTCGATGTCGCGCCTAGCCGCCGGCCGGCAGCTCGAGCCGCGCCAGGCGCGCCGGGTCGGCGAGAATGTCGAGCGCGACGACCTTCTCGTCCCTGACCGTGAACGCGCCGGCCGAAAACGGCTCTCCGCCCCTGGTCGCGAGGTAGCCGGCGACGCCGTTGACGAGCACCCGCTGCGTTACGAGGTCGGGCAGGGTCCAGCTGACGGCCTGACCGGCAACGGCCTCCGCACCTTGGACCTCGCGCGACCACCCCATTGCTCCGGCGTCCGCCCTGAGCACGACGTCGGGATGGAGCACCGAGACGAGTCGGTTGAGGTCGCCGTCGCGGGCGGCGGCGAGGAAGGCATCGACCACCTCCCACTGCGCCGTCAGATCGCCATCGGGTGCTGGAGCGCCACCGCGAACGCGGCGACGGGCTCGACTCGCGAGCTGCCGCGTGGCCGCCGGAGTGCGGTCGAGGATCGGCGCGATCTCATCGAACGGGATCGCAAAGGTCTCGTGCAGGACGAACGCCAGCCGCTCCGCCGGAGTGAGCTTCTCGAGCACGACGAGCAGCGCCAACCCGAGGGAGTCGCCGATGAGCGCTTCGTGCTCGGGATGGGTCTGGTCGACCGCGTCGATGATCGGGTCGGGCACGTGTGGTCCGAGCGGCTCCTCGCGGCGCGTCCTCCGCGAGCGGAGCAGGTTGAGCGAGACGCGCGCGGCGATCGTGGTCAGCCACCCGCCGAGGTTCTCGACCTCGGTGGTGTTGCTGCGGCTGGCGCGCAGCCAGGTCTCCTGGACCGCGTCGTCCGCCTCGCTGAGCGAGCCGAGCAGCCGGTAGGCGACCGCCCGCAAGTGCGGCCGATGCTCCTCGAAGCGCTCGGCCAGCCACCGCTGCTCATCCATCCGTCACATTCCTCCGGTGTTGCGTGTCACTCGAGTAGTACACGACCCCACCAAGTAAAAAGGAGGCTTCAATGAGCCCGACCAAGAACACGAAGAAGGCCGCCAAGCGCACCACGACGAAGGCGAAGTCGAGCGGCTTCACGTCCGAGGAACGCGCCGCGATGCGCGAACGCGCCCGGGAGCTGAAGGCGCAGAAGTCGAAGGCCGAGGCGGAAGCCGCCGTGCTCGCGAAGATCGCCGCGATGGAGGGATCAGACCGCGCCATGGCCGAGAGCATCCACGAGATCGTCAAGGACACTGCGCCGGACCTCTCAGCGAGGACCTGGTACGGGATGCCCGCCTACGCCAACGAAGACGGCCAGGTCGTCTGCTACTTCCAGGACGCCGCGAAGTTCAAGTCCAGGTACGCAACCTTCGGCTTCAACGACGCGGCGAACCTCGACCAGGGCTCGATGTGGCCGACCTCCTTCGGGCTCAAGGAGCTGACGCCGGCGGACGAGAAGAAGATCGCCGCGCTTGTGAAGAAGGCGGTGACCTGAGGGCCTGAGCCCCGCTAGGTAACGACGGGGGCATCGTCTAGCGGCCTAGCTCGTAGCGTGCTCAACGGGACACCAATGATCTCGAGGCGCCGCGTCAGTCCGTCGAGGGCAAACGACCGGACGCCGTCAGTGCTCACGCCGAGGCGCTCGATGTCTGGCCCCGAGCCGTTTCCCGCGCCACCGAGGGCCTCGGCGACGGATGGGAGGAGGTCGCGTAGCGTCTGGCGCACCGCCTCGGTGCCCTCGTCGTGCTCGCGAGCGCTCTCGCGCAGGAACCAGACGCCGTAGCCGACGTGGCGGGTCTCATCGCGGTGGATGTGCGAGTAGCCCTCGACGAAGCCGGGCAACAGCTCCTCGCGCTTTAGGTACTCGGTGGCGAAGTTGAAGGTTGTCAAGCCTAAGGTGGCCTCGAGGATCAGGTGATAGATGGTCACGAAGCGGACCTTGGCGGCCAGGTCCCGAGGGGCAGCGACGAGCTGCTCGTGGGCTTGGACGAGCGCCTCGTCGAAGATCTTGCGGAACGCCGGCGTCACCTCCTGACGGCCCCGCTCGACGTGCGCTGAGACCGTGTCCGGCTCGGCAATCACCTCGTCCTGAAAGCGGGCGTAGAACTGCATGTGCCGTGCCTCGTCGACCTGCTGGGTGGCCAGGAAGGTCGCCTCCTCCTCGTTGCCGTAGGCACCGACCAGGCCGGAGAACTTCGTCGTGATGCGCTCCTCGGCGACCATCAGCTGGGCGAGGAGCCAACAGATGAGGTCTCTGTCCTCGTCGGCGAGCTCGGCCCACTGCTCCTTGTCGCACTCGAGGTCGACCTCGAAGGGGTTCCACTGCGAGCCCTCCCACCGCCTGTAGAGGGTCTGCGGATCGTTGAGCTGGATCTCGGCCATGTCAGTCAGCGAGGGTGGCCCGGATGATCGCCGACGCAGCGTGCTGGTGGACGCGGTGGGTCTCGTTGATCTCGATCTCACCGAACCCGGCGGCGCCGAGCTCGCGCTCAAAGTCCGCCCGGGTCAGGGCGCCGGCGATGCAGCCGGTCCACTGCTGCATGTCGTGCCGAGTGGGCTCGTCCATGTCGGGATCGGCGACGACATCGCTGACCGCGAAGCGTCCGCCGCGGCGCAGCACGCGCGCCGCCTCGCGGAACACGGCCGGCTTGTCTTCGGACAGGTTGATCACGCAGTTGCTGATGATCACGTCGACTGAGTCGTCGGCCAGTGGCGGCGCCTCGATCGTGCCCTTGACGAACTCGACATTCTGCACACCGGCCTCGGCCTGGTTTCGCCGCGCCAGCTCGAGCATCTCGTCGGTCATGTCCAGGCCGTAGGCCTTGCCGGTGGCGCCGACGCGGCGGGCCGAGAGCAGCACGTCGATGCCACCCCCGGACCCGAGGTCGAGAACCGTCTCGCCCTGATGCAGATCGGCGACTGCGGTCGGGTTGCCGCAGCCGAGCGAAGCCAGCTGGGCCGCGTCGGGCAGCGCCTGACGATCGGCGTTGTCGTAGAGACCGGAGCCGAACGCCTCGCGCTGCTCGTCGGTGATCACGGCGGCGTCGCCGCAGCAGCTCGCAGTGCCCCTGCTGGCGGCGGCCGCGGTGGCCGCGTACCGCTCGCGTACGCGCTCACGGACGTCCTCCTCACCGGTGCCGCAGCCGCAGGTCCCGGAGTCGTGCTCGGGCCCGCAACACTCCCCCTTGGCCTCGGGCTCACAGCAGGCTTCCTGTGCGGCCGGCGAGCAACAGCTCCAGTCCGTGCGCTCCTCGCCGGTGGTCAGCCCAGCCATCTGCTTACTTCCTGCAGTCCTTCGGGCTTGACGTAGTAGTACGCCCACAGCCCGCGGCGCTCCGAGCCCACGATCCCGGCGTCCTTGAGCTTCTTCAGGTGATGCGAAACCGTCGGCTGGGACAGCTCGAACAGCGGCACGAGTTCGCAGACGCAGACCTCGCCGGCGTGCTTTCGCAGTACGTCGACGAGCTGCATGCGCACCGGATCGCCCAGGGCCTTGGCCACCTCGGCCATGCGCTCGGCCTGGGCGCGCTCGATGTCGGGGTAAACAACCGGCTCGCAACACGGCCGGCCGGGCGGACTTTTGGTCTTCGGGGCGAGTTGCAGATCGACACTCATCTATTTATATATATCGATTGAATCGATATATGTCAATGATTTCGCCTGAGGACCGCCCCGCACAGCGCCGGAGGCAGCCAGATGGCGGCGGGCCTGACCCGTCTCCCTACGGGCGGAAAGCACGAAGCCCGCGATGGAGGCGGTTCGAGCTCACACCTCGTGGAAGCTGCCACCGCCGTGCGCTGCGTCGCGCGAGATCCCGACGCTCGAGGGAGTCGCCGATCAGCCACAGCATCGGCGGCCACAGACCGACGAAGAGCGCGCGGCGCTCGGCGTTCCCGCGCTCGCTCTGATCGTGGGTCTTGGCCCGGATCCAGAGGCCGATGCAAAGGCCCACCGAACTCATCGAGGCCAGATGGAGATGCCAGCCGCGCAGCCCGACACGGTGAGTGAGGTCCATCACCACGTTCACTTAGTGCCCGCTCGCGCCGCGGCGAACCGCTAGCGGCGTACACCACCGGGTACGACCCCGGTGATGCCGCGTAAGGAGAAGCTGTCCCGCCGCCTGAAGACCGCCAGCCGCTGGCCCACGGGCGTCGCCCTGACCTCGTGGCGCTATCTGTGGCGAACCACGCCCATGCACCGCGACGAGGTCGACGGCCAGGCGCAGGTCGACTGGCCCCCTCCGCTGCCCGCCGGCGTGCTTGCCTCGGAGGTCCAGGGGCCCGAGCAAGGCGCCGGACCGCTATTTCACCGACGCTACCGCGTTCGTATTCGCGACAGCAAGCTCTCGGCAGACGAACTCACAGCCCACGTCGCAGCCGACCCGGATTCGGTGGCGCCATCCGAGTTCGCGACCTTCCGCAAGCTCACCGGCAGCGGCGACGCCATGCAGGTCAATGACGAGTTCGTCGTGCGCATGCCGGGACCATGGGATGGCCCGGTCCGCGTGGCGAAGCGAGATGGCTCCATGTTCAGGTTCGTGACGCTGGACGGGCACCTCGAGGCCGGGCAGATCGAGTTCCGGGCCTACGAAGACGATACGGCCCACGTCGTGTTCGAAATCGAGAGCTGGGCGCGCAGCAAGGATCGCCTCACGGACCTTCTCTACGACCGGCTGCGGATGAGCAAGGAGGTGCAGCTCCACATGTGGACCTCGACGCTGGAGCGGATCGTGAAGCTGTCCGGTGGCCGCAGGAGCGGAGGCATCGAGATTCACACGCGCAAGGTCGAGGCCGCTGCGCTTGGCGTCTGAGCGACGGATCCAGGCGGAGCTCGCGCGTCTCGATCGCGTGCCGCTCAACTTCGATCCCGGCGGTCTCCCCTCCGTCGCGCGGGACCCGTGGCACGTCGACGACTACTGCCACCGCCTCCCGGCCGAGCCCCCCGGGGAGCCTGTGCCGGGCGGCGCGTTCGCCGTCGCCACGCGCCTGCTTCGCGACTACGATTTCGCCGACCCAACCCGGATCCACGCGCATTACCGAAGAGACGCACCACTCGAGCATCGGGTCATACTGCTCGAGATCCGATATCTGCTCGTGCGGGTGTGGGTAGGCGTCCGTGTCGGCCCGGTCTTCGACGAGGTGCGCCAAGGCCCCGACGGGCCCGTCCGCGTCTGGGGCTGGGCCTACCGAACCCTCGATGGTCACCTGGAGCGCGGGCAGATGGACTATCAGGTGTGGAAGCGGATGGCCAGCGGGGAGGTGGAGTTCCGCATCCACGCCGTGTCACAGCTCGCGCGGATCCGCAATCCGCTCCTCAACCTCGGCTTCCGGCTCGTCGGCCGGCGCGAGCAGGTGCAATTCGCGCGACGGAGCGCGGCGCGCATGGAGGAACTCGTGCGGCGGCGCGTACACGGCGGCGAGTCCGAGCCGACGCCTGGCGCCACGGCGGAGGTGACGGCCTCACCCGTTTCCGATGACGCCACGACGGGCACACGGCGGTAAACGGACGAATGGAGGAGAGATGGAGGCGACGGCGCGACGGACGACGGGGGAACGTAGAACACCACTGCAAACGGCCGCGCTCGCGGTCGGGGCGGTGTTCCTCACAGTTGGGATCCTCGGGTTCATCCCCGGAATCACGACCGATTACGACACGCTGACCTTCGCGAGTGAGAACTCGGATGCTGAGCTGCTCGGGATCTTCCAGGTCAACGCTCTACACAACATCGTCCACATCCTCTTCGGAATCGCGGGCCTTGCGGGCGCCCGCTACATCGACAGCTCGAGGTTGTTCCTGATCGGTGGCGGATTGATCTACGCGGTGCTCTGGCTCTATGGCGTGATCATCGATCTCGACGCAGGCGCGAACTTCGTCTCGCTCAACACCGCCGACAACTGGCTGCACTTTGTGCTCGCCCTCGCCATGCTCGCGCTTGGTCTGTCGTTGAGCCGCGACGTGGGAACGGCGCGCCATGGCACGGCGGCGTCCCCGCGCCGCTAGGGCGCCGGAACCTCACGAATTCTGAGCGATGGCGGTCGGAGTGACGGCGACACCGCGAACTCAGCACGCGCCCCAACGGCCGATTAGACTGGACCTATGGCGGACGTTCGCGAGGAGCGAATCGCTCGGAACGAGGCGTTGTTCCGAATCGCCAACGAGCGAATGGCCGCCTGGGAAGAGCAACACGAGGCGGAGCAGTCTGAGCACTACTTCTGCGAATGCGCCGACGAGGATTGTCGCGAGAAAGCGTTGCTCAGCAGGGCGCAATACGAGCGGATTCGCGCGGATGCCGGACGCTTTTTCGTCATTCCCGGTCACGAGATACCCGACGTTGAGACGGTGATCGAAATGCATGACGGGTGGGTGATCATCGAGAAGGACCCCAACGTCCGCCACATCGTCGAAGGCATGGACACTCGCCGCCGGCGCTAGCCGCGGTCTCGCTGCGCCCCTCGCTCAGACCGCCGACTCGAGCATGAAGTCGCGCATGCGCGCGACGTGGCGGTGGTCGGTCCCGCAGCAGCCGCCGACGATGTTCAATCTGGGCAGCGCCTCCCGCAGCGCTGCGCAGCGGAGGCCAAGGTCGTCGGGGTCGCCGGCATCCAGATCTTCCGCCTCGTCGAGCTCAGCGTGGCTACACGTCGAGGCGTTCGGCCGCACGCCCCTGATGCGCTCGCACCACCGACCGGCGGCGTCGAGCACCGAGTCGAAGTGGGTCGGATGCGCGCAATTGACCATGAAGTAGGCGGGGGCGGGATCGGTGCTCGTGTCCACTCGCTCGATCGCTTCGCCCAGCCGCTCGCCGCTCGGCAGCCGTCCGTCCGTCTCGACCGTGAACGAGATCACCGCGGGGATGCCCGCCTCGCCCGCTGCGCGAGCGACCCCGAGCGCCTCGTCGCTGGAGGTCATGGTGATCGCGGTAACCATGTCCGCCGGCGTCTGGGCGAAGCTGCGGATCTGCGTAGCGTGGTAGCGCTGCGCGGCCCCCGGGGACAACAGCTCAGCCGGGTCATAGCCGTCGTCGTGGGGACCCACGCAACCGCTGATCACGACCGGCGCGGCCCCCTGGTATTCGTCGCGCAGCTTCGCGAGGAGCGCGATCGCTTTGTGGTTCATGGCGTCGAGCTCCGCCTCGCTATAGCCGAGCTCAGCCGCCCATCGGCGGCTCGCGCGCCAGGTTGGGCTCTCGAGGATGAACCCGAGCTCCCGCTCGCGAGCGAGCTCGAGGTAGGGGATGTAGTAGCTGCGCAACCGCTCGGTTCCCGCCTCGTCCTTCAGCAGGTCGAAGGCCGCGAACAGAGGTAGATCGACCCCCTCATGGAAGATCAAGACGGTTTCGATCCCGCCGTCGGTGAGGAAGAGACCACCCTCAAGCTGGGGCAGCGAACCAGACATGCTCATCTCCCCTGTGAGTCGCCGGGACCGGTGGTCGTTGGTGACGCGGACCTTATCGTGCGTGCTGCTGCAGCTCCGGTCGTTGCTGAGCGAGTCGCGGCGAGGCCGTGGCCGCACCCCGCCGCGCGGAGGTAAAACAGAACGCGGGGACCGCTCGTGGCTACTCGCGCGTGCTCGTGGGCTTCCGCAAGGACTGACTGCGGTCGCGCGCGGTCTGATCATCGACCGTGTCGCGATCGGCGTCGCGACTGCGAGTAGCAACGGGCCGCTCGCTGACGGCGTCGCCCGCCGCGTCGACACGGCGGTGGTAACGAGTTCCCGCCTTGCCGCCTGCCATTGCGGCGAGCAGAGTCCCGATGAGGACCAACACAAGCACGATCACCCCGCCGACCGTCAGGTCGCCCTCGTCGATCGGGATCCTCGGCAGGTCGAGGTCGGCGAACAGGTTGTACTCGCTGCCCGCGACTGCGCCGACGATCGCGAGGACGATCGCGATCGCGAGGCTCCAGATCCACACTCCGACGCCCTGCCGCGGACCGTCGAAGCGCGACATGCGGCCGGCCACGTAGCCGCCGGCGAAGTAGGCGATCAGGGCGGCGATGATGATCAAGATGCCGCCGACGATCCCGACCGTATCCGCGTTCGAGATTGCGTCGTCGACGTTCTGGATCTCAGTCAGCGCGATCGCGGCGCCGGCGGCGCTCAGCAGCGCCGTCAGCAACGCGCCAATTCCAATCGCCACGAGCCAGCCGAAGAATGCCGCTCCCCAGTTGATGCCTCCGTACTCATCGCGCTGGCGCGCAACACGACGTTCCTCTCGCTCCGGCACGGCCTCCTGCCTAGCCACGTTACTCCTCTCCCTGCTCGAATACGTCATCCGCACCAGGGGTGTACCCGGCGAGAGTGCGGCTACGCCGCTCTGGCGCGATCGAACAACCATGTCCTTGGCAGCCGCAGGCCAAGGACCGGCGCACGTGCCGGCGAGGTTGGGATTTGACAAGGCGGGAGCGGCTCGGGTTCCTGGGCGCCGAGTCAGGGTATGCGCGAAGCGT
>DATHAL010000060.1:0-19110 GCA_035296705.1 Solirubrobacterales bacterium
CTGCGGCCACCGGACGAGCAGGAGGCCGAGGAGCGCTCGTGGGCCATCGTGCGAGCCGCTTACGCCGACCGCGCGCCGGTTCAGCGAACCCATCGCGCCCGGCGGCTCGCCATCGCCGCCGCCGTCGGTGTGATCGTCGTCGCCGTCGCGCTCACGCCCGCTGGCGCGAAGGTCGCGGACCTCGTCTCCGACGTGGTCGACGTCGGCGAGCCCGACGCGCGGCCGGAGCTGCGCGCGCTGCCGGCCGCCGGCGAGCTGCTCGTCTCCTCTCCCGAGGGGATCTGGGTCGTCAACGACGACGGGTCGAGGCGCCTCCTGGGCGACTTCCGCGCCGCGACGTGGTCGCCGAATGGGCTCTACGTCGCCGCCGCGGCCGGTCGCGATCTCGCCGCCCTCGAGCCGGACGGCACGGTGCGGTGGACCTATACCGCGCCCGGCGAGGTCCGCGACCCGCGCTGGACCGGGACCGAGCTCGACACCCGCATCGCCTACCGAAGCGGCGACGACCTGCGCGTGATCGCCGGCGACGGGAGCGGCGCCAGCGACCATCTCGTGGCGACCCGCGTCGCCGCCGTGCCGCCCGCGTGGCGGCCGGTCGCGGAATCGAAGCTCGCGGCGGGACGTGGCGTGGGTCCGTACGTGCTCAGCTACCTCGACCGCCGCAGACACGTGCAGACTGTGAATGCGGAAACGGGGCGCGAGCTGCCGGTGACCCCGCGCGACCGCGCGAGGCTCTCGGCGCCGTCGGCGACCCTGTCGCCGGACGGCGCGCGGGTCGCGTCGCTGAGGTTCGTCGACGGGCGCGACGAGCTCGTCCTGTCCCGCCACGCCGGCGAGGACTCGGTTCTGTTCTCGGCTCGAGGGAACCTCACCGGGCCGACCTGGTCGCCGGACGGCCGCTGGCTGCTCCTCGGCTGGCCCAAGGCCGACCAATGGCTCTTCATCCAGGCCGAGCGCCCGCACCGCGTCGTCGCCTTCGATCGGATCTCCGAGCATTTCGATCCCGGCGGCGAGGGCGCCGGGCGCTTCCCGCGAATCGACGGCTGGATGCTCGTGCCCTGAGGCCGCGCGCTTCGCCCTAAGGCGCCGGCGGGTCGCGCAGCTGGTGCGCGGAGGTGAAGAAGTTGCGGTAGGCGAGCGTCGTCGCCGTCAGCGCCGAGAGCGCGACGCTGCCGAGCAGCACCCAGAGCAGGATGAGCTGGAGCCGGACCGCGTCCGTCGGGTCGGCGCCGGCGAGCAGCATCCCGACCATCGTCCCCGGGAAGAAGATGAGGCCGGTGGTCTTCGTCGAGTCGATGAGCGCGATCGTCCCGGAGCGCAGGCTCCGCCGCACGCCGGGCGCGGCGGCGACGGTGGCCGTGGCGCCGAGCGCGAGCGTGGCCTCGATCTCGCGGGCGCGGTCGGTCATCTCGTCGCCGAGCCGGTTGAGCGCCACGGCGGCGGCGGTCATCGAGTTGCCCACCACCATCCCGCCCACCGGCACCAGGTACCGCGGCGTGGGATCGAACACCCCGAGCGCGACGACGAGCCCCAGCGTGCCCACGGCCGCGACCGTCAGCGCGATGATCAATGGGCCCAGCGCGTCCGGAACCCGCTTCGCACGCCGCCGCGCGGTGAAGGCGCCGAAGACGACCATCACCGCGATCAGCGCAAGGACGAGCACGAGGCTGTCCTCGTCGAAGATCGCCTGGATCACGTAGCCGATCGCCGTGAGCTGGATCGCAGAACGGATTACCGCGATACCGATGTCCTCCTCGAGGTCCGTGCGCCGCCAGAGCGAGACCGCGATCGCGACGGCGACGAGCGCGAGGCTTGCGGCGACCTCGCCGAGGCTGACCTGGATCCCCGTGGACATCAGCTCGCCGCCCTCGCCAGGAGCTCGTCGGTCGGCCCCTCCGCGACCGACGTCCCGCGATCGATCCGGACCAGCCACTCCGACATCCGGCGCGCCTGGCCGAGGTCGTGGGTGACGAGTACGAGTGAGATCTCCAGGCGCTCGCGGAGCCCGGCGAGCGTCGCCTCGATCGCCGCCGTGGCATCCGGGTCGAGCGCCGACGTCGGCTCGTCGAGGAGCAGCACGCGCGGCTCGAGCGCGAGCGCCCTGGCGAGCATCGCCCGCTGCTGCTCGCCGACCGAGAGCCGCGCACCGTCGCGCGCGGCGAAGCCCGCGCCCAGGCCCGCGAGCGCGAGAAGGCCGGGCACGTCGGGGTCGCGCCCGCCGCACCCGGCTGCGAAGCGGATGTTGTCCTCGACCGTCCCGTCGAGCAGCGCGGGAAGCTGCGGGACGAGGCAGACCTCGCGCCGGAGCTCCAGCGGGTCGCGCTCGCGCACGTCCTCGCCGCGATAGCGGACCTCGCCGGAGTCCGGATCGGCGAGCCGGTCGAGCAACCGCAGGATGGTCGATTTCCCGGACCCCGAGGGTCCGGCGATGCAGGTCGCCCCGACGGGCACCGAGGCGTCGACGCCGCGCAGCACGGTCTCGCCGCCGCGCGAGAGCCAGACGCCGTCGAGCTCGAAGAGCATGGTTGCGATTATCGGAGGGTGGCGAACGAGATGATGCCGAGAGCGCTCGACCCGATGCTCGCGACCGCGGCGCGCCGGCTGCCGCCCGGTGACGGGTGGGCCTACGAGCTCAAGTGGGACGGCGTGCGGGCACTCGCCTTCGTCGAGGACGGCGCGCTTCGGCTCTGCGCCCGAAAGGGTGCGGACGCGACCGCCCGCTACCCGGAGCTCGCGCCGATCGCCGAGGCGCTCGGCGGCCGTGACGCGATCCTCGACGGCGAGGTGGTGGCCTTCGACGAGGACGGAAGCCCGAGCTTCGGCCTCCTCCAGCGCCGCATGGGCCTCACCGACCTCGGCCGGATCCGCGCGCGCGTCGCGGAGACGCCGGTGACCTACATCGCCTTCGACCTACTGTGGCTCGACGGGCGCTCGCTGTGCGGCGAGCCGTACGAGCGCCGGCGCGAGCTGCTCGGCGAGCTCGACTTCGACGGCCCGGGCTGGCAGGCCCCGCGCCACCACGTCGGCGACGGGGAGGCTCTCCTCGAGGCGGTGCGCGAGCGCGGCCTCGAGGGTGTGGTCGCGAAGCGGCTCGGAAGCGCGTATCGCCCGGGGCGCCGGAGCGCCGACTGGGTCAAGGTCCAGAACCGCCGACGGCAGGAGTTCGTGATCGGCGGCTGGATGCCCGGCGAGGGCGCGCGGGCACGGCAGGTCGGCTCGCTCCTGGTCGGCTACTGGGACGCGACGCTGGAGGAGGCCGAGAGCCTCGGCAGGCGCCAACGCTTCGTCTACGCCGGCGGCGTCGGCACGGGCTTCACCGAGACGACTCTCAAGGAGCTCACCGCCCTGCTCGCGCCGCTTCGCCGGGAGGAGAGCCCGTTCGAGTCCGGCTGGGACCCGCGCGTCAAGTACGCCGGCCGAATCAGGCAGCGCGGCGCGCTCGAGTGGGTCGAGCCGCAGGTCGTCTGCGAGGTCGAGTTCCTGCGCTGGACGCACGAGGACACGATCCGCGCCGCCTCCTTCAAGGGCCTCCGCGACGACAAGGACCCCCGCGAAGTCGTGCGCGAACCGTGAGGTAGGGTCGGTCTCATGGCGGCAACCGGGCCGAGCGCGACTGCGGCAGCGACCGCGGCGATCGTGCTCATCGCTGCCCTCGCGGCGCCCTCGAACGCGAGCGAGGAGACGGCCGCAGCGAAACCGAGCTGCTCGGTGAGTCCGGACGGCAGAACGCTCGAGGTCGCGGCCGTCCTCTCGACGACGATCGTTCGGGAGGGCGACGGGCTCAGGGTCGGTGACTCCTCGGGAGCGGTGAGCTGCGCCGGGACGCCGACGGTCACGACCATCGACACGATCGCGGTCGTCTCCAGAACCGGGGAGCGGTTTCCAGACGTCCGCTTCGACCTGCGCGGCGGTCGGTTCGCGCCTGGCGCGACGGATGAGGGCGATGGCTCCTCGGAGATCGAGATGAACGTCGATCCGGAGGTCGACAGCGTCCGGGTTGGCGGTTCAGGCCGGGCGGAGCGGATCACGGCGGGAAGGACCGCGCCGAAGACCGTCGGGATCAACTTGAACGCCGACGAGGCCACGGCCGATCCGGACCTGATCCTTCGCAAGCCGGCACAGCGGCTCTTCCTGCGGCTCGAGGCGGGCGGCGGCGGCGATCGGCTGTCCGCGAACGGCGGCCCGGGGTTCGACGGCCCGGTCGCCTACGGTCGGGCGCCCATCCTGCTCGCCGGCGGCGGCAAGGATCGCGTGACCGGCTCGCCCGGAAAGGACGTGATCGATGCGATCGGCGGTCCTGACGTAGTCCGCGCGCTGGGCGGCAATGACGACGTCGAGACGCGCGACCGCGGTGACGACCGCGTCGTCTGCGGCCCCGGCGACGATGCGCTCGTCGCCGACCGTGGAGATCAGCGCGCTGGATGCGAGGACGAAACCCTCAGATAAACCGGTCCTGATCGCGGCGCAACCTTTGTTTCGCGCGAGCGATGAGAAAGGTGGGTGCGGGTAGTCTGAAGTACTACGTAGTTATGCCGCGCGCTATCTGGTCAGGATCGATCAGCTTCGGGCTCCTGAACGTGCCCGTGAAGCTCTACTCGGCCGTCTCCAAGAAGTCGGTCAGCTTCCGCGAGCTTCGAGCGTCGGACGGCTCGCGCATCCGTCACAAGCGGGTGGCCGAGGCGGACGGCGAGGAGGTCGACTACAACGACATCGTCAAGGGCTACGAGGTCGCTCCGGAGGAGTACATCGTGATCACGCGCGAGGAGCTCGAGGAGCTCGATCCGAAGAAGACCCGCGCGATCGAGATCCAGGACTTCGTCGACCTCGACGAGATCGACCCGATCTTCTTCGACCATCCCTACTACCTCGGCCCCGACAAGGGCGCCGAGCGCGCCTACTCGCTGCTCGTCAAGGCGATGGCGGACTCGAACAAGGTGGCGGTCGCCCGCTTCGTGCTGCGCAACCGCGAGAGCCTCGCCGCGATCCGACCGATGGACGGCGTGCTGACGATGGCGACGATGCGGTTCGCGGACGAGGTGGTCTCGCCGGACGAGCTCGGCGAGGTCCTCGGAGACGGCGAGAACCCGCAGAAGCGCGAGCTCGACATGGCGAAGGCGCTGATCGACTCGCTGAGCTCGGACTTCGAGGCGAACAAGTACCGCGACGAGTACCGCGAGGAGCTCCTCGCGCTGATCGAGCGAAAGGCGAAGGGCGAGGCCGTGGTCGCTCCCGAGACCGAGGCCCCGAAGCCGACCAAGGCTCCGGACCTGATGGCGGCGCTCGAGGAGAGCCTTGCGGCGGTCAAGTCGGAGGAGGACGGCGGCTCCAAGCCCGCGAAGAAGTCGCCGGCGAAGAAGCCGCGCAAGACCACGACCAAGTCGCGATCGCGAAGCAAGGCGAAAAGCGCCAAGTAGAGGTCGATGGGCGCGAGCTGACGCTCACCAACCTCGACAAGGTCCTGTGGCCGAAGGACAAGTTCACCAAGGCCGCGGCGATCGACTACTACGCCCGGATCGCGGACACGATCCTTCCGCACCTCCGTGACCGGCCGCTGACCCGGGTGCGGTTTCCCGACGGGGTCGACGGGCAGCGGTTCTTCGAGAAGCGCGCGCCGAACCACACGCCCGACTGGGTCCGGACGGCGCCGATCGAGATGGGGTCGGTCGGGACCCTCGATTTCATCGTCTGCGACGAGCGCGCGACGCTGATCTGGCTCGCGCAGCTGGCGGCGCTCGAGCTTCACCCGTCCCTGGCCGCCGCTCGGAGGCCCAACCGACCGACGGCGCTGGCGTTCGACCTCGACCCCGGCGAGCCCGCAACGGCGGTCGAGTGCGCGGTGATCGCGCTCCGCCTCCGGGACCTGTTCGCCGACCTCGGCCTCGAGTGCTTCCCCAAGCACTCCGGCTCGAAGGGGATCCAGGTCTACGTCCCGCTCAACGTCCCCAGGGTCACCTTCGAGCAGACGAAGACGTATGCACGTGCCATCGCCCAGGCGATGGAGCGCTCGGATCCGGACCTCGTGGTCTCCAAGCAGAAGAAGGAGTTGCGCAAGGGCAAGGTGCTGGTCGACTGGAGTCAGAACGACTACTCGAAGACCACCGTCGCCGTCTACTCGCTGCGCTGCCGTGAGGAGCCGTGGGCGTCGGCGCCGCTCCTCTGGGAGGAGGTCGAGGCGCTGGCGGAAAGCGACGACCCAACCTCGGTGCGCTTCCTCGCCTCGGAGGTGCTCGACCGAGTCGAGGAGCACGGCGATCTGTTCGCGCCCGTGCTCGAGCTCGAGCAGAAGCTGCCCAAGTCGCGCGGCTAGACCGGGACCGCCTGCCGGCGGACCGGTCGCGCCTCGAGCGCGTCGATCGCCAGGGCCAGCCGCCGCAGCCCCTCGTCGATCTCCTCCGGCTCGAGGTAGCCGAAGGAGAGTCGCATCCGCAGCTCACCTCGCTCCTCGACCCGCACCGCGCCGCCGGGCACGTAGGCGACCCCACGCCGCACCGCCTCGTCGGCGAGCTCGCGTTCGTCGTGGGGCACGTCGAGCGCGACCCAGAGGTGCCCGCCGCCGAGCGGCTCCGGGTGGGACGCGAGCGGGCCGAGGTGGGTGTCGATCGACCCGCGCAGCGCGTCGAGCCGCTCGCGGTAAAAGCGGCGCGCCCTCTCGGCCTGCTCGGCGTATGCGCCGGTTTCGAGGTAGCGGGCGACGATGAGCTGCGTGAGGGTGGGGCTGTGGATGTCGTGGGAGCGCTTCGCGGCGACGATCCGCGCGAGCACCGGTCCGCTCGCGGCGACCCAGCCGATCCGCAGTCCGCCGCCGACCGTCTTGGAGAGCGAGTCGACGTAGATCACATGCGCCGGCGCCTCGGAGCGCAGCGACGGCAGCTCCTCCCCGGTGAACCTCAGGTCGCTGTAGACGCCGTCCTCGAGCACGAAGAAGCCGTGGCGCCTGGCGAGCGTCAGCAGCCGCTCGCGGCGGGCCGGGACGAGGTCGCGGCCAGTCGGGTTGTGGAGGCGCGACTGGACGACGAGCATGTGGATCTCGCCGCGGCCGAGCAGCGCCTCGAGCGCGTCGACGTCGAGGCCGTCGTCGTCGACGGGGACCGGCACGATCCGGGCCCCCGCGTCGCGCACCGCGCGGGTGATCGAGGGGAAGGTCGGGTCCTCGCAGGCGACCGTGTCGCCGGGGCGCAGGATCGCCGCGCAGGTCAGCGAGATGCCCTGCGCCGCACCGTTCGTGATCACGATGTCGTCGGGGTCCTCAGGCGCCCCGCGGGCGGCCGAGAGCTCCGCGATCTGCTCGGCGAGCCCGGCGAGCCCCTGAACGTCGGAGTACTGGAGCGCCCGTGCACCGTGCTCGCGCAGGGTGGCGGCGGTCGCGTCCGCGATCTCGGCGACCGGGAAGAGCCGCTCCGACGGGTAGCCGACCGAGAGGGGGACGAGCCCCTCCATGGTCGCCTGGCGGTGCATCTCCGCGAGCACGCGGTCGCCGTACGTCTCATCGGCCGCGGGAAGCGCGTAGCGCTGCCATGCGATCGAATCCGGCACCCGCGGCCCGTGCGGCGGCTGCGCGGAGCCGCGGACGAACGTGCCGCGACCGACGTGCGCGCTGACGAGCCCGAGCTCGCGCAGGCGCCGATACGCGCGGACCGCCGTGAGGTGGTTGACGCCGGCGAGCTCGGCGAGCTCGCGCGTGGGCGGGAGCTTGGCATCGGGCGCGAGCTCGCCGCTCTCGATCGCACCCGAGATCACGTCGACGAGCTGCTGGGTGAGCGATCGATCTCCGTCTCGTTGGAGGTTCATCAATTCGTCTTTGTATGACATTGACTACCTCCTGTCTGCGGCTATCATACGAATCATGCCCCTACATAGTAATACATTTGCCCCCTCCAATTCAAGCCCTGTGACGATTCGGGAAGCGACGGACGCCGACCGCCAGGCTCTCGTGCGGCTCGCCGGGCGCGACTCCGCCCGGGTGCCGGCGGGACGCCTTCTGCTGGCCGAGGTCGGTGGCGAGGTCAGGGCCGCGATCTCGATCTTGAGCGGAGAGGCGATCGCGGATCCGTTCCGCCCCACCGCCGAGCTCGTCTCGCTGCTTCGCCCCCGGGCGCACCAGCTCGTAGTCCGGCGACCGCTGCGGACGATCATCCGCACGGCGGCGCCGGCAAGCGCCTGAGGCTCAGTCGAGCGGCTGGCGGATGACCGGCCTGCGGCTCGCGCGCGCCTCGTCGAGGCGCCGCACGGGCGTCGTGTAGGGCGCGCCCCGCAGGATCTCACGGTCCGACTCGGCCTCGGCGAGAATCGAGTCGAACGCGTCGGCGAGCCGGTCCAGCGACTCGCGAGTCTCGGTCTCGGTCGGCTCGACCATGAGCGCCTCGTCGACGAGCAGCGGGAAGTAGATCGTCGGCGGGTGGAAGCCGTAGTCGAGGAGCCGCTTGGCGATGTCGAGCGTGCGCACGTCGAGGTCGCTCTTCGCTGGCGCGCCCGAGAGGACGAACTCGTGCATGCAGCGCTCGCGGAAGGCGAGCGGCAGGTACTTCCCCGCGCGGCTCGCGCGCATTCGCGCGAGCAGGTAGTTGGCGTTCAGGACCGCCGTCTCGGACGCCTCGGTGAGACCGTCGCCGCCGAGGCTCGAGATGTAGGCGTAGGAGCGCACGAAGACGCCGAAGTTGCCCTGAAAGCCGCGCAGCCGCCCGATCGACTTCGGCCCGGAGTGATCGAGGTCGAACCTGGAACCCGCGCCGTTGCCCGACCCGTCGCGGACGATTCGCGGCAGCGGCAGGTAGGGCTCGAGCCGGTCGGAGACGGCGATCGGCCCTGAGCCCGGGCCGCCACCGCCGTGCGGCTGGGAGAACGACTTGTGCAAATTCACGTGGACGATGTCGAACCCCATGTCGCCGGGGCGTGTGTGGCCCATGATCGCGTTCAGGTTCGCGCCGTCGTAGTAGAGGGTCCCGCCCGCCTGGTGCACGATCCGCGTGATCTCGGCGATGTTCTCGTCGAAGACGCCGAGCGTGTTCGGGTTCGTGAGCATCAGGCAGGCGACCTCGTCGGTCGCCTTCGCGCGCAGGTCGTCGAGGTCGATGCCGCCGCGCTCGTTCGTCGCGACCTTGACGACCTCGAGCCCCGCCATCGTCACGGTCGCCGGGTTGGTGCCGTGGGCGGTGTCGGGCGTTAGGACCTTGGTGCGCGCCTCGCCGCGGTCGGCGTGGTAGGCGCGGGTGAGCAGCAGGCCCGCCAGCTCGCCGTGGGAGCCGGCCGACGGCTGCAGCGAGACGTGCGGGAGCCCGCAGATCTCGCTCAGCGCCCGCTCGAGCCGCCACATCAACTCGAGCGCGCCCTGGGCGCGCTTCGGCGGCGTCGCGGGATGAAGCCGCGCGTGCCCGGGCAGGGCCGCGACCTTCTCGTTGAGGCGCGGGTTGTGCTTCATCGTGCACGAGCCCAGCGGATACGGGCCCGTGTCGAGGTCGAAGTTGCGGCGCGAGAGCCGGTTGTAGTGCCGGACGATCTCGGGCTCGGAGACCTCGGGGAGCGCCGGGCCGCGCTCGCGCAGGAACTTCCGTGGGATCAGCTCGCCAAGCGCCGGCTCGGGCACGCCGGCGTCGGGCAGCACCGCGGCGCGGCGGCCCTCGACGGAGTGCTCGTAAATCGTCAGCGCGCGCTCGCGCTGCTGCGGCGTCGGGGCCTCGGCGTGCGCCGGCGGGGCGACGGAGACGTCGCTCATGCGGTCACCTCCGCGGGCCGGCTCGCGCCGACGTCGGTGATCGCCCGTCCGAGGGAGTCGGCGAGCGCGTCGATCTGCTCACGCGACCGTCGCTCCGTGACCGCGACCAGCAGCCCGTCCTCGTACTCGGGATACTCTCGGCCGAGCGCGTAGCCGGCGGCGATCCCGTCCTCCGCGACCCGGTCGAGCACGGCCTCGGCGGGCGCCGCCAGTCGGACCGCGAACTCGCGCGCGACCGGCGCCTCATGGAGGAGCTCGACGCCCTGCACCTGCGCGAGGCGCTCGCGCGCGTAGGCGGTGCGGCGGACGAGGAGCTCGCCGAGCTCGACGATGCCCCGCCGGCCGAGCCAGGAGAGGTAGATCGTCCCTGCGAGCGCGTTCAGCGCCTGCGACGTGCAGATGTTGTGGGTCGCCTTCTCGCGGCGAATGTGCTGCTCGCGCGTCTGGAGCGCGAGCACGAAGCCGCGGCGGCCGTCGATGTCCACGGTCTCGCCGGCGATCCGCCCGGGCATCCGCCTCAGGTGCTCATCGGTGGCCGCGAAGAACCCGAACGAGGGCCCGCCGAAGTCGAGCCGGTTACCGAGCGGCTGCCCCTCTCCCACCGCCACGTCCACACCGCACTCGCCGGGCGAGCGCAGGACGCCGAGCATCACGGCGTCCACCGAGGCGACGCAGAGGGCGCCGGCCTCGTGCGCCGCATCCGCCAGGGCCTCGAGGTCCTCGACCGCGCCGAGGAAGTTGGGGTTCTGGACGAAGAGCGCCGCCGTCTCGCCATCGACGGCGTCGGCGAGCGCCGCGGCGTCCGTGAGCCCGCCCTCGAGTCCGACCTCGACCACCTCGGCGCCGGAGCCGACCGCGTAGGTGGCGAGGGTCTCGCGCGAGTGCGGGTGAAGGCCACGTGAGACGACGAGCTTGCGCCGGCCCCTCGCCGCCCCGAGCGCCAGGTATGCCGCCGAGGCGACCGACGAGGGCCCCTCATAGAGCGAGGCGTTCGCCGCCGGAAGCCCGGTGAGCTCGGAGATCGCCGTCTGGAACTCGAACATCACCTGGAGGCCCCCCTGGGAGACCTCCGGCTGGTAGGGCGTGTACGGCGTCAGGAACTCCGAGCGCGAGATGATCGCGTCGACGATCGCCGGCACGTAGTGGTCGTACATCCCGGCGCCGAGGAAGGACACGGTCGAGTCGGCGTCCGCGTTGCGCGCCGCGAGGGCGGCGAGCTCGTCGAAGACCTCCGTCTCCGGTCGTCCCGCCGGCAGGTCGAGCGGCCGGTCGAGCCGAAGCTCCGGCGGGATGTCCTCGAACAGCTCGTCGATCGACGAGACGCCGATCGCCCCGAGCATCGCCGCGCGATCGGCATCGGTGGCGGACGTGTAGCGGCTCACCGGATTGATGCTAGCCAGCGGGCCGGCGAGGGTTGGCGCTGCCCGTTGGCTGCTGTGCGTCCTGTCAGGGCTGCGGCGGGGCCGACGCCTCCGCCTGCTCTTCGCCGCCATCCGCCGCCGCCGCAGACGCCGGGGCGCTCGGCGGATGCGCATCCGCGTCCGAGTCACCGCCGCCCGGCTGCACCGCCGGGCCCGAAGGCCCGGGGGGTGCGCCATGCGAACTGACATGCGTCGGAGTGCCACCATCCTCGATCGAGTCCCCCTGAGCGGACGAGGTTTCGCCGGCCGAGGCGGAGGACGAGTTCCCGCCGCCGGATTCGACGCCGGCATCGCGGGCGTGGGCCGCCGGGATACCGGTGCCGTCCTCGGCCCGTGTTTTCGATCGGGTCCGATCGTCAGCTTTGGATTCGCGACCGGGGTCTTGGCTCGCGCTCGACGCGCCGAGATCGTCAGCGGCAGGCGCCTCGGTAGCGATCACCGTGGTCGTCGCCGGGCTCTCGGCCTGCTCCTGCCCGCCGCCGCAGCCGATCGCGACGAGCCCCGCCGTCACCGCGGCGACGGCCGCGGTCAACAGCCGCCGAGAATGCGCGGCGGCCGGCGAGGCACCTGGTGCCCCGCCGGCCGCAATCTCACCTTCGTCTCGTCCCGGCCTCAACCCTCGCCTAGGCCGCCAGGCACTGCGCCACTGCCGTGATCGTCCGCGGCGTGGCAGTGCTGTTGTGGTAGGCGACGATCCACCCGTTTCCGGTCTGGAATGTGGTCACCATGAAGACGGTGAAGGCGCTAGTCGTGCCGCCACCGTTGATCACCTGGGTGCCCGCCGGGCATTGGACCGAGACCGCTGCGTTGCCGTTTCCTGCGATCCCCACCGTGTTCGTGACCTGCTGGGTCGCGGCCAGCTGTCCCGCCCGCACCGCGTCGGTCGCGATCTTCGGCGACGTCACCGCGGCGTCCGCGATCTTCGTCTCGGTGACCTTGAGGTCGCCGATCAGCGGCTTGGGATAGTCCCCGGTCAGATCACCGCCGGCCGGCCCCGTCGGCGGGGCTGCGTCGGCGAGGTTCACGTGCGAGCCGGAGACGTTTTTCCTCAGCTGCTTTTTCGCCTGCTTTTTGGCGATCTTCTTGACCGTCGGCTTCGTGATCTTGTTGCTGATTACATCGGGCCCAGCGACAGCCGTTCCAACCATCGCGAACACCAGGGCGAGTGCCGCCAGCAACATCGCAGGCGAGGGCCTGCCTCTGCGCTTCGTCATCCGCTATTCCCTCCAAGGACGAGTGGTAGTTCGGGGAGCCGCCGCGCGTAGTCGTCGTCCCCCGCTATTTCGGCAACCCTCGCCCACCGGCGCGTGCCTGTCAAGGGCGCTCGTAGATCTCAGCCGCTCGCGAGAAGCTTCTTGTATGCGGCGGCGTCCAGGAGCTGGTCGGCCTCAGAGGGATCGGAGAGCTTCACCCGGACCAGCCACCCCCCGCCGTAGGGGTCCTCGTTGATCCTCTCGGGGCTCTCTGAGAGTGCCTCGTTGACCTCCGCGATCTCGCCGGAGAGCGGCGCGAAGACGTCGGAGACCGCCTTCACCGACTCGACCTCGGCGTAGGGCTCGTCCTTGGTGATCGTCGCCCCGACCGCGGGCGGCTCGTAGAAGACGACCTCGCCGAGCGCGTCCTGGGCGTACCAGGTGATCCCGAACGTCGCGTCTGAGCCCTCGATCCGCGCCCAGTCGTGCTCGGTGTGGTACTTGAGGTCCTCGGGATAGCTCTCGTCAGGCAACTGATCTCTCCTTCGGGTCGTAGAGCGGCCTGGACTCTACGCGCGCGGCGCGGCGCCTTCCTCGCACGTCGATCGCGATCTCGGTGCCGGTGTCGGCGAGGTCGTAGCGCACATACGCGATCCCGATCCCCCGCTCGAGCGAGGGCGAGTGCGTCCCGCTGGTGACGACGCCCGCGCGCTCGCCCGCGGCGTCGAGAACCTCGTTGCCCTGGCGCGGGATGCCGCGCTCGCTGAGCGCGAACGGCACGAGCCTCTCGTCGGTCCCGCGCGCTCGCGCCGCGGCGATCGCCTCGGAGCCGATGAAGCCCGTCGCCTCCTTGCAGCACCAGCCGAGCCCGGCCTCGATCGGGTTTCGCGACTCGTCCATGTCGTTGCCGTAGAGGTGGAAGCACACCTCGAGCCTCAGCGTGTCGCGCGCGCCGAGCCCGGCGGGCCTGGCGCCCGCAGCGAGCAGCGCGTCCCAGACCGCCGCGGCGTCGTCCGGCGCGACCAGCACCTCCACCCCGTCCTCGCCCGTGTAGCCCGTGCCGCAGACGAGCGCCGCGCCGCCGGTCGTGAGCTCGAGCGTCGCGGTGTGCATGCGGGGCGGCAGCTGGCCCTCGACGAGGCCGGAGACGATCTGGCGTGCGATCGGGCCCTGAACGGCGAGCATCGCGTAATCGGAGATCCTGTCGCGCACCTCGCAGTCGAAGTCCGCGGCGTGGTCGTCGAACCAAGCGAGGTCGCGCTCGTGGTTGGCGGCGTTCGTGACCGTGAGGTAGCGATCGTCGGCGAGCCGGTAGGTGAAGAGGTCGTCGAGGATCCCGCCGTCGTCGCGGCAGAGGACCGAGTACTGCGCACCGCCGATCTCGATCTTCGCGACGTCGTTGGAGAGCAGGCGCTGCAGGAGCTCGAGCGCGGCCGGTCCCTCGGTCTCGATCTCGCCCATGTGGGAGACGTCGAAGACGCCACAGGCGGTCCGGACGGCGAGGTGCTCGGCGCTGACCCCCTCGTACTGCACCGGCATCTCCCAGCCGGCGAACGGGACGAGCCGGGCTCCGGCGGCGACGTGTGCCTCATAGAGCGGGGTGCGCCGGAGTGCCGCCGCGGATTCCACGGCTTGAGGCTATCGCCGGAGGTGCGGACTCAGGCGCTCAGGTGCCGCGCAGGAAGGGCGGCACGTCGATCTCGTCGTCCGACACCGTCAGCTCGCGCCGCTCGCGGTCGCCGAGGCCGCCGACCTGGCGGCGGCGGCCGCGCTCGCGGACCTGGATCGGCCGCCGGGCGAGCGTCTCGCGGCCCTCGAAGCCGGTCGCGATCACCGTCACCCGCACCTCGTCGCCGAGGCTCGGGTCGATGACCGTTCCGAAGATGATGTTGGCCGACTTGTCGGCGGTCGAGACGACGATGTCGGCCGCCTCGTTGACCTCGAACAGGTTGAGGTCCTGCGAGCCCGTGAAGTTGAGGAGCATCCCGGTCGCGCCCTCGATCGACTCCTCCATGAGCGGCGAGTTGATCGCCATCTTCGCCGCCTCCTGCGCCCGGTTCTCGCCCGCGGCGGTGCCGATGCCCATCATGGCCGAGCCCGCGTCGGACATCACCGTGCGGACGTCGGCGAAGTCGAGGTTGATCTGGCCGGGGGTCGTGATCAGGTCGGTGATCCCCTGGACGCCCTGCCGGAGGATGTCGTCGGCCATCCGGAACGCCTCCTGCACGGAGGTGCGGCGCTCGACGACCTCGAGCAGTTTCTGGTTCGGGACGATGATCAGGGTGTCGACCTTGGCTCGGAGCTTGTCGATCCCGTCGAGCGACTGCTGCATGCGCCGCGCGCCCTCGAACTCGAACGGCTTCGTGACGACACCGACGGTGAGCGCGCCGATCTCCTCCTTGGCGATCTCGGCGATGATCGGGGCCGAACCTGTGCCCGTGCCGCCGCCTTCGCCCGCGGTGACGAAGACCATGTCGGCGCCCTTGAGCGCCTCCTTGATGTCGTCGCGCGACTCCGCGGCCGCGCCCGCCCCGACGTCAGGGTTCGCACCGGCCCCGAGCCCGTGCGTGAGCTGGTGGCCGACCGCGAGCTTGATGTCGGCCTCGCAGGCCTGAAGCGCCTGCACGTCAGTGTTGATGGCGATGAACTCGACGCCCTTGAGGCCGGCATCGACCATCCGGCTGACCGCGTTCGTCCCCCCACCGCCGGCTCCGACGACCTTGATCACCGCGAGATAGGACGACTCGACCATGTCTCCCGTTCCTAAGTTGACCCTTGCTGTTCCGTCCGAGGCTGAAGGCAACCTTGAGCGTTTGCCGCTCTATGCAGCCTAGACGTAAAGGCGACGGTAGGGCATTCCGGTTGCGCTGTCAACGGCCGGCGGCGATTTCGGCACGGAATCCTGCACCGTCACGACTCTCAACGATAGGTCGAGTGTTCTTCGCCGCCCTGGAACCCTTGATGCCCGGTCGAGGGTTGCCCCTATGCCGCCCCTCCGACCGCGGGCCGCTCCGGCACGCGCACGTCGAGGTATGTGAGGGCGGTGAGCTTGGGATCCGCGAGCACGGCGCTCGCGGCGGCCCACTTCTGCGCCGCGCGCGCCCCGCTCCCGAAGAAGACTGGGATGTCGCCGCGCAGCGTGGCGACCACGCCGTGCTCATCGTCGTAGCCGAGCTCGGCGATCAGCGGCCGCAGGGCCCGCGGGGCGGCGCCGGCGACGCGGGCCTGCTCGAGCGGCTCGCCGCCGAGCGCGCCACTCGTCGGCACCTCGTCGAGCTCGATCTTCGGCAGCTCCTCGCGCTCCGCGTCGCTCACGTCGACGCCGGTGAGAACCGTGCCGTCGGCCGCGATCGGCACCAGGTCGTCCCCGGCGGAGACGAGCATCGTGGGGGGACGCTCCGAGACCTCGATCCGCAGGCCGTGGGGGAAGCTCGCGTCAACCGTTACCGACTCGATCGTCGGGAAGCGCGCCGCCGCACGCTCGACGAACTCCGGCTGAACGTGAAGCGTCGTCATCTCCTCACCGGCGGCCGTGAGCTCGGCCACGATCCGGTCGGGATCGCCGCTCTCCACACCGGCCACGTCGACGTCGGTGACCGCGACGAGCGAGGATTCGCGGAGCCAGAGGAAGTAACCGGCGACAAGCGCGGCCGCGAGGACGGCGCCGATCGCGAGGCGAAAGCGCCAGGAACCCCGTCGGCGCGCGCGGGGGCGCTTCGCCGAGGGACGGCGGCGGGCGGGACGCTTCGTCGATGAGGGCCGGCGACCGCGCGGCGCCCGCTGGGAGCTGCGTGCAGGGCCGGCGGCCGATCGCCCGCTCGTTCGGCGCCTGCCGGCAGGGGTCGATGCCCGCGATCGGCTCATCGCGATGAGATTCCGCGCCGGGCGCCTCCCTCCTGCTCACCAGTCGTTCGGCCAGCGTACGTCGCCGAGGAGCTGGACCTCCGGCTCGAGCTCCACGGCGAATACCTCACGCACCCGCCGTCTGCCTTGCGCCATCACCGCGATCACGTCGGCAGTCGTCGCTTCGCCGCGGTTCTCGACGAAGTTCGCGTGCTTCGGCGAGAGGCGCGCGCCCCCCACCTGGAGTCCCTGGCAGCCCGCCGCCTCGAGGAGCTGGCCGGCGGTGCGCCCGCCCGCCCGCGGGTCGTCTGGGTCGGGGTTCTTGAACGTCGAGCCGAAGGTCTTGATCCCCGAGGGCTGCGCCTCGCGCCGCCATGTCCGCATCTCGGCGAGCCTCCCCTTGATCTGCCCCGGCTCCGCTTCGGAGAGCGCAAAGGCGGCGCGGGCGACGACCTCGCCCGGGCGCAGGGCCGAGCTTCGGTAGGCGAAGCCGAGCTCCTCCGGCGCGCGCCGCTCCGTCCCCGCGCCCGTGCATAGGTCGACCCACTCGAGGACGTCCGCGAGCCGGCCGCCGTACGCGTTCGCGTTCATCCTGACCGCGCCCCCGACGGTGCCGGGGATGTTGACCCCGAACTCGAGCCCGGTGAGACCCCAGCCCGCGAGCTTCGCCGAGGCCGATGGCAGTCGCACCCCGGCGCCGCAGACGAGCCGCGTGCCGTCGCGCTCGAGGCTCGCGAGCTCCCCCGCGAGCTTCAGCACCAGGCCTGCGACGCCCTCGTCGGCGACCAGCAGGTTCGACCCGGAGCCGATCGTCTCCACGGCGAGGCCGCGGTCCGCGGCCCAGGCGAGGAGCTCGAGCAGCTCCGCCTCCGTCCCCGGCCGGGCGAAGAACTGGGCGCTGCCGCCGGTGCGCACGGTGGTCAGCCGCGCGAGCGGGTGGTCGCGCTCGACGCCGGCCGGGGGCGCGCTCACGGACCCTCCACCAGCGCATCGGCGAGCCGGTGAACGTCGCCGGCTCCCAGCGTCACCAGGAGGTCGCCCGCGCGAAGCCGCTGCGCGAGCGCCGCGTTCGCCGTCTCGACGTCCCGCAGCCACCAGACGGGCCGTCCGCCGGCTCGATCGGAGGCGGCGCGGGCGACGTCGAGGCCGCTCACCCCGGCGAGCTCGCCGACCGGCTCCTCGCGCGCCGGATAGACGTCGAGGACGGCGATCTCGTCGGCGGCGGCGAGCGCCGCGCCGAAGCGCTCGGCGAGCGCCTTGGTGCGCGAGTAGAGGTGCGGCTGAAACACCGCGATCAGCCGCCGCGGGCCGAGCTCGCGCAGCGCCGCGATCGTCGCCTCGACCTCGGTCGGGTGGTGCGCGTAGTCGTCATAGATCTCCGCCCCGGCGCGGGCACCCCTGCGCTGCTGGCGGCGGGCCATCCCCGGGAACTCCGCAAGCGCCGCCGCGGCCGCCTCGATGTCGAAGCCGGCGAGCTCGAGCGCTGCGAGTGCCGCGCGCGCATTGAGCAGGTTGTGGGCGCCGGGCACCCGGAGCTCGAGCGGCGGGCCGGGTCGAGCCGCGTCGAAGCGCACGACCCGCTGCCCGGCGGCGATCGGGTCGAGCTCGCGCTCGTCGAGGAGCGCGAGGCCGCGGGCGCGGCCCGCGAACTCCCGGAAGGCGTCCGCGAGCTCGGCGCGAGAGCGCCAGCGGGCATGGTGGTCGAGTTCGACGTTGGTCACCACCGCCACCTCCGGTGAGAGCTCGAGGAAGCTCGCGTCCGACTCGTCGGCCTCGGCGACGACCCACTCCCCGGTTCCCCAACCCGCGTTCGCACCGGCCCCGCCGTCGACCGGGAGCTCGCCGCCGACGAAGAACGCGGGATCGGCGCCTGCCGCGCGCAGGGCGTGGACGAGCATCCCGGTCGTCGTCGTCTTGCCGTGAGCACCGGCGACCGCGACCAGTCGCTTCTGCGCGCAGATCTCGGCGAGGAGCTGGCCCCGGTGGATCACACGCTGTCCGTGCTCGCGCGCGCGTGCGAGCTCCGGGTTCGAATCCGGAACGGCGGTCGAGACGACGATCTCCGCGGTCGGCGGCACCGAGTCGGCGTCGTGACCGAGGCGCGCCTCGATCCCGGCCCCGAGGACTCGATCGAGATAGGTGCTCTCGGCCCGGTCGCTGCCGGTGACGCGGGCACCCAGCTCGGCGCAGACGATCGCCAGGCCGCTCATCCCGGTCCCGCCGATCGCGATGAAGTGCAGCTCGCGGCCGCTCCAGTCGCTCATCCGCGGGAAGATTCGCGGATCGCGGCCAGGACCTCCGCGGCGACCCGCTCGGCCGCATCCGGGCGCGCGAGCCCCGCCGACGCGGCTGCCATCCTCGCGAGCCGCTCCCGGTCGCCCAGGAGCTCCGCCGCGAGTTCGCGGAGCCGGACCGGCTCGAGCTCGGCGTCCTCGATCGCGAGCGCGGCGCCGCCCTCCACCATCCACTCGGCGTTCGCGTGTTGGTGGCGCCCGGCGGCGTACGGGTACGGCACGAGGATCGCCGGCCTGCCCGCAGCGGCGATCTCGAAGATCGAGCCGCCGGCGCGCGCGAGGACCAGGTCGCAGGCCGCGAGCGCGTCGGCAAGACCGGGCTCGTACTCGAGCAGCGTGTAGCGCGGCACCGGGGCGGCGCCGGTCAGGCGGTCGAGCGCCTCGGGATAGTCGCGGCTGCCGCTGATGTGGAGGACGTGGAAGTCGCGTTCCGCTCCGTCCGGGGTCACGAATGCGTCGAGCGCGCCGACATTGATCGAGCGTGCCCCCTGGCTGCCGCCGAAGACGAGCAGGCAGCGGTCCTCCGCCGCGATACCGAAGCGCTCCCGCGCCGCCGAGCGGTGCGCCGTGCCGATCGCCGCCGGGACCGGCCGGCCGGTGACGAGGTAGCGCTCCCCTGTGCGGCCCTCGATCGGGAACGCGAGGCAGAC
>DATHAL010000061.1:0-96544 GCA_035296705.1 Solirubrobacterales bacterium
GTCATCGCACTCGAGAGCGTCGATCCGATCGAGTTGCCCGGCGGAAGCTGGAGCCGGATGCTCGTCACCGACCAGCGGGTCGACGGCAACGTGAGCTCGATCGGCTACTCGGTGTTCAAGCCCGGCAGCGCGACGACCAGCGTCTCGCACGAGGCCGAGGAGGTCGCCTACGTGGTCAGCGGCTCGGGCCGGCTGGAGACCGACGAGGGCGAGGTTCGATTCGCGGCCGGCGACGCGCTGCACATCGCGCCCGGCACGTGGCACGCGGTGGTCAACGACTCCGACGCCGACGTGATCATGGTCTTCGGCTTTCCCCACCCCGACTACCCGCCAACCGACCGACGTTGAGCCGGATGGCGACGGAAGACGGCGACGTCCGCGAGCACGTCGCGTGGGCCTGCCGGATCCTCGCCAACGAGGGTTATCAGGACCTGACTCTCGGCCACGTCAGCGCTCGCGATCGCGAGCGCCCGGACCGGATGTGGATCAAGCGCAAGGGGGTCACGCTCGCCGAGGTCGCGCCCGACGACGTGATCGAGTTCGAGCTCGGAGCCGACCTCCGCGAGGCGTCCGACGACATGCACCTCGAGGCCGTCCTGCACACCGAGGTCTATCGCCGCCGCGACGACGTCGGCGCGATCGTGCACGGCCACCCGCCATACGCGACCGCCTTCGCGGCCACGGACGCCGACCTCCTGCACCTCACCCACGACGCGGTGATGTTCGACCGCGGGCTGGCCGTCTACGACGGCAGCCCGGATCTGATCACCGAGGTCAAACAGGGCGCGGACGTGGCGGAGGCGCTCGGCGCGCGGTCGGTGGTGCTGCTGCGAAATCACGGCGTGCTGGTCGCCCACCGCGACCTGCCGTGGATGGTGCTCGCTGCGGTGACGCTGGAGCGCGCCGTGACGCTGCAGGCGATCGCGGCGACGCTCGGCGGTCCGCGACCGATCGAGCCGATGCTCGTGGACGACCTGCATCGGCGCAAGTACAACGACGGGCTCGTGGGCGAGTACTGGCAGGCGTGGGTGCGCGATATGCGCCGCCGCGGGCTCGACGAGGGGATGGACGGCTAGCGATGAGCGACGTTGCGGTCACGATCGCCGTCAACGGCCGGCCTCGCGAGCTGGTGGTTCCCGCACGCGAGCTGTTGCTCGACAGCTTGCGCGACCGCCTCGGCCTGACCGGTGCCAAGCGCTCGTGCGAGGTCCAGGTCTGCGGCACCTGCACGGTGCTCGTCGACGGCGAGCCGGTGAGCGCCTGCACGTACCTGACCTGCGACGCCGACGGCCGGGACGTGCTCACGATCGAGGGCTTCGCCGCGACCGCCGAGTTCGCGGAGTTTGAGCGCGCGTTCACGGACCGGGCAGCCCTTCAATGCGGCTTCTGCACACCCGGCTTCCTGCTCACCCTGAAGGCGCTGCGCGACGCCGGCGAGCTTCGTGACCGCAACGACGTGATCGCCGGCCTCGACGGCAACATCTGCCGCTGCACCGGCTACAAGTCGATCGTCGAGGCGGCCGAGTCGCTCGCGGGAGCGCCCGCGCCGTGAGCACCAAGCCGGCCGCCGATCCGAGCGTCTCGGCCGACCGGGTGGGGCGCTCCGAGCCGCGCAAGGATGCGGGCGAGAAGGCAAGCGGGCGCGCGCAGTTCGCCGGCGACATCAACGTGCCCCGAATGCTTCACGGCAAGGTGCTGCGCTCCGAGCTCCCGCACGCGAAGATCGCCTCGATCGACACCGCCGCGGCCGCGGCGATGCCGGGCGTGGTTGCGGTCCTGACCGGGCCCGAGCTCGACGACCTCGACCCGTACTGGGGTCACGCGATCAAGGACCGCCCGATTCTTGCCATGGACCGCGTCCGGTTCGTCGGCGATCCGATCGCCGCGGTCGCCGCCGAGGACGAGGCGACCGCCGAGGCGGCGCTGCGCGAGATCGTCGTCGACTACGAGGAGCTTCCGGTGGCGGGCACGATCGCTGAGGCGATCGCGGAGGATGCGCCGCTGATCCACGAGGGCGCGCTGCGGCCGGGCCTCTTTCACGGCCTCGGCAAGCTGCCCGAGCGCGAGGGCAACGTCTGCTACCGCTACCGCCTCGACGCCGGCTCGACGGAGCTCGCCGAGGCGGAGGCCGAGCTGACGGTCGAGGGCGAGTACGAGTTCCCGGCCGTCTATCAATACGCGATGGAGACGCACACGGTGGTCGCCGACTTCGGCGACGGCGAGGTCACGCTCTGGGCCTCCTGCCAGCACCCGTTCCTGGTCCGGGCCGAGATCGCCGATCTCTTCAACCTGCCGATCGGGCGAGTCAGGGTGATCGTTCCATACCTCGGGGGCGGTTTCGGGTCGAAGAGCTACACGAAGATGGAGCCGATCACGGCGGCGCTCTCGCGCAAGGCCAGCCGACCGGTGCGAATTCAGAACCGCGTCGACGAGTCGATGGTCACCACGCGGCGCCACGGCATGCGCTGCCGGATGACCACCACCGCTGACCGCGACGGCCGTCTGCGCTCGCGCAGCGTGCGGCTGTGGCTCGACACCGGCGCCTACGCCGACAACGGGCCGCGCGTCTGCGCCACCGCCGGCGACGCCGCTCCCGGGCCGTATCGCTGGGAGGCCGTGCATGTCGACGCGAGCTGCGTGTACTCCAACACCGCGCCAGCGGGCTCCTATCGCGCCTTCGGCGCGGTGCACCTGCAGTGGATCGGCGAGCTGCAGATCGACGAGCTCGCCCGCCAGGCCGGTCTCGACCCACTGGAGATCCGCCGGCGCAACCTGCTGCGCCCGGGTCAGCCGGTGCGCCCTGACGGCACCGGCAAGCCACTCGACGCGGACCTCGTCGGGGACGTCGAGAAGGCGGCTGCCGCGGTTGGCTGGTCCGAGCCGAAGGGCGAGTGGACCGGACGCGGCGTCGCGGTCGGCCTGCTTGCGGCCGGCGCGCACCCGGTTTCGAGCGCCAACGTGCGGATGGAGTCCGACGGCACCGCCGAGGTCAACGTCGGGACGACCGAGATGGGCCAGGGGGCCCGCACGGTGATGGCGCAGATCGCGGCCCAGGAACTGGCGATCGACACCGCTGACGTCACCGTCCAGGGCGCCGATACGCGCTTTACGCCCTACGACCGCTCCACCGGGGCCAGCCGCTCGACGACGCTCGCCGGGCTCGCGGTTCAGCGGGCCGCCGCGGACCTGCGCGAACGCCTGCTCGCGACGGCGGCGGATGCCTGGGGCACCGACCGCAGCGAGCTCGCCGTCGCCGACGGCATGGTGCATGGGGCCGGGCGCGAGGCCTCCTACTCGCAGCTGATGGCGGAGCGGTTCGGGTTCTCAGGAGGCGAGCTCGTCGGCCAGGGCGAGGTGCGCCCGGAGCAGGGCAGTGGCTCCTACGCCGAGGGCCCGGTGTTCTGGGAGATCTGCATCGCGGCCGCCCAGGTCGAAGTCGACCCCGAGACCGGCAGTGTCTCGGTCGACCGGATGGCGACGATCGCCGACGTGGGTAAGGCCATCAACCCGCTGCTGGTCGAGCGCCAGGACGAGGGCGCGGTGCTGCAGGGGGTCGGCAACGCCCTGTTCGAGGAGATGGTCTACGCGGACGGCGAGCTGACGAACTCGAACCTGCTCGATTACCGCGTCCCCCGGATCGACGACATGCCGGAGCAGATGACCGGGATCATCGTCGAGAACGCCGACGGCCCCGGGCCCTACGGCGCGAAGGGATGCGGCGAGGGCGCCCAAGCGGCAACCCCGGCGGCGGTCGCGACCGCGCTCGCCGACGCCGGCGTGCCGATGACACAACTTCCGCTCACGCCCGAGCGCGTGTGGCGGCGAATCCAGCAACTCAAGGAGGCAGACACCGGATGAGAGAGATCAAGCGAGGCGCCGTGATCGGCACCGGCACAATGGGACCGGGGATGGGCGCGGTACTCGAGCGAGCGGGCATCGAGGTGGCGCTCTACGACGTCTCCTCCGAGGCGTTGGAGCGGGCCGCCAAGGGCCTCGAGCTCGCCCGCGGGGTGCTCGAGCGCCTTGAAACCCAGCCCGTCGAGGGAGGCGACGTCCGGTTTGAGTCCGATCTCACCGCGGCGCTGGAGGGCGCCGACCTGGTGCTCGAGGCGGTCCCTGAGAAGCTCGAGCTCAAGCAGCAGGTGTTCGCCGACTTCGAGCGCCAGGTCGCGCCCGACGCGATCCTCTCCTCGAACACCTCGGGAATTCCGATCACCAAGATCGCCGAGGGGCTCGAGCACCCCGAGCGGGTGGTCGGCATGCACTGGTCCAATCCGCCGCAGCTGATCCCGATGATCGAGGTCATCCCGGGCGAGCGAACGTCGCAGGAGACGATCGCGGCAGCCAGGAGCCTGATCGAGCGCATCGGATACCGCGCAAGCATGCTCAACAAGGAGGTCCCGGGCTTCGTCGAGAACCGCGTCCTCTACGCGATCATGCGCGAGTGCCTCGCCCTCGTCGACGAGGGAGTGATCGACGCCGAGGAGCTCGACCTCAACGTCAAGTGGGGCATCGGTTACAAGCTCGCCGTGATCCCGCCAATGCAGCTGCTCGACGTCGCCGGATTGGACATCTACGAGAGCGTCGCCGGCTACCTCAACTCCGAGCTCTCGACCGAGTCGGGCGTCTCGGAGACGATCACTCGGTTGACCGCGGAGGGCAAGCTCGGGCTCAAGTCAGGTGGCGGACTGTTCTCCTACTCATCCGACGAGCTCGCCGAGCTTCCCGCCAAGCGGGCGAAGGCATTGGTAGCGCTGCGCAAGACTCTCGACGCGCAGGAAGTCTGAGGAGGTAGCGATGGGCGTGAATCGCGTCTGGCTGCTGGACTCGGGCTCGCTGGTCATCGACCGCACGCACATCGCCTGGAACATCGAGCCCGGCAACCCGGTGCGCTTTCCGGTCTACAGCGTGCTCATCGACCACACCGATGGGCTCTTCCTGTTCGACTCCGGCTTCGACAAGGGCACGGTCGAGGAGTTCCTGCCCTTCGAGCTGCCCGAGCAGACCGACGAGCAGACGCTTCCGGCACAGCTCGAGCGCTGCGGCTTTCAGGCCGGAGACGTGACGGCGGTGATCAACTCACATCTTCACTTCGATCACTGCGGCGGCCAGCGTCATCTGCCCGGCGCGGTCACCTGGGTCGGCAAGGAGGAGCTTCGGCATTGCCTCGTGCCCGAGCCGTTCGAGCGCCTCGGCTACGCCGACAAGGTCTTCCACCGGCCGGATTCCGCCTACGAATGGCTGGAGGGAGACGAGGTCGACTTCGCCGACGGCATCCGCCTGCTGTTCACACCGGGCCATACCGTCGGGCACTACTCACTGCTGCTCGAGCGCGCTGAGGGGCGGCCGATGCTGTTCGTCGCCGACGTCAGCTACACGAGGGAGACATGGGAGAAGGAGCTGATCTCGGGCTTTCACAACGACCCGACCGCGAATTTCGCCTCCCTTCGCAAGCTCAAGCACCTGGCCCGCCGTCACGACCTCGACGTCTTCTTCACCCACGACATGGACGCGTGGGAGTCCTACCAGCACGCGCCGAACCACTACTAGGAGGAAGCGACAGATGAAGCTCACCGATCGAGTTGCGATCGTCACGGGCGCCGCCCAGGGGATCGGCCGCGCGATCGCCGAGAAGCTCGACGCCGAAGGGGCGACGGTCGTCGTGGCGGACCTCAACGCCGACGGTGCGGCGGACGTCGCCGGCGCGCTCGAGCGCGGGCACGCGGTCGAGGCCGACGTCTCGGCGCCCGAATCCGTGCGCGCGATGGTGTCCGAGGTTCTCGACCGTCACGGTCGGGTCGACGCCCTGGTCAACAATGCCGCGATCGTCCCGTTCATCGCCTGGGACGACGTCGACCTCGACCACTGGCGCAAGATCATCGACACGAACCTGACCGGCGTCTACCTGTGCTCGCGGGCCGTCTGGGAGCCGATGCGCGACGCGGGCTACGGGCGGATCGTCAACATCGCCTCCAACACCGTGATGGCGGGGACGCCGAACATGGCCGCATATGTGGCCGCCAAGGGCGGCGTCTGGGGGTTCACCCGCGCGCTGGCGACCGAGGTCGGCGGCCAGGGGATCACGGTGAATGCCGTCGCCCCCGGGCTCACCGCCAGCGACGGCGTATTGGCCAGCCCGCACGCCGAGGCGTTCGACTTCGTCCAGAGCCTGCAGGCGATCCCGCGCCGCGGCGAGCCGGCCGACATCGCGCCCACCGTCGCCTTCCTCTGCTCCGAGGACGCCGCCTGGGTAACGGGGCAGATGGTCGTCGTCGACGGCGGGCACACGAGGCACTGATGGCGGAGCTTGCAACCACCCGCGCGGGAGCGATCCTCGCCGTTGCCGATGTCGCCGCCTCGGCCGCCTGGTATCGCGACCGGCTCGGCGCAGAGCTCGAGGCCGCCTATGACGATCCGCCGTACGCGACGCTGACGCTTGCCGGAGCACGGCTATCGCTCGCCGAGCAAGGGCACGACGCGGAGGACCGGCCTGGCGTCGCGATGGTGGCGCCCGAGGATCGTTCGCGGCTGCAGGTCGCCCTCGTACTCGAGGTCCGCGACTGCCGACGGGCATACGACGAGCTGCGCACGGCCGGAGTCGAGTTCCTCGCCGAGCCGTACTCGCCACCGTGGGGGGGCGCCCGCTGCTTTGCCGTCGATCCCGACGGCTACCTGGTCGAGCTCGAGGAGCCGGCATGAAGGCGGTGCGCATCCAGGGACCTGAGCGGCTGGAGGTCGAGGAGGCCCCCGAGCCGACGATCCACGCGCCAACCGACGCCGTGGTCGAGGTTCGCAAGACGGCGCTGTGCGGTGCCGACCTCTTCCCCTACCACGGGCTCACGCCTGGGTTCGAGGCGGGGACGATTCCGGGCCACGAGTGGGTCGGCGTCGTGCGCGAGGTCGGCGACAGTGTCCGGGACCTGCGCCCGGGCCAACGGGTCGTGAACGCGAGCATGATCTCCGACGGGACCTGCGGACACTGCCGCGCGGCGCGTCCAATGCAATGCGAGAACCGGGCGCTGTTCGGCTACAGCGGCGTCTACGAGCGCCTCGACGGCGGCCAGGCCGATCTGGTGCGCGCCCCGAACGCCGATCGCTCCCTATGGCCGATTCCGGATGGCGTGGCCGACGACGACGCGGTGTTCGTCGCCGACATGCTGCCCACCGGCCTCTCGGCGGTGCGCCGCGGAGGCGTCGACGTCGGCGACGTCGTCGTCGTGCTCGGCTGCGGGACGGTCGGACTAATGGCGATCCTGCTCGCCCGCCGGATCGCGCGCCATGTGATCGCCGTCGACGGGATCGTGGCCCGGCGCGAGCTCGCCGCGGGCCTCGGGGCCGAGGCCGTCGATCCGGACTCTGCCGCCGACGCCGTAGCCGACGCGACCGCCGGGCACGGCGCCGATGTGGTGATCGAGTCGGCCGGCGCCAAGCCCGCGCTCGACGCGGCCTTCTCGCTGGCGCGAGGCCGGGGCACGGTATGTGTCGTCGGCGCTCACTTCGAGCCGGACTATCCGCTCGACGCGGGGCGAATGTTCGAGGGCGAGCTCACCCTGCGCTTCGCGATGGGCGACCCGATCAATGACCGTGAGCTCCTGCTGGCGATGATCGCCGCCGGCGAGCTTCACCCGTCGGAGTTGATCAGCCACCGGATGGGCCTCGACGAGGCGCCGCGCGCGTACGAGCTGTTCGATCGGCGTGAGGCGACCAAGGTCGTGCTTGCGCCGTAGGGCGCGACCGCTCACCGCTGCCGCCCGTGCGCGCCTCGCTCGCCCTCATCGCCGCGCTGGCAGTGACGCTGGCGCTGGTCGACTCGAGCGGCAGGGGCGCGGGGCCCGCGGGCCTCGAGCCTTCAGAGAAAGCCGCCGAAACCGGTCTAGAACCCGACGTCGCCCTCCGCGTGGCGACGCCGGACCCTGCCAGGGCACTGCCGCGCGTCGTGCACCAGCTCGCGAGCGCCGCGACGGCCCTCGACCTGGCCCGCCGCGTGCGCCGCTGGTCCGCGTCACTGCGCCGCTCCGGCATCGGGTCCGTGCGTAGCCTGGTGGCACCCTTCTCGTGGATCGTGGTCACGGTCGAGCGCAGTTGCCCGCCTCCCGCGCTCCTCGCCTGCCGACCGGGGCTCCGGGTCGTCGCCCGCCTACGCGAACGGGCTGACGCGGGCCTTCGACCCGATCTTCGGGTTGCCATCCTCGCCGGCTTGCGTACGGCCGGGTTTCAGCAGCTGACGGTCGGCACCGCGACGGGACGGAACGTGGGACGAGTGACATCCCGTCGCGAGACCCTCGCGGAGTGGAGGCTGACCGGTCGAATGCTTCAGGTCGCCACCGGCGGCCTCACGCTGGCCGCCCCAGCGCCGCGCGGCCACGATCACGAGGCGGTCGAGGTCGAGGTCAACCGAGCGCTGCTCGACCAGCTGGTCGCCGCCCCTTAGTGCGGCTAGCACTGGCCCTGCGCCGGTAGGCGCGCCGCCCTCAGTGGGCGATGCGGCCGAACTTGTCGCGGGTGCGGCGGTAGAAGTTCGCCCCGGGTAGCTGCGCGAGCCGACCGACGCCGTCGCGAAAGCGGATCTCCATCTCGGTCCCACTCGGCAGCTCGGCGACGTGCTCACCATCGAGGACCACCTCGACCGGGTCGCGGCCGGCCGCGTTCGTGACCGAGAGCACGTCGTTGGGCGCCACGACCAGCGGCCGGGCGGTAAGGGTGTGCGGGGCGATGAAGCTGACGACGAACCCCTTCACGCCCCAGGCGAGGATCGGCCCCTGGTTTGCCAGGTTGTATCCGGTCGATCCCGCCGGCGTGGCGGCGACGAGGCCGTCGCAGCGGACGTGCCCCACCTCCTTGCCCCCGAGTCGGTAGCTGAGCTCGGCGACCCGCCCCTGGTGGCGGCGGATGAGCGAGACGTCGTTCAGCGCCAACGGGATGTCCGCCTCGACCGTCGCCTCGAGGGCCGGCAGCGCCATCACCTCGAACTCGGCCGCGAACGCGCGCCGCAGCCCCTCGGTGAGGTCCTCGCGCTCGACCGCGGCGAGGAAGCCGACGGTGCCGTAGTTGACGCCGAACACGGGGACGCCGGTGTTCGCGAACGCGCGCAGCGCGCTCAGGATGGTGCCGTCGCCCCCGAGCACGAGGCAGAGGTCGGGCCGATCGCCGACGGAAAGCGGCTCGATGCCCGCCGCGGCCTCGCCGTGCTTTTCGAGCTCCTCGCGCCGGGCGACGAGCCGGCATCCCGCGGCCTCCGCCGCGACCCGGGCCTCGCCCAGCGCCTGCGAGGTCTGCTCCGGCCGCGTGTGGGTGAAGACGACCGCCGTCCGGATCTTGGCGGGGGCCGCGACCGCGCTGTCGCCGAGCCCGTCGTTTCCGGGGGTCATCCGCCACCCTCCGGCTCGACGTCCTCTAGCAGCCGCTCGACGTCCACGGCGTCCGCAGCGCCTCGCGCGCACCAGATGAACGTCTCCCGGTTGCCCTTCGGGCCCGGCAACCCGCTGGCCGCGAAGCCGCGGACGCCGAGGCCCTCGACCCGCGCGGCCGCCGCGGCGCCCCGCAGCGCGTCGCGCCGATCGGGCGCCGACCGCACCACGCCGCCCCTGCCGACCCGCTTCGCGTCGAGCTCGAACTGCGGCTTGACGAGCGCGAGCAGCTCACCGCCCGGCGGAACGCAGCTCGCCAGCGCCGGCATCACCTTCGCGAGCGAGATGAAGGAGAGGTCGGCTGTCGCAAGGGACACCTCGAAGGGGAGCTCGCCCGGATCGAGCTCGCGCGCGTTGCGCCGCTCGATCACCACTACCCGCGGGTCGTTCCGCAGCCGCCAGTCGAGCTGCCCCCGGGCGACGTCGAGCGCGATCACCCGGCCGGCGCCCCGCTTCAGCAGGCAGTCCGTGAACCCTCCGGTGGAAGCCCCGACGTCGAGGCAATCGCGACCTTCGACGTCGATCCCGAGCTGCTCGAGCGCGTTTTCGAGCTTGATCCCACCGCGCGAGACGTACGGCTGCGGCTCGGTGAGCAGGAGCTCGGCGTCCTCGGCGACGAGCTGGCCGGGCTTGATCGCGAAGGGCCCGTCGGAGCCGATCCGCACCCGTCCCGCCCGAACCGATTCGGCCGCCGACGTCCGCGAGCCGGCGAGGCCGCGCTCCGCCAGCAGAACGTCGATCCGGCGCCTGGACATGGGCGCACCGTAGCGGGCCGCGAAGCGCCCGAGGTTGATGCGGCGGGCGGCGCAGGATCGCGGCCGCCGCGGCGCTCAGCGCTCGCTGCCCTCGCCGTCCCGGAGGCGATCGATGTTGCGTGGCGGCGGCGGATCGCTCGTCGACGGATCCTGCGGAGCCTCGTCGCTGCGTTCCGCCTCGTCGGGATCGCGCGGGTCCGGGCGGCGCTCATAAGGATCCGGGAACTCGGTAGGATCGGCGTCCTCGACGGGATTCGTGAGCTCGTGGTGGGGGTCCGGCTCGGTCTCGCGCCGCCGGCGCTCGGTTACCTCCGCCTCGGCCCGCTGGCGGTCCCTGCGCGCCTCGTCGCTGATCGCTGTCTCCGGCTTCTCTCGCGCCTGGTCGTTCATGCCCTCGACCTACCCGAGCCGCGGCGCCCATAACGAAACGCCCCGCATCTCTGCGGGGCGTCTCGGGGTACAGGGAGGAGAGATATGTGTTTGTTGTCTGTGTGAGGTAGGCCGGCTTCCTCAGGCGCTGCGAGCCACGCTGAACCGCGTTGAAGCGGCAAGCGCGACCTGGGCGGCGCCAATGCCGACCAGAAAGACTCCTGCGGTCCAGTCGCCGGTCACCAGGCCGACCGCGACGCCACCGGCGAGCGCGGCGGTCGCGAGCATGTAGTCGAACCCGGCGTGCGCGGAGACCGGCACCGCCGTCCCGGCTCCGTCCGCCTGCAGCGACAGCGCGAGCAGCACGACACCGATGAGGACGGCGAGCGCCGTCGCCGCCGGGCCGAAGCCGAGGGCAAACGGCACGACCATGATCGCCGGGGCGGCGAACATCTCGAGCACGCTGTGGACGGAGAGCGGGATTCCTCTCATGACGAGTCCGAGGTTACGAACGTATGTGCGATCTGAGTGTGAGTGCGATCACACTCTCATCGGCTGCGCCCTGCCGCGCCGCGTCAGCGGGTGATCGCGCTTGGCGCGCCGAGCGCCGCGGTGATGCGGTCGGCAACCGCGGGACCGGTGAGCCCGACCTCCTCGCGCAGGAGCGCCGGCTTCCCGTGGGTGACGTAGCGGTCCGGCAGCCCGATTCGCATCACCCCGGCTCGCTCACCCTGGCGGCCGGCGAACGCATCCTCGAGGTGCTCGAGGACGCCGGAGCCGAAGCCACCCGCGAGGACGTTCTCCTCGATCGTCACGACGAGCTCGTGCTCGGCGGCGAGCTGCTCGAGGAGCGCCCCGTCGAGCGGCTTTGCGAAGCGACCGTCGGCGACCGTGACCGAGAGATCGTGTTCGGCGAGGATCGCGGCGGCGTCGAGCGCCACCCGCACACCGTAGCCGTAGCCGATGAGCGCGACCGTCTCCCCCTCGCTCAGCACCTCGCCGACGCCGATCGGGATCTCGCGAGCGCGATCGGGAAGCGGCACACCCTCCGCCGTTCCGCGCGGGTAGCGGAAGGCGATCGGGCCGTCGTCATAGGCGACGGCGGTGCGGAGCATGTGGACGAGCATCGCCTCGTCGCGGGGGGCCATCACGACGACGTTCGGGAGCGCGCGGAAGTAGGAGACATCGAAGGCGCCGTGGTGGGTCGGGCCGTCGTCGCCGACGAGCCCGGCCCGGTCCATCGCAAAGACGACGTTCAGCCTCTGGAGGCAGACGTCGTGGACCAGTTGGTCGTAGGCGCGTTGGAGGAAGGTCGAGTAGATCGCGCAGACGGGCTTCGCGCCCTGGAGCGCGAGCCCCGCAGCGAACAGGACCGCGTCCTGCTCGGCGATCCCGACGTCGTAGTACTGCTCCGCGCACTCGCGGGCGAGCTCGGTGAGCCCGGTGCCGCCGGCCATCGCTGCCGTGATTCCGATGACCCGGCGGTCTCGTCTCGCCTCCACGACGAGCGCGTCGCCGAACACCGAGGTGTAGGCGGGCGGCGGCTTCTTGACCTCCTCCGGCCGCGCTCCCTCCTGCATCTCCTGGCGCGTGAGCGGCGGCTTCTTCGGAGCCGGCTCGCGCCCGATGATCGAGCCAGGCTTCGCCGCATGCCACTTCTCCATCCCCTCAAGGCCGCCGTCCTCAGCCGGCTCGAAGCCCTTGCCCTTCACCGTCTGGATGTGGACGACGACCGGCCGGTCGGCCTCGAACGCCCGCTCGAGCGTCGTCCGCAATAGGGCCACGTCGTGGCCGTCGATCGGCCCCATGTACGCGAGATCGAGCTCCTCGAAGAAGAGGCCGGGCGCCGCGTAGGCCTTGATCGCCGCTTTGATCTCCGGGCCGAGCCGCTCGATCTGCCGGCCGAGGCCGAGCGGCAGCTTCGTCAGCGCCGCCTCGACGTCCTCACGCGCGTGGTAAAGGCGCGGGTTCGCGCGAAGCCGCTGGAAGGAGCGGGCGATCGCGCCGACGTTCGGGGAGATGGACATCCCGTTGTCGTTGAGGACGATCACGATCGGCGTCTGGAGGCCGCCGGCGTTGTGGAGCGCCTCGAAGGCGACGCCACCGGTGAGCGCCCCGTCACCGATCACCGCGACCACGCGCCCGTCCTCGCCGATCCCGTGGCGCATCGCCTCCTTGAGCCCGACCGCATAGCCGAGCGAGGTCGAAGCGTGGCCCGCGCCCATGATGTCGTGGTCCGACTCGAAGACCGAGCAGAACGGCGCAAGGCCCTCGTACTGGCGGATCGTGTGAAGCCGGTCGCGTCGGCCGGTGAGGACCTTGTGCGGATAGGCCTGGTGACCGACGTCCCAGAGGATCTTGTCGGTCGGTGAGTTGAGCAGGCTGTGGAGCACCGTCGTCAGCTCACAGGTGCCGAGGTTGGCGCCGAAGTGCCCGCCGATCTCGCCGATCGTGTCGATGATCAGCTCGCGGACCTCCTGCGAGATCTGCGCGAGCTCCTCGTCGGAGCGGCCGCTCAGGTCCGCCGGCGATTCGATCGAGTCGAGAAGAGGCGCCTTCGCCTCGCCCTCTGGTGCTTCGTGTGCTTCGCTCATCGGCCGCGCCGGGAATTGTCGCAGCCGCTCATCGCTGGCGTGTGTGGATGAAATCCGTGATCAGCTCCAGGTCCGCGGTGCGCGCGTCGACCTCGGCGAGCGCCGCGCGCGCGTTCGCGTGCGACTCGCTCGCCAGCTCGCGCGCCCGCTCGAGCCCGAAGACGCTCACGTAGGTGAGCTTTCCGAGCCGCTCGTCGGAGCCGTGGGGCTTGCCGAGCTCCTCGTCGGAGCCGGTGACGTCGAGGATGTCGTCGACGATCTGAAACAGCACCCCGAGCTCCTCGGCAAAGCGCCGGTAGGGTCCCATCAGCTGCTCGTCAAGCCCGGCGAGTACGAGCGGCACGATCACGCTCGCCGCGATCAGCCGGCCGGTCTTGAGCGCGTGGAGCTCGCGCAGGCCGTCCGCGTCGAGCTCGTCGGGGGCGGTCACGTCCACGTACTGGCCCCCGACCATGCCCGCCACGCCCGTCGCGCGGACGAGCTCGGCAAGCGCCGCGAGGACGCGCTCCGGCGCGGCACGCTGGTGTTCGGCGAAATGGCGAATCGCCTCGGCGAAGAGGCCGTCGCCGGCGAGGATCGCGACGTCCTCGCCGTAGACGACGTGGGAGGTCGGACGCCCGCGCCGGAGCTCGTCGTCGTCCATCGCCGGAAGGTCGTCGTGGATCAGCGAGTAGGTATGGATGAGCTCGAGCGCCGCCGCCGCGGGCAGCACGTCCGCCGGGTCGGTGCCGACCGAGCGCGCCGCCGCCAGGCAGAGAACCGGGCGGATCCGCTTGCCGCCGGCGAGCAGCGAGTAGCGCATCGCGTCGTCGAGCCCAGCGGTCGCCGCGGTCCCCGAGAATGCGAGCTCGTCCAGGTGCGCCTCGACCAGGGCGCGAAGATCGTCCGGGTACTCCCCCACCCCGGTATCAGTGCTGCCCGTCATGAGTTCCGTCGTGGGTTGGCGAGCGAAAACCGAGGCAGGCCTGGACGCCGGGAGCGTGGCGTGCTTGAAAAGCACGAGAGCGACTGAGGACAGAGCGTGCCGAAGGTTTGCAGCCGCCAAACGCGGCGGTACTCATGGCGGTCAGCACCTAGGCCTCGTTGGAGTCCGCATCGGCGAGCGCACGGTCGATCTCGTTGCCGGCGCTGCTCACTACCTCGGCCGCCTGGCGGGCGAGCTGTGCGGCGCGCGCGTCGCTCACCTCGGAGTCGCGAAGCTCGTCGGCGATCCGGCGAAGCTCATCCGCGGCCCCGCGGATCCGATCGAGCGCCTCCGTCAACTCGCCGCCTCCTGAAGCTCGCGCGCCGCCGAGCCCAGAATCCCGTTCACGAACCCGGGCGCGTCGGCCCCGCAGTATTCCTTCGCCAGGTTGACCGCCTCGTCGATCGCCACCTCGACGGGCGGCCCCGCCGGATCGCGCATCTCGTGGAGTGCGACGCGCATCACCGAGCGCTCGAGCGGGGCGATCCGATCGAGCTCCCATCCCCGCGCCAGGCTCGCGATCTTCGCGTCGAGCTCCGAGACCTCGGCTGCGGTGGCCTCCGCCAGCGCCCGCGAGAACGGCTTCAGTCCCTCCACGAGCTCCTCGAGCGGTCTGCCGGTGACCTCGTGCTGGTACAGCGCGAAGACCGCGTCCCGTCGCTGATCGGACCGGCGCATGCGCTGGAGGCTACCCGCGGGGCACCGGCCGCCTCAACACGCCGGACCGTCTGCGCTCGCTGCGCGATCGCCTGCTCCCAGCTCACGCGCACGACCCGCTGCCCCGCGGCCTCCAGCACCGCCTGCCGGCGCGCGTCGTCCTCCCGCGTCACCTTCCCGTCGTGCCAAGCCGCGCCGTCCGCTTCCACGATCAGGCGCTGCGCGGGCCAGCGGAAGTCGGGGATGATGCGCTGCCCGTCGACGATCAGCGGCTTGTTCACCTCAGGATGCTCGAAGCCGGCATCGAGAAGGAGGTCGAGCACGACGTCCTCGAGGGCCCTCCGCGTCGGCGCCGGCGCCGTCGCCACTACGTCCGCGAGCCGACGCGACCCCTTCACGGGACCAACGCGCGAGAGCAGCGCCACGATCTCCCGCACCGTCACCAGGTCCTTCGCTTGCGCGCCGCGCCGCCGACCTCAACGGCCTCCCACTCAGCCGCCCGGCTGGCACCGTCACCTCCGGCGTGACCTCGACGGCCTCCTCCAAGATCTCGACGACCATCGCGCCAGGTACATGGCTGAGGAAGGCACCAGGACCGCAGGCCTTGACAGCGGCGAGCATCCGGGCTTCCCATGGCGGGTTCGAGTTGCCGACGGAGTACACACCGCGGTGGATCCGATGAAGCCAGCCGCGCTCGATCCGAGTTCGGATCGAGCGTTCGCTCAGGCCGCACGCTCGAAGATCGGAGACCGTCGCAATCCCCTGCTGCTCGCCGGCCAGCGCCACAGCGCGCCGATCCGCGTGAGAGTTGACTTGTGAGCGGTATGCGCCCACGACCCAACTCTCGCCTGCGGCGCCGCGCGGGTGGTGCGCTGAGCCTGCTGAGAGTGTCGGGCTAGGCGCGCGAGACGTACTCGCCGCTGCGGGTGTCGACGCGGATCCGGTCGCCCTCGTTGACGAAGAGCGGCACCTGGACGACGACGCCGGACTCGAGCGTTGCGGGCTTCGTCCCGCCGCCGGAAGCGGTGTCGCCCTTGAGGCCCGGGTCCGTCTGGGTGACGGTCATGTCGATTGCGCTCGGCACCTGGACGCCGGCCGGGCGCTCGTCGACGAGCAGGAGCTCGACGGTGTCGTTGGGGAGCACCCAGCGCATCTCGTCCCCGAGCGTGTCGCGCGGGATCTCCATCTGCTCGTAGGAGGAGGTGTCCATGAGGACCGCGGCGTCGCCGGAGTCGTAGAGGAACTGCATGCGGCGCGTCTCGGTGCGGACCGGCCGGAATTTCTCGCCGGCGCGGAAGGTCCTGTCGATAACCGAGCCGTCGTCGAACTTACGCAGCTTCGAGCGTACGAAGGCGCCGCCCTTCCCCGGCTTCACGTGCTGGAACTGGACGATGCGATAGATCGCCCCGTCGACCTCGATGTGACTGCCGTTCTTGAACTGATTCGTGGAGATCACGGCGCAGGAGGGTAGCGCCGGCGCAAGCGCCGGCGCCGGAGATCTCGCGCCGCTAGGGTAGGCGCCGCATGGCGGAGGTTCCGGAACTGCTGGACAGGCTGTTGCGTACCCCGGGACCCTCGGGCTACGAGACGCGCGCGACCGGGATCTGGCGCGAGGCGGCCTCATTCGCGGAGCTCGAGACCGACCGCATCGGCTCGTCCATCGCTCGGGTCGGCGACGCCGATGCGCGGCCGCTGGTTGCGATCGTCGGCCACATCGACGAGATCGGGCTCGCGATCACCCACGTCGACGAAAAGGGCTTCGCCTACTTCACCCCGATCGGCGGTTGGGACGCGCAGATCCTGGTCGGACAACGGGTCGAGATCGAGTCGAAGGACGGGCCCGTGGTCGGCGTCGTCGGCCGCAAGCCGGTCCACCTGCTCAAGGACGACCAGCGCAAGAAGGCTGTCGAGCTCGACGGCCTCCACATCGACATCGGAGCGACCGATCGCGACGAGGCGCTCGAGCGGATCAGGGTGGGCGACCCCGCGGTGATCGCGAGCGACCCGGTGACGCTGGTGGACGAGCGGCTCGTCTCGCGCTCGATGGACAACCGCCTCGGCGCCTACGTGGCGCTCGAGGTCGCGCGCCGCTGCCATGAGCGCGCTGACCTCACCGGGAGCGTGGCGGGGGTGGTCGCCGTTCAGGAGGAGATCGGCCTGAACGGCGCCAAGACGAGCGCCTTCGCCCTCGAGCCCGACATCGCGGTCGTCGTCGATGTCACCCACGCGACCGACGCGCCGGGAGTCGAGGAGAAGCAGAACGGCCGGCACCCGCTCGGCTCCGGCCCGGTGATCGGTCGCGGTTCGACGCTCTCGCCGAAGGTCTGCGAGCTGCTCGCAGAGACGGCGGAGCGCGAGGGGATCGAGCACTCGCTCGAGGCGTCGGGCCGCTACACCGGAACCGACGCCGACTCCTACCAGGTCTCGAAGACCGGGATCCCTACGGGTCTCGTCTCGATCCCGCTTCGCTACATGCACTCGCCGGTCGAGATGGTCGATCTTCGCGACGTCGAGCGAGCGGTCGAGCTCCTGGTCGCCTTCGCGGCGTCACTCGACGCCGACGTCGACCTCTCGCGCTGAAAGCAAGCGAAAGGGCCGGCGCTCCCCGGAAGCGCCGGCCCTCTCTCGGTCGCGCGCGCTGCGTTGCGTCAGGCGCGCGAGGCCGCCGTGGCCCGCCGGTGACGGGCGCTGGTCCGCGCGGCGGCCAGAGCGAGCGCGAGCAGCGCGAGGGCGCCGCCGGCCACGATCAGGGCTGCGGTCCAGTCGAAGCCGCCAGAGTCGTTGCCGGTGTCAGCGGCGACGCTCGGGACCGCCACGACCGTGGACTCGGGCTCGTGGGCACCGCTGATCGGTGCAGTGCCGCCCGAGCCGCGGTCGATACCGGCCGGCGTCGCGGGCTGCGACGAGCTGCTCGCGAGGGTGGCGTTTAGCGACGTGGACCCGGGATCCTGGGGCGACACGACCGCGTTGGGTGCCTGGTAATCGCCGGACGAGCTGACGGGCTGAGCGGCTGCCGGCGCCACCGCGATCGCTGCCGCGACCATGGCGATTACGGAGATGAGATAGGAGCTGGAGCGGGTCATGTGAGTCTCCTTCCGACTCGATCCGGGGTCCGCTGATTCGGTCCTCCGGAGCTTTTATTTCCTGCCGGTGACGCTATGGCGGCATCGGCCCCGCGACCACGTCCTCCTGCGCACAGCGAGCGTGCACTTCTACACACTCGGCCGTCCCTCGCTTTGGCGCTGTGAGCGGGCTTAGACTGGCTCCATGCCGACGTGCGCCATGTGCGACGGGGGGTACTCAGGGGACGCTCGCTTCTGCCCGCACTGCGGTACGGCGCTGTCCGAGCTTGCGCCGGCTCGCGTCAGCGCCCGCAAGGTCGTGAGCGTCCTGTTCTCGGATGTGCGCGGCTTCACGGAGCTCGGCGACCGGCTCGATCCCGAGTCGCTCCACGAGCTGGTCGGACGCTGGTTTTATGAGGCGCACCGGATCATCGCCCGCCACGGCGGCACGGTCGAGAAGTACATGGGCGACGCGGTGATGGGCGTCTTCGGGATCCCCGTCGTCCACGAGGACGACGCGCTGCGCGCCGCGCGCGCCGCACTCGAGATGCGCGCCTCCCTCACGAAGCTCAACGAGGAGCTCGTCGGACGATGGGGCGTGCAGCTCGAGGTGCGAACCGGGATCAACACGGGCGAGGTCGTGGTCGGAGAGGCGCCGGGCGGCGCGCCGACGACCCTCGGCGACACGGTCAACGTGGCCCAGAGGCTCGAGACGGCGGCACCGCCCGGGCAGGTGCTGATCGGAGAGGAGACCGCGCGTCTGGTCGGCGCGAACGCGCGGCTCGAACGGGTCGATCCCCTGAACCTGAAGGGCAAGGCCGAGCCGGTGTCGGCGTGGCGCCTCGTGGACGCGGCGGCGGAGGGCGCCGACGTGAGCGATCGCTCGATGACGCCGTTCGTCGGCCGCCGTGAGGAGCTGCGGCTCCTGCGCGAGACGTTCGAACACGTCGTCGGCGCCCGAGACCCCCGACTCGCCACCGTCCTCGGGCCGGCGGGAATCGGTAAGTCCAGGCTCGCGCGAGCCCTGCGGACGGAGGTCGGGGATCAGGGACGCGTGGTCGTCGGCCGCTGCCTCCCCTACGGCGAGGGCGTCGGCTACTGGCCGCTGGCCGAGATCGCCCGGCAGCTCGCCGGCAGCGCAAGCGAGACCGCGCTGGCGGCGGTCGCCGAAGAGGACGGACACGGCGCCGAGTCGCACGTCATCGCCACGGCGGTCGCCCGCGCCGCGGGATTCTCCCCCGGGGGCGTCACGGTCGAGGAGGCCCGCTGGGGCATGCGCAGGCTTCTCGAGGCGGCGGCGCGGACACGGCCGCTCGTGGTCATGGTCGAGGACATCCACTGGGCCGAGCCGACGCTCCTCGATCTCCTCGAGCACGTCGCGACGCTCGCCGCCGACGTCCCGCTGCTGCTCGTCTGCCTCAGCCGTCCGGAGCTCCTCGAGGAGCGCCCCTCGTGGAGCTCCGTCGGCGGCGACCGCGCGATGCTCATCCCGCTCGACCCGCTCTCGACGGCGGAGTCGCGGGAGCTCCTCGCCCAGACCGGCCGCGCCGTCGACGTCCCCGCCGACGAGCGGGCGAGGCTCCTCGAGACGGCCGAGGGCAACCCGCTCTTCCTGCAGCAGATGGTCGCGATGCGCGAGGAGATGCGCGAGGAGGACGGTGGGGTACCTCCCACCATCCAGGCGGTGCTGGCGGCACGCATCGACCGTCTACCGGCGCGCGAGCGAGCGCTGATCGAGCGCGCGTCCATCGAGGGGCGCACGTTTCATCGGCGGGCGCTCGTGGAGCTCCTCACCGAGGGCGAGCGTGAAGAGCTCGACGCGAACCTGGCTGCGCTCATGCGCCGCGAGCTGATCCACCCCGGCGATCCCGACTTCCCGGCCGAAGAGGCCTACCGCTTCAACCACATCCTGATTCGCGACGCCGCGTACGCGCTGATCCCGAAGCAGCAGCGCGCGCTTCTGCACGAGCGGCATGCCAACTGGCTCGAGCAGCGCGAGGACGGCGGTGCCTGGGATCACGCCGAGATCGTCGGCTACCACCTCGAGCAGGCGGTCCGCTGTCGCCAGGAGCTCGAGCCGGCGGCGCGGGAGCGCTACAGGCCGCTCGCGCTGCGGGGCGGCCTCCACCTCGGAGCCGCGGGCCGCGCCGCGCTCGCTCGCGACGACCTGCCGGCCGCCATCGGCCTTCTGGAGCGCGCGACGGAGCTCGTTCCGGAGGGCGATCCGGCGCGCGCCGGGCTCCTGCCCGAGCTCGGAGCCGCGCTGACCGACGCCGGGCGGCTGCCCGACGCCGAGCGCGTGCTCGATGCCGCGATGGCGGAGGCCGCCGGGCGCACCGACGCCACGGCCGAGGCGCACGCCACCGTCGCTCGCCTCTCGGTGCGCCTGCAGGTGGACACCGCGGCCGCCGCGCACGCGGTGCGCGGACGATTCGACTCGCTGCTCGAGACGTTCGAGCGCGCCGGCGACGATCTCGGCCTCGATCGGCTGTGGCGGCTCCGGGCGCTCGTTCACTGGGTGGAGGCGCGCTCGGCCGACGCCGACGCGGCCTGGCAACGTGCGGTCGAGCACGCGGAGCGCGCCGGCGACGAGCCAGGCTGGTCCGACGCCCTGAGCTGGCTCGCCTCCTCGGCGGTCACCGGGCCGACGCCCGTTCCCGAGGCCATCGCCCGCTGCGAGGAGATCCGCGAGCGGCTCAGCGGCCGGCACCGCGAGCAGGCGATGGTCCTGGATCACCTGGCGGCGCTCGAGGCGATGCGGGGCCGGTTCGAGCCCGCTCGAGACCTGATCGCCGACCGCGAGGCGATCATCGCCGAGCTCGGGGTCACGATGCACACCGCCGTCTCGCACGACGAGGCTCTGGTCGCGCTCCTCGCGGGAGATCCCGCCGCCGCAGAGGCGGTCCTGCGCGACGGGTACGACCGCCTCTCGGAGATGGGAGAGAAGGCACTGCTCGCCAGCACCGCGGCGATGCTCGCGCAGAGCGTTCACGAGCAGGGCCGCCTCGATGACGCGTGGGCGTTCACCGAGGAGGCCGAGCGGGCGGCCGCCGACGACGACGTGTCGGCGCAGATCGGCTGGCGCAGCGTCCGCGCCCGCGTCCTCGCCCGACGCGGTGACGCCGCGGCCGCGGAGCGGCTTGCCGCCCAGGCCGTGGAGCTGGCGGCGCGAACCGATTGGCTCAGCGACCACGCGGACGCCCTCGTGAGCCACGGCTACGTGCTGATGGCGGCGGGGGCCATCGAGGCGGCCGAGGAGTCGCTGCGCGCCGGAATCGCGCTGTACGAGCGGAAAGGGAATACGATCGGCATTCGAGGCGCAAGCTCGCTGCTGGAGGCGCGAGTACCGGTCTGAGCGCCCGCGAGGGAGAGGAAGGAAATGCGCTCCAATTTCGATACGCCGATGGAGTTGAAGGAGGGGGTCGTCGAGGCATGCGGTCCGCTCGATTGGACGGGCGAAACCGAGGCGTTCGTCACCGTCACGGTCCGGCAGCCTGGCGGGCAGGCGGTCGGTACGGCTTCCCGGTCAACCATCGAGCCGGGCGAGGACGAGTGGATGGTGGAGGTGAAGGCCGCCGGCGGCCACGAGTTCACGCCCGGACCTGCGGTCGCGATGGGCGTGCTGTCGGCCGTCGACGAACACGGCGGCGTCAACGTCTTCCACTGGACCCAGGAAGTTCAGATCGAGAACGAGTAGCCGTGACAGCGGGCGGGTTCCTCGCTTCGCTCTCCGACGAGGAGGCGGCGGCTTTTCGCTCCCGCGCGGCGACGAGGCGTTTTCGGCGCGGCCAGGCCCTGATGTACGAGGGCCAGCTCGGCGAGGAGATCATGATCCTGCTCTCCGGCCGCGTGAAGGTGACCTTCACGACGGCTGAGGGCAAGGAGGTCGTGTTGAGGTTCTGCGGGCCCGGCGATCTTCTCGGGGAGCTCTCGGTCCTCGACGAGCTCCCGCGCTCGAGCTCCGTGGTGGCGCTCGAGTCGGCGGAGGCGCTGGCGTTGGCCGCGAGCGACTTCCGGGGCCTGATCGCATCGCATCCGGAGCTCTCCCTTCGCCTCCTGCGATCGATCAGCCGGCGCTTTCGCGACGCCGATCGCAAGCGGATCGAGTTCGCGGCCTCACAGACGCTCGCGCGAGTCGCGGCGCGCCTTGCCGAGCTCGCCGAGGCCTACGGCGAATCGACCGAGGACGGTATCGCGATCGACCTCCGGATCTCCCAGGAGGAGCTCGCGGGGTGGACCGCCTCCTCTCGTGAGGCGGTCGCGAAGGCCCTCCACACTCTGCGCGAGCTCGAGCTCGTGCGCACAGACCGCCGCCGGCTCACGGTGACCGACCTGGAGGGGCTGCGCAGGCAGGCCGTTTAGAGCTTGTCCTTGTGCAGCGTGTAGGTGGCGACGAGCTGGCCCTGGTCGAGCACGTGGCCCTCCATCGCCCGGCGCACGTCCTCCAGCTTGAACTCCCCCTCGAGGCCGAGGCTCGGGACATCGAGCGCGTACACGGTGAAGTGATAGTGGTGGAGGCGCTCGTCGTTCCACGGCGGGAACGGCCCGTCGTAGCCGCCGTAGGTGCCGCCCATGTCGGGATCGCCGGCGAGGAAGTCGGTGTAGCTGTTGACTCCCGTGACGCCGTGGTCGGTCTCGCCGGGCGGCTTTCCGCCTGCCACGATCTCGCTCGAGCCCGCGCCCTCCGGGAGCTCCGTGACATGAGGCGGGATATCGACCAGGAGCCAGTGAGCGAAGTCGGCGCGATCGGCGTCCTCCGGCAGCGACCTGTCCTCCTGGTTCACGTCGGAGGGATCGGCCGGAACGTCCGGGTCATAGACGATCACCGCGAACGACTGCGTCTCGTCAGGGTGACCGGACCAGCGCAGGTGCGGGCTTCGGTTGCCGCCCTCGGCGGCCGCTTTGCCCTCGCCGTCCGGGGTCCCGAAGGCGTGCTCCTCGGGGACGCGCTCGCCGTGAGTGATGCTGTCGCTCTCGACCTTCAACGCCATCTGGCTCCTCCTCGTCTCTTCGATGCGGCGGGCAGTCTATGCCGCCGCTCGCTCAGCCCTCGGCCTGGTCGCGCTCGGTGCTCTCGTCGAGATCCTCGGGCGTCGTCGCCGGCCCCGCGTCCTCATCCTCCTCGTCCTCGACCATCTCGGGGTCGGGCGGCGGGTCTGAGGACTGCGCCTCGCCGAGCGACGCCTCGCCGAAACCCTCGCGCTCTGGATGCTCCATCTCGCCTTTCCTTTCTCAATACCGAAGGAGCGCCGCGGCGCCGCCGTGGGCGGCGAGGGCCGTGGCCGCCAGGCCCTCGACGGGCGTGACGAGGGCGCTCGTCGCTAGCGCCCGCTCGATCATCAGCTCTCCCGCCGGCACCGAATCGTCGCCGTCCCAGCTCCTGGTCGCGTCGAAGATCACGTGGCGCGCCCGGCCCTCGCCGAGCACCTGGAGGACCTCCTCGAGCCCGAGCGCGGCGCCGACATCGGAGCCGATCGCCTGCTCGAGCTGCGCGACGAGCTCCTCCTCGCGGGTTCTGTTCAGGTGGACCATCTCCTCGCCGACGCGCGCGCCGATCTCGGGCGCCCCGGCCCTGATCAGGTCGTGCCGGATCTCGTGGACGAGCTTGCGCTTCGCGCCGAGCCCGGCGGCCAGGAGCCGCGGCCGGTCACCGTCCCCGATCACGATGATCCGCCGCCACGGTCTATCGCCGTGCTGTGCGGCGACGAGCTCGCCGGCCTGCTTGAGGAAGCGGTCGCGGTTGTGTTCGAGGCGCTGCGCGTGCTGGTCGCGCCCCGAGGCGGTCGTGCCGGTACCACCCGCCTGGGGGTTGCGCTGCGGCGACTTTCGCTCCTGCCAGTCGAGGTCAGGGAGCTCGATCTCCCAACCGTCGAGCTCGGTGATCTCGCCGAGCACCCACTCCAGCATGCGCACGCGCTCCAGCGCCACGACGACGACGCCCACCGGCCAGCCGTCGTCGAGGATCCTCATGAGCGGCGTCACGTACGGCCGCCGGCGCTGCACCACCTCGGTGCGCTGAAGTGCGACCTGCACCGTCTCCCACACCTCGCGCGCCTCGCCGTCCACCTCGAGGAAGCCGATGTGGGTGCGACCGTGGGTGGGGGTATCCGACGGAAAGCGCTCGAGGACGCGACGGGCCGCCGCCTCGTCCACGTCCTCAAGCTGGTCGCGGAGCTCGATCCGCCAGCCCTCGCCGCGGTCGCCGGGGTCGATCGCGAGGTAGACGGACACCACCCCACCCGGCGGCGTCCAGTGGGTCAGCTCCATCAGCAGACGCTGTCCGGCCTCGAACTCCACCGCCCCGGGCCATACCCCGAATGGCGGGGCATTACCCGTCAATCGACGACCCGCAGCTCCTTCGGCAGCGAGCTCAGGTTGTGGTGTCCGTCCGCGGTCACGATCACGAGGTCCTCGATCCGGACACCGAATCGGCGGGGGACGTAGACGCCGGGCTCGACGGTGACGGCGTCGCCCTCCAGGAGCTGGTCCTCGGAGCGCGGCGCGAGCCGCGGCGCCTCGTGGATCTCGAGCCCGACGCCGTGGCCGAGCCCGTGCCCGAACTCCTCGCCGTGCCCGCCCGCCTTGATCACCTCGCGCGCGATCTCATCCGCCTCGGCACCGCCGATTCCGGCGCGGACACCGTCCAGCCCCGCGGCCTGCGCGGAGCGCACCAGCTCATAAACGTCGCGCGCCTCCGTGTCCGGCTCGCCGGCCGCGAAGGTCCGGGTGCAGTCCGAGCAGTAGCCGTCGACCCTTGCGCCCATGTCCCACACGACCAGCTCGCCGGCGGCGATCTCGCGATCGGACGGCTCGGCGTGCGGCGCCGAGCCGTTCGGGCCGGCCGCGACGATCGCGGCGAACGCGGGCTCGCCGCCGAGCTCGCGGATCCGGGCAGCGGCGGCGAGCGCCACGTCGCGCTCGCGGCGCCCGACCAGGCCCTGAGCGGCGATGTCCTCGTAGACCTGGTCCGCGAGGCGCGCCGCCTCGGCCATCGCCCTCTGCTCGCCCTCGTCCTTCACGCGCCGAAGGCGCTCGACGAGGCCGGACGCAGCCACCAACTCCACCCCGCCGTCGCGCTCCGCCAGCGACTCTTCGAGCTTTCGCAGGTTGGCGACGCTGGTCGCGGCGTCGTCATAGCCGACCCGGCCCTTGAGCTGCCCGGCGAGCTCCGGGATCAGCCTGCGCTCCGCGCGACGATGCTCGAGCGCGTCGCCGACCTCGTGCTCCGCGCGCTCCACGTAGCGGAAGTCGGTGATGAAGATGCGCGCCTGCGGCCCGATGACGGCGAGGCCGCTCGTCCCGGTGAAGCCGCTCAGCCAGCGAAGGTTCGCGCCGAAGTCGGGGCCCGTGTCGCCCGGCCGGACGAGGTCGCCGACGATGAGCTGGTCGAGCTCGCGCTCCGCGACCGCCGCGGCGAGTCGCTCGACCCGGGCGCGTGCATCGCCCGCGGTCATGCCCCCAGCTCGCTCTTCAGGAGCTCGAGCGCCTCGCGATAGCCGTCGACGCCCTTGCCGGAGACCGCCCGAAGCACGAGCCCGTCGAGCACCGAGTGCCGCCGCCACTCCTCGCGCTTCATGACGTTCGAGAGATGCACCTCGACCGCCGGCAGCCCCGCGATCTCGAGCGCATCGCGGATCGCGTAGCTGTAGTGGGTCCACGCGCCCGGGTTGAGGATCGTGGCGTCGGCGACGTCGGGCAGCCGGTGCAGGCGCTCCACGTACTCGCCCTCGTTATTGGTCTGAAAGAAGGCGACCTCGAGGCCGAGGTCGCGGCCGAAGCGCTTGATCCGGGTCTCGAGCTCGGGAAGCGTCTGGCCGCCGTAGTGCTCGGGATCGCGCATCCCGAGCGCATCGAGGTTGACACCGTGCAGGACCTCGACCCTGTTATGAGAGGTAAGGCTCATCCGGCTGCGAACAATTCCCGCACTGCGTCTCGCACCCTATCCGGCGCGATGAGCCGTCCCGTGACCACCTCACCCGGCCGCTCGCAGAGGACGAAGCCGACGCCCTGCGCGGTGCGCTTCTTGTCGCGCTCGATCGCTGCGAGCACGGCGTCAAGCTCGACCGGGCCGTCGATGCTCGTGGGCAGGCCGTGGCGCGCGAGGAAGTCGAGCGCCTGGGCTCGGAGCTGGTCGGCACCCGACAGGCGAAGGGCCGCGAGCAGGCCGAGTCCGACGGCCTCGCCGTGGCGATAGCGGGAGTAGCCGCTCGCCGACTCGATCGCGTGCCCGACGGTGTGGCCGAGGTTGAGCGCCTGGCGGCCGCCGCTGTCGCGCTCGTCTGCCGCGACGACCGCGAGCTTCGTCCGCGCGCAGGCAAAGATCACGTCATCGAGCCGCCGCGGGTCGAGCTCCTCCAGGGTGCGGACCCGCTCCCAGAGCGAGCCGCCCGCGATCAGAGCCGTCTTCAGTACCTCCGCGAAGCCGGCGGCGAGCTCGCCGGCCGGGAGCGTGTCCAGGGTCGCCGGATCGGTGAGCACGGCTGCCGGCTGGTGGTAGGAGCCGATGTAGTTCTTTCCCTCGGGCAGGTCCACGCCGGTCTTGCCGCCGTAGGCGGAGTCGACCTGGGCGACGAGCGTCGTCGGAACCTGGACGAACGGGATGCCGCGCTGATAGACCGAGGCGCAGAAGCCAGCCAGGTCCCCGACAACACCGCCGCCGAGCGCGGCGACGTGGTCGGTGCGGGTCGCCCCGAGCCGCGTCAGCTCGCGCAGGACACGCTCCGCCTCGGACAGCGACTTCGCGGCCTCGCCGGGAGCGACCTCGATCGCGCCGCCATGCGGTTCGAGCGCGCTTCCGTAGAGGCCGCCGACGGCGGTGTCCGTGATGAGGAAGCGCCGCCCCTCGAGCGGCCAGAAGCCGAATCCGAGCAGCCCGCGCCCGAAGTAGGCGGGATACTCGGCGCTCGCGCTCGCTGCCCACAGGAGCTTCGTTCCGGACGACAGCCCCGCGAGCTCGCGGAGCGCCGGCATCGCCCGCTCGAGCGCAGCCGCCCGGCCGGGGACGATCGCGTCGGCCAGCCGCTCGTAGATCGGCGCGCGCTCGGCGAGTCGCTCCTCGAACGCAGAGCGGTCGCGGGCGAGCGGCCGCTTACCGGCAACCCGCTCCCAGGCGGTCTCGGCGTCGACGTCGAGCCAGACGACGACGTGCGGCTCGAGCGCCCCCTGCACGGCGTCGGAGAGGATCGCTCCGCCACCGAGCGCGATCGCCTCGCCGTGCGTCGCCTCCGCGAGGAGCTCCATCACGAGCGCCTCCTCGCGGCGCCGGAACTCGGCCTCTCCGTGGCGCTCGAAGAAGTCCTCGATCGAGCTCCCGAGCTCGCGCTCGAGCAGCGCGTCGGCGTCCAGCGCGGTCATCCCCGAAGCCGCTGCGGCGCGAAGCGCCCGGGACTTGCCGGCGCCCATGAAACCGATGAAGACGAGCGGGCGGCGCGGCGGTTCATCCATGGAGATCCGAAGGCTAGTTGCTGACCGGCGCAGCGCAGCTATCCGCGAATGAGCGTGTTTGCATCATTTGAGAGGGGCCCCCTGGGCAGGGGGAATCGGACCCACGATCAACAGGAGGGCACAGAATGAAGATGCGCAAGCTGCGTCCGTCACCGGGCGCCCTGATCGGCACGATTGCGCTCGTGTTCGCGTTCACCGGAGCCGCGGTCGCCGCGGAGAAGATCCAGACGAACGACATCGCGGGCAAGGCCGTGACCGGGAAGAAGATCGCCCGCGACGCCGTCAAGAGCGGCAAGATCCGCGACGGCGGCGTGAAGGCGCAGGACCTGGCGGACAACGTGCTGCCGTTCGAGGCCTACGGGCGCGTCAACAAGGCGGGCGCCACGGTGACGGTGGGTGCCGGCGCTACCGGGATCACCGCGGTTTCCGACGGCGGCCCCGGGGTCGTCTGCTACGACCTCGCCGACGTGCCGACAGCGGGCACCGCGAACGCCGTGATCGGCGGCCCGGTGAGCGCGCTGGTCGAGGTCCAGGTGACGCCGAATACCGGCTGCCCGGCACCGTTCAACGATGCCTCGACCGTGACCAGGAACTCGGCGACCGGCAACCCGATCGACCGCGACCTCTACGTGCACTTCATCGGCTGAGAACGGTGACGTGGGCGGCGTCCCGTACTGGGGCGCCGCCCGCGCGCTAGCGGCGCCAGTCGATGCGTTCGCGGTATGCGGCCAGGGCTTCGCGGACGTCGTCGATGTGATCGCCGCCGAGCTTCTCGCGATAGCAGCGCGCGAGGACCAGGGCGACCCCGGCCTCGGCCACGACGCCCGCCGCCGGGACGACCGTCGAGTCGGTGCGCTCCCGCATCGCCTGCGCAGGCTCCTTGGTCTCGGTGTCGACGGAGCGAAGCGGCCTCGTGAGGGTCGAGATCGGCTTCAGCGCCCCGCGCACGACGAGCGGCTCGCCGTTCGACATCCCGCCTTCGACGCCGCCCGCACGGTTCGTCTCGCGGTGGTAGCCGCGCTCCTCCGACCAGAAGATCTCGTCGTGCGACTCCGACCCGCGGGCGGCGGCGACCTCCCAGGCCTCCCCCAACGAAACGCCCTTGACGGCCTGGATCGAGACGACGGCCTGCGCGAGGCGGCCGTCGAGCCGCTCCTCCGATGAGACGTATGAGCCGAGGCCGGGGACGAGCCCGAAGGCGCGGACCTCGAAGACGCCGCCGAGCGACTCGTTCTCCTTGCGCAGGCGGTCGATCTCCTCGACCATCCTCGCGCTCGTGTCCGCGTCCAGGCAGCGGACCGGCGACTCGTCGACATCCGCGAAGTCGTCGGGGGTCAGTTCGCCGGCCTCGGGGGCCGCTACCGAGGCGATCCGCAGCACGTGGCTGTGGACGCTCACCCCGACCGCAGCCAGGAACTCCTTCGCGATCGCGCCCGCGGCGACCCGCGCCGCGGTTTCGCGCGCCGAGGCGCGCTCGAGCACGTTGCGGACGTCGCGGTGTCCGTACTTGAGCGAGCCGACGAGGTCGGCGTGGCCGGGCCGCGGCAGGTGCGATTCGGTGACCTCGGCCTCGACCGGCCACGGGTTCATCCGCTCCTCCCAGTTCGCGTAGTCGCGGTTCGCGACCAAGAGAGCGACCGGGCTGCCGAGCGTGCGGCCGTGGCGGATGCCCGATCGCACCTCGACCGCGTCGCGCTCGATCTTCATCCGCCCGCCCCGCCCGTGGCCGAGCTGACGGCGCGCCATCTCGCGATCGATCCGCTCCCGGTCGAGCTCGAGCCCCGCCGGAAGCCCCTCGACGATCGCCACGAGCCCAGGCCCGTGCGATTCGCCCGCTGTGGTGAAGCGGAAGCCAGTCATCTCGGCCGCCTACCCTAGAGCCGGGCCAAGCGTCGCAGGCGGCTCGCTAGTCGCCGCGGAAGAACTCGTCGAGGTACCAGTCGACGATGTCCTCACCGAACCAGAGGCCGAGAATGCCGCCGAGTGCGAGGAACGGCCCGAACGGGATCGTCCGCTTGCGCGCGCCTTTTCCGTGGCGGCCGATCAGGACCAGACCGCCGAGAGCACCGCTCATGATGCGATCACAACCGCGGGTGCGACGGCGCGGCCTAGGTAGAGGCCCATCATCGCAAGGAGCTTCGCGTCGCCCATTCCCATCCCTCGCGGATACGCGAGCGCGAGCGCAAACAGCACGCCGCCGGCAACGAGCGCTGCGAGAGCTCTGTCCGGGAGGCTCCCGGGATCGCTCACCATCGCGATCGCGATTGCGGCGACGGAGCCCGCCAGCACGGTCGCGTTCGGGATCACCCGCCTCTGGAGGTCGGTGAGCGCGACCGTGACCAGCACCGCGCAGAGGACCAACCCGAGGACGAGCTCGCCGACATCGTCGGCGCCGACGATCAGGCTCGTCACCGCGAAGAGAAACAGGCCGATGGCGAGCGCCAGCTTCTGGAGCATGGGTACCGTCCTCATGGGTTCCGTTTGCCTCGCTACGGAGAGGGCTATTGGCGGCACGTCTCCCCGGCTTTAACTCGGGGTGGGTCTGACTGGACGTGATCGACGGGGCAGCCGGTAGAGGCCCGTGGGCGCCCCATCTGGACGTTTCTACAAGCGGCGTAAGCTCATCCGATGGGCGCTCGGCGACTGATCACCGTGATGATCGTCCTGCTCGTGCTATCGAGCATCGCCGCGGCGCTGGTCCCGGTCGAGCGCGGCGCCGACGACGAGAGCTCGACCAGCAGCTCGACCGCCACAACCACCGAGACGGCCGGCCAAGCGGTGGAGCGAACGATCAGCGTCGCGAAGGCGAAACCGACGAAGATCCGTCTCGGCCTCGGCGACCGCCTCGAGCTGACCGTGCGATCGCAGGCGCCCGCCCAGATCGCGATCCCTGACTTCGGCGAGCTCGAGGACACCGACCAGTACCTGCCGGCGCACTTCGACCTGCTTCCGTTCAAGCGCGGCAGCAGCCCCGTGCTGCTGCGACGGGAGGACGGCTCGGGTCGCACGGTCGCGCGAATCATCGTGAAGACAGGGAGCCATAGGACTGAGAAGCGGCCCGGACGATCTCAGCGGGCTTCCTGACCGAGAGCGTTCAGGTCGATCCCGCCGCGGCAGCACGCGCGTAGCGGCGCTTGTGGAGCACGAAGCCGACCAGCCCCGCCGGGAGCTGAAGCCAGTACGCGAACAGGCGATAGGCGAAGGTCGCGATCACCGCCTGACCGGCGCCGACACCGGCCAGGGCCAGGGTAGCGGTCAGGCCCGCCTCGACGAACCCGAGGCCGCCGGGGGTCACCGGAACCTGGGCGAGCACCTGGGCGGCGGAGAACGCGAGCAGGACGAGCGCCGGGCGCGGAGTCGAGCCGACCGCGGCGAGCGCCGCGAGCAGGGTGCCGTAGTCGAACGCCCAGCGGCCGACCGTCGCCAGCACGGCACGCTTCCAGTGAGGCCCGAGGATCGAGAGGAGCCTGTCGCGCTCGGACGCAAGTCGCATGGGTAGCCGGCGAAGCGGCGAAGCGTGGCGCCGCAGCCGGTTGCGCACGGCCTGCGCGGCACGCCCGACGAGTTCGAGCGGTCGGTCGAAGGCGAGGAGCGCCACGCCCGCCGCAGTCATGAGCGCGAAGATCGCCACCCCGATCAGCGTCGCCTCGACCAGCCCCCGGCCGACCGAGCCGCGCAGGAACGCCGGCAGCGCGAGCACCGGGAGCGCCAAAACGACCGCGAACGTCAGCAGGTTGACGGCCGTTATCCCGGCCACGGTCCGCGCCCGCTCGAGACCGGCGGTGACCAGCATCCGGTACTGGAGCGCAGCTCCGATCGCCCCACCAGCCGGGGCGACCTTGCCGAGCGCATTGCCGGCGAGCTGTGACTCGATCACGTCCGCCCACCGCGGCCCGTGAAGCGCAATCCGCTGAAGCGCCCAGAGGCAGGCGAGCGCGCAGCCCTGAAGCGCGAGCATCGCAGGAAACCAGAGCAGGTCGATGTGCTCGAGCTCGCGCCACGAGCCGAGCACGTCGAGCAGGCTCGGCGCCAGCAGATAGAGCGAAACGCCCGTCACCACGAGCCAGAAGAGGGTGCGGCGCAGGCTCGGCGCGGCGCGTGCGGCCTCGACCTCGCCGTGCTCGATCTCGAGCTCGGCATCGGCGCGCTCCGCGATCGCGCGCTCTAAACGATCGCCGATCGACGCGGTTGCGGCGGGGTCGGCGTCCGGCTCAGTCGCTCCCACCGCCACCGGGCAAGGATAGGCTGGCGCGCGGCTTGAGCGGGTGGCTTCCATCGCAGGCGCGCAGACGCCGGCCGGCCGGTGCCGAGCGATGCTGAGCCTGCTCGCCGACATCCTCCCGCTGATGCTCGCGGCCGCCTCGAATCCGGCGGTGATCTCGATCGTCGTCCTCCTGCTCACTGCGTCCGACCGCCCGCTGCCGCGCGCGATCGCGTTCGTGGCCGGCTTCGCGCTCGTGCTGGTCGCGCTCGGGGTCGTCGGGCTCCTCCTCTTCAGGAGCTCGCGCGAGACGTTCGGCACGGGTGGCGCCCTGTTCGCGTGGCTCGACATCGTGCTCGGCGTCGTGATGCTCGCGGGCGCCGCCGTCACCTACCTGCGCCGGAATGCCGCGACGGGCGGCGCCGACCGGCTGCTCGGCCGCATGAGGCCGGCCGCGTTCGTCGGCGTCGGCGCCGCGTTCATGGTCACGAATACGTCCGCGATCGTCGCCTACCTGCCGCTCCTTCGCGAGATCGCGATCGCGCCGGTGAGCCACGCCGAACGCGCCGTCGCGCTCGCGCTCTCCGACCTCGTGATCGTCGCGCCGATCGCCGGCCCGGTCCTGATCCGGCTCGCCGCGCCGAGAAGCTCCGAGCGCGCGCTCGGCGCGATCCGGCGCTTCCTCGACCGGTTCGGCTACCTGATCGCGATCGCGGTGTTCGGCGCGATCGGCGGCTTCCTGCTGATCCGTGGTCTGGTCCGGTTGTGACCAATAGGATCGCCCACGCGTGGCCTCGGAGCTGAAGCTCGGGTACAACACCGGCTATTGGGCGGGCGGCCCCCCGGCGGGTGTCGCCGCCGCGATCGCGGAGGCCGACCGGCTCGGGCTCGATTCGATCTGGGCGGCCGAGGCCTACGGCTCCGACTGCCTCACGCCGCTCGCCTGGTGGGGCGCGTCGACACAGAACGTGCGCCTCGGCACCGGGATCCTCCAGATGTCCGCGCGCCAGCCGACCGCGGCTGCGATGGCGGCGATGACGCTCGACCACCTCTCGGACGGCCGAGTGATCCTCGGGATCGGAGTCTCCGGGCCGCAGGTGGTCGAGGGCTGGTATGGGATGCCGTTCGCGAAGCCCCTCGCGCGCACGCGCGAGTACGTGCAGATCATGCGTGACGTCTGGGCGCGTGACGGGCCGGTGACCAACGATGGCCCGCACTACCCGCTTCCGATCCCGGACGGCACCGGGTTGGGCAAACCGCTCAAGCCCTCCATCCATCCGCTGCGTTCCGACATCCCAATCTTCCTCGCCGCCGAGGGGCCGAAGAACATCGCGCTCGGAGCCGAGATCTGCGACGGCTGGACGGCGATGCTGCTCTCACCGCACCACCAGGAGATCTATCGCGAGGCGCTCGCCGAGGGCTTCGCCCGCCCCGGCGCGCGCCGCAGCGCCGACGATTTCGAGGTCGCCGCCACGGTGCCGATGATCGTCTCCCCCGACGTGGAGGCGGCAGCCGACGCGCTGCGCCACTACTACGCCCTCTACTTCGGAGGCATGGGCGCCAAGGGCAAGAACTTCCACGCCAACGTCGCGGTCCGGATGGGCTACGAGGACATGATCGCCGCCGTCCAGGACCTCTACCTCGACGGCAAGACGCAGGAGGCCGCCGCGGCGATCCCGCTCGAGCTCATCGACCAGATGTCGCTCATCGGTCCGCCGGAGAAGATCCGCCACGACCTCGAGGCATGGCGGGAATCGTTCGTCACCACCCTGCTCGTGGGCGGCGACGTGGACATCGTCCGTACCGCGGCCGAGCTCGTCCTCGGCTGAGCCGGACCGGCTAGCCGCGGCTGAGCTTGCCGCTCTGGCCGTAGGAGCTGACGTCGAAGATGAACGCGAGGCCCACGATGAACCACTCGAACCCGTGGACGCTGTTGTCGCCGTAGCTCCACATGAGCGCGTAGGCGAGCGTCGTCCACGGGAGCAGGAAGAAGCCGAGCAGCGGGAGGACCCAGCTATCGAAGGCGCGGCTCAGCAGGTCGCTGAAGAGGAAGATCACGAACAACGCGAGCCGCGGCGAGATCAGCGCGAAGAGGACGGCGATGCACCCCATGCGCGGCAGCCTAACTAGGCTCGCGGCGTGCGCTGGTTCGTCGATGCGATGAACGTCATCGGCTCGCGACCTGACGGCTGGTGGCGCGACCGCCACGCGGCGATGAAACGGCTCGTCGGGCAGCTCGAGGATCTGGCTGCCGCCGGCGAGGAGATCACGGTCTTCTTCGAGCGTGCGCCGCAGCCGGCGATCGAGTCGGGGTCGGTTGAGATCGCGCACGCGCCGGCCGCGGTCCCGAACGCGGCCGACGACGAGATCGTCCGTCGGCTGGCGCTCGAGGCGTCGCCGACGGAGATCACGGTCGTCACGTCAGACCGCCGGCTCGCCGGGCGCGCCCGGGCGATCGGCGCGCGTGTCGAGGGCTCCTCGGAGTTCCGGCGGCGGCTTCGCTACGAGCACCGATGAGCTTGCGCGCCTGAAGCAGTCGTAACCCGTGATGCTCATCCAGAGGGAGATCCTGCGGGTCAACGGCGTCGAGCTGTGCGTGGAGGCGATCGGCGAGGAGGCCGACCCCGCGCTCCTGCTGATCATGGGCGCACAGGCGTCCATGGACTGGTGGGAGGACGAGTTCTGCGAGCGGCTGGCGGCGGGCGGCCGCCGCGCGATCCGCTACGACCAGCGCGACACCGGACAGTCGACGAGCTATGAGCCCGGGGCGCCCGCGTACACGTACCGCGATCTGGTCGACGACGCGATTGGCATTCTCGACGTCCTCGAGGTCGAGCGCGGGCACGTCGCCGCGATGTCGATGGGCGGCGGCGCCGCGCAGCTGATCGCGCTCGACCATCCTGACCGCGTCTCCTCGCTGACCCTGATCGCGACCGCCCCGGCGCCGCCCGGTCCCGCGGATCCCGACCTGCCGACGATGAGCGAGGATGCCCGGGCGCGCTTCGCGGCGATCGAGGAGCCCGACTGGACCGATCGCCGTGCCGTGATCGAGTACGGCGTCGAAACAGCGCGCGCCTCCGTGGGCGACCCGGCGACGTTCGACGAACAGCGCATGCGGGCGCTTTGGGACCGCGTCCTCGATCGCACCACGAACATCGCCGCGACGATGGCGAACCACTTCGAGATCGAGGGCCCCGGACGGATCCGGGAGCGCCTCGGCGACATCGACGTCCCGACTCTCGTCATCCACGGCCGACAGGACCCGTTCATCCCCTTCGGCAACGGCGAGGCGCTGGCGCGCGAGATCCCGGGCGCGCGGCTCCTGGCGCTCGATGACGTCGGCCACGAGCTGCCGCAGTCGAGCTGGGACATCGTCGTCCCGGCCCTGCTCGAGCACACGGCGTAGATCGCCGCCGGCGAGGGTGCCGGAGCTGCCGCCGCGGTGCTATCTACTCAATGAGGACGGAGGATGAACCGAGTGCTGAGCGCAGTCATGTTCGCGCCGCGTGGCGGGTCCGCGCACGCTGCCCGCACGCTCGCGAGGCATCTGCCGGCGCACGGCTGGGCACCGACGATCCTCTCCGGCTCGCGCGGCGACCTCAGCCCCGACGGCGACGCGTGGAGCTTCTACGCCGGGCTCGACGTGCACGCCGTCGACTTCACGGCCGCCCTGCGCGATCCGGACCCGTTTCATCCCGCCGATCGCCGCGTCGCTCCGATGCACCCGTCCTACGAGGATCGGCCCGGCGCGCCGGACCGGGTCTTCGCGTCCCTCGACGACCTCGACCTCGAGCGCCAGGTCCGCACCTGGGGTCTCGCGCTGCGCGAGGCGTGCGCGGCGCAGGCGGACGTCCTCCACGTTCACCACCTGACCCCGATCAACGAGGCGGCCCAGCGGCTCTTGCCCTGGACGCCGATCGTCGGGCACCTGCACGGCACCGAGCTCCTGATGCTCGAAGCGATCGATGCCGGGCCGCCCAGCGATTGGCCCTTCGCCGAGCGCTGGGCGGAGCGGATGCGAGCCTGGGCACGACGTTGCTTCTCCCTGCTGGTCGCCCCCGGGGCGGTCGAGCGCGCAGCGACGCTGCTCGAGCTCGACCGCTCGCGGCTCGTCGAGGTTCCGAACGGGATCGAGATCGACCGCTTCGAACGCCTCGAGGTCGACCGCGCGGACCACTGGGAGGACCACCTCGTGCGCGAGCCCCGCGGCTGGCGAGCGGGTGGCGCCCCGGGCTCCGTCCGCTACGAGGCCTCCGACCTCGAGGCGCTGCGGAACGGCACGGTCCTGATCTACGTCGGCCGGTTCACCGAGGTGAAGCGACTCGGCCTTCTGATCCGCGCCTTCGCACGGGCGCAGGAGAGGCTGCGTCAGCCGGCCGCGCTCGTCCTCGTCGGCGGCCATCCCGGCGAGTGGGAGGGCGAGCATCCCCTCGAGGCGATCGAGGCGAGCGGCGCGCGGGACGTCTTCCTCGCGGGCTGGCACGAGCAGGACAGGCTCGCGGGGTTCCTCTCGGCATCCGACGTGATCCTCCTGCCGTCCGCGCGCGAGCAGTTCGGCCAGGCGCTGATCGAGGGGATGGCGTGCGGGCTTCCCGCGATCGCGGCGGAGAGCTACGGCGCCTCACGAATCGTCGCCGACGAAGAGAGCGGCTGGCTCGTGCCCGCTGACGATCGTGACGCCCTCGCGGCGGCGATCGTCGACGCCGTGAACCGCCCGGCGGAGCGCGGGCGCCGCGGCGAGCGCGCCCGGCGAGCGGTCGTCGAGCGCTACGGCGGCGAGCGGATGGCCGCGCGCGTCGCCGCCGCCTTCCACGCCGCCCGCGGGCGACGCGCGCTGCCGATGCCCGCCGAGCGGCGTTTGGAGCCGAACGTGCAGGTCGTCACAAACGAGTGAAAATCCGGTAAAGCGCAGCAACTCCGGCCGATTCGCGGTGTACAACGGGCTCCGGCACGCGTCGGAACGACCATGCTCCGCCCCGCAATCCAGCCCCTCGCAGCGCCCCGCGAGCTGTTCGCCTCGCGTATCAGGCTCCCGGACGACGCCGCCACGACGCTTCATGTGGCGCGTTTCGACCGCGCGACGGTCCGCGCGCGGGTGGTGAGGCTCCCGCCCCGGCTTCCGCTTCGCAGCTGGTGCACTGCGGCCGGCGTCGACGACGCGATCGTCGGCGGCTTCTTCGTCCGCCCCGAGGGCACGCCGCTCGGCGACCTGCGGATCGGCGGGATGACGATGCGAACGGTTCCCTTCGACAGCCCGTGGGACGAGCGACGCTCGTGCGTCCACATCGACGGCGGCCGGATCGCGCTGGCATCTCGGGACGAGCTCGAGGCGATGCCCGCCGGTGACCTCCTCCAGGCTGGGCCGATGCTGGTCCGCGACGCAGCGAACTGCGCCGCTGCAGGCCACGACCCCGAGGGATTCTCCGCCGGCTCCCGGCAGTTCGACTCCGACATCACTGTCGGCCGCTACCCCCGCGCCGCGCTGGCGCTGACGCCGAGCGACGTGCTCGCTGTCGTGTGCGACGGACGCACGGACGCGGATGCCGGCCTCACCCTCTCCGAGCTGGCCGCGGCGCTGGTCGACCTCGGCGCCGAACAGGCGATCAACCTCGACGGCGGCGGCTCCGCCTCACTCGTCTTCGACGGCAGGCTGCGCAACCGCCCGCACGAGGAGCACGGCGTGCCCCTTCCCGTCGGGCGCCCGATCGCTACCGCGATCACGTTCAGCTCCCGCTGACCCGCCGCGCGGTCAGCGGGTCGCCGTTTCGGTGTCGTCGTGACGGTGCCGTGCGGATGGCGCCCGGCGTCGCTCAGGCGGCGCGCGCGGCGCGACGCATGACCTCGAGCGGCGGCTCGAGGCCGGTCCAGACGCGCAGCGAGGCGGCTCCCTGGCGGACCAGTACCTCGAGCCCGTCGACGAGCCGCGCCGCCCGGGCCCGGGCAAGCTCGGCCAGGGCCGTCTCGTGGGCTCCGTAGACGAGATCGACGACGACGTGCCAGGGTCCGATCGAGTCGCGGTCGAGCGGCAACGGCTCGAGATCGGCCGCCTCAGCGGCCCGCGCGCCCGCCTGCTCGAGCCCCACCGTGGTCGCGTTTACGAGCAGGTCGAAGTCCTGGGGCGTGAGCGGCTCGGATGCATCGCGGTCCTCGACCGCGATGCCGAGCTCGGCGGCGAGCGCCCGCGCGCGCTCGGCCGTGCGGTTCCAGACCGAGACCTCCGCCCCGGCCTCGCGAAGCGCCCAGGCGGCGGCCCGGGCGGAGCCGCCGGCGCCGAGGACGATCGCGCGGGCCTCGGCCGGCGGCTCGGGGAGCGCGGCCATGATCCCCGTGGCGTCCGTGTTCTCGGCCACGATCGAGCCGTCGGTGAAGCTGAGCGTGTTCGCGGCGCCGATCGCGCGCGCGGCGTCGGAGACGCGGTCGGCGAGCGCGAGCGCCGCCGTCTTGTGGGGCAGGGTCACGTTGGCACCCGCGAAGCCTGCTCCCGGCAGCGAGCGCACGACCTCCTCGAAGCGATCGGGCCCGACGTCGATCGCCTCATAGGACCATTCGAGCGCGAGCCCGAGCTCATCGAGCGCCGCATTCTGCATCGCCGGCGAGCGCGAATGGGCGACCGGTTGGCCGAGGACGGCGAGTCTTGGCATGCGCCGATGCTAGGCGGGCGCCGCGGCGCTCAGCAGTCGGTCGGCGAGCCGCCCTGCTCCTGGAGCGCCTGCTGGTAGGCGGCCTCGGCCTGCTGGAACTCCTCCTCGGTCTTGACGAAGGTGTGCTCATTGCAGGTCCCGGGCTTGATCACGAAGTAGAACGCGTCCGACTTCGCCGGCTTCGCGGCGGCCTCGAGCGAGGCGAGGCCGGGGTTCGAGATCGGCGTCGGCGGCAACCCAGTGCGGGTCCGGGTGTTGTAGGGCTCGTCCTGGGCGAGCTCGCTCTCGGTCAGCGGCTGGTCATAGTTCTGCAGGTAGTAGCGGATCGTCGAGTCCATGCCGAGCGGGTTGTTCGCCGCGAGCCGGTTGTAGATCACGGCCGCCGCGAGCGGGCGCTCCTCCGGCACCGCGATCTCCTTCTCGATGATCGAGGCGATCTTCGCGATGTCGTAGACGTTCAGGTTCTTCGACTTGGCGTAGCTCATGTCGATGCCCTTGATCTGCTGCTGGAAGTCGGCGAGCTGGCGCTCGACGAGATCGTGGACAGTCGGCTTCTTCGGCAGGTCGTCCCATGTGTCCGGAAAGAGGAAGCCCTCGAGGTTCGGCGCGCCCTTGGCGTCGTAGTCAGCGAGGTCGAAACCCGAGTGCTTCGGCGGCTTCTTCGTCGCCTCGGCGTAGTCGCCCTTGAGCCCGGCGTCCTTCGCGACCGAGGCGATCTGGTCGCGGTCCAAACCCTCCGGGATCGTGATCGACGTCGTCTTCGGCGCCGCCTTCGGCGGGGCGATCGGCGCGTCGGCGCCGTCGATCCGATCGATAACCTTCGCGACCACGAAGACGAGCACCGCGGCGACCGCGGCGATGATCAGCAGGCCGATGAACTGCCGGATGCGAAGCGAGCGGGTCGAGCCGGAGTTCGATCCGCCCCCGTAGCTACGACGCGGACGCGGGGCGATCGGAGGAGCCCCGGCCCCGTCCGTGCTCGGCTCGGGCGCAGCCGGGCGCTCCTCGGTGAGGGGCGCCGCGGGGGGAGCGGCCTCCGGCACAGCGGTCGCCGTCGCAGACTCATCCGCCGGCGCCTGCGCCTCGACGACCTTCTCGCCCAACGACTGGCGCTGCGCGCGCCTGCGCGCCTCGCGCTCGGACCGGCGACGCTCGCGCTCCCGCGCAGTCTCGTCCTGGGCGAACGGGTCGTGCCAGTCGGCGCCGGTCATCCGTCGCGCCCCCGGCTCGCCAGGTAGGACTCGAGCAGGTGTGCCGCCGCGAGCGCGTCGGGTGCGGCGCTCGCCCCGTCGCGCGCCGAGCTCGCCGCCAGCCGCGTCGTCAGCCGCTCGTCATATGTCTCAACCTGGACCTCGCTCGCGCGCGCGATCTCGGCGGCGAACGAGCGCGCGGCGCGCGCCTGCTCACCCTCGCTGCCATCGAGCGACACGGGCAGCCCGACGACGATCAGCTCGGCCTCGAGCTCGTCCGCGAGGCGCGCCACTTCGGCGGGGTCGGGCGGCGAGATGACGCCCAGCGGCCGCACGATCGTGCCGCTCGGGTCGCAGGTAGCCGCGCCCGTCCGCGCCTCCCCATGATCGATCGCCAGCACCCGCATACGGTTGCCCAGACTATTAGGGACTGCAAACATTTGGTCGGGCCCGCGGCGGCACGTGCTAGCGCTCAGCCCTCGAGCGCCCGCCGGATCGCCTCGCGGGCGGCCTCGAGCGCGGCGCCGAGCCTCTCCGGCTCGCGGCCGCCGGCCTGCGCGACGTCGTCGCGGCCTCCCCCTCCGCCGCCGATCACGCCGGCGGCCTCGCGGATCACCTCGGACGCCGAGAGCCCACGCTCGACGGCGCTCTTCGTGAAGCTCGCGACCAGCGCGACCTTCCCATCGTCGGCGCCGCCGAGGACGACAGCGGCGTCGCCGAGCCGCGACTTGATCCGGTCGGCGAGGTCGAGAAGGGCGCGCTGGTCGCCGCTCGACTCGCTCGCGATCACCCGGATCCCGGCGATCTCCTCGCCGGCCCCACGGAGCCGCTCAGCCTCCTCGCCCGCCTCGCGGCGGCCGAGCTCGGCGACTTTCGCCTCGAGCTCCTCGAGCCGCTCCGCCGCGCGGCGCGCCGCCGCGAGCGTGTCTCGTCGGGAACCGAGCAGCGCCCCCGCCTCGGCGAGCTCGTCGCTTCGGCGCCGGTACCAATCGATCGCCGCCGGCCCGGTGAGCGCCTCGATCCGGCGGACGTTCGCCGCGCTCGAGCCCTCGGAGACGATTGCGAAGATCCCCGCCTCGGCGGTGTTCGCCACATGGGTGCCGCCGCAGAGCTCGCGCGAGACGTCGTCGACCTCGATCACGCGCACCCACTCGCCGTACTTCTCTCCGAACAGCGCCATCGCGCCCATCGCCTCAGCATCGGCGCGCCCCATGTGAAGAGCCCGAACCGGGCGGCTCGCCTTGATCCGGTCGTTGACCCGGTCCTCGATCTCGCGCACCTCGTCCGCGCTGAGCGGAGAGCCGTGGGTGAAGTCGAAGCGAAGCTTGTCGGGCCGGACCGCGGAGCCCGCCTGGCGGACATGCGTGCCGAGCTGCTCGCGCAGCGCGGCATGCAACAGGTGGGTCGCGGTGTGGTTTCGCATCGTTGCGTGGCGAAGCTCGTGGTCGACGCGCGCGGTCACCGCCTGGCCCGCGTCGAGCGGCTCCGGCGCCGCGACCCGGATCACCTGGTCGTCGCCGACTCGGTACACGTCCTCGACCCCCGCCTCGCTCCCGTTCCAGCTCACGACCCCGGAGTCCGCGACCTGGCCGCCGCCCTCCGCGTAGAACGGGCTCTCCTCGAGCTTCACGAGGACGGAGCCGCCGTCGGGCAGCGGCCGCGCTGCCGCGACCGCCGTCTGCGCGGCAAGCCGCTCGTAGCCGACGAAGGTGCTCGGCGGCGCCTCGCTCACGAACTGGATCACGGCGTCGTGGCGGTCGTCGACCCACTGCTCGAAGCCACCGCGGGCCCGCGCCCGCTGGCGCTCCATCAGCGCCTCGAAGCCCTCGTCGTCCACCGCGAGGCCCTCGTCGGCGAGGAGCTCCTTGGTCAGGTCATAGGGGAAGCCGTAGGTGTCGTGGAGCTGGAAGGCGTCATCGGCGTCGATCCAGGAGGTGTTCTGCTCCTTCGCCTCGGCGATCAGTCGAGCGAGCAACTCCGTGCCGCGCTCGAGCGTGCGGCCGAAGCTCTGCTCCTCGTCGCGGACCCAGCGCATCACGGTGTCGCGCTCGCCGGCGAGGTGCGGATAGACGCCGCCCAGCGTCTCGACCGCGCGCTCCGCGAACCGCTCGAGATAGGGCGGCTCCAGCCCCAGGACCCGGCCCTGCTGGATTGCGCGGCGCATGATCCGCCGCAGCACGTAGCCCCGGTCCTCGTTCGAGGGCACGACGCCGTCGGCGATCAGGTTGACGGTGCCGCGCGAGTGGTCGGCGATGATCCGCATCGCGCGCGTCGTCTTGAAGTCCTCGCCGTAGCTTCGCCCCGAGAGCTCCTCGGCGAGCTCGACCAGCGGCCGGAAGAGGTCGGTCTCGAACACCGACGGGACGTCCTGGAGGACCGCCGCCATCCGCTCGAGCCCCATGCCGGTGTCGATGTTCTTCTTCGGCAGCGGTGTGAGCGAGCCATCCTCGCCGAGCTCATAGGTCATGAAGACGTGGTTCCAGTACTCGAGGAAGCGATCCGTGTCGTCGCCCGGCCGGTCGTCCGAGCCGCCGAACTCCTCGCCGCGGTCGAGATACATCTCCGAGCACGGTCCGCAGGGCCCGGTGGGCCCCGCCTGCCAGAAGTTCTCCTTGCGAGGCAACGGCACGATCCGCTCCTCCGGCACCCCCTGCGCCTTCCAGATCTCGATCGCCTCCGTGTCTGGGCCGAGCCCGAGCTCCTCGTCGCCCTTGAACACGGTCACCCAGATCCGCTCGGGGTCGAGTCCGAAGCCGTCGAGCGAGAGCTCCCAGCCCCAGGCGATGGACTCCTCCTTGAAGTAGTCACCGAAGCTCCAGTTGCCGAGCATTTCGAAGAAGGTCAGGTGGCGCTTGGTCTTGCCGACCTCCTCGATGTCCGGGGTGCGAAAGCAGCGCTGCACCGAGCAGATCCGCGACGAGGGCGGCTCCGCCTGACCGCGGAAGTAAGGCTTGAATGGCTGCATGCCAGCCACGGTGAGCAGCGTCGACGTGTCGTCGGGCGCCGGGATCAGCGACGCCGAGGGTTCGAGCACGTGCCCGCGCTCGGTGAAGAACGAGAGGTATGTGTCGCGGATCTCCTCGGATCGCATCCCCGGCGCAGTCTAGGACCGGGCCGCCGCCGGTACGCTCAGATCGCGTGCCCACTCCGGCGAGTCCAGTCCTGTCCCCCGCGCAGCGCGAAACCCTTGCGCGCCGCGGCGAGGAGCGGACCGCCGCGCCGGGCGAGGTCCTGTTCCAGATCGGCGACCGGCGCTACCCGTTCATCGCCATCCTCGAGGGCGAGGCCGCGGTCAAGGACGCCGCCGGAAACGAGATCGTCCGGCACCGCGCCGGCGGCTTTCTCGGCGAGATGAGCCTGCTCACCGGCCAGACCGTCTACCTGGACGCCGTCGTCACCGAGCCGATGCGCTACATCGCCGTCGACCGCGAGGAGCTGAAATCGCTGCTCTTCGAGGACGAGCCGCTCGCGGACGTCCTCCTGAACGCGTTTATCAGCCGTCGTGAGGCGCTTCAGCAACGCGAGGGCGTCGGCTTCGAGGTGATCGGCCCGCGCTCCTCGCCGCAGACCCGCCACCTCGTCGACTACGCGCGCCGCGCGCGCCTGCCGCATGTGTGGCGCGACACCGTGCACGACTCCGATGCCGCCGCGCTGATCGCCGACCTCGAGCCGGGCGAGCTACCGCTCGTGCGTCTGCCCGGCGGGCCCGAGCTGCGCAATCCGACGGATGGGCAGCTGTGGCGCACGCTCGGGATCGGCCTCGAGCTGGGGCCGCGCGAGGAGGTCGACCTGGTGGTGATCGGCGGCGGTCCGGCCGGCCTCGGAGCCGCCGTCTACGGGGCCTCGGAGGGCCTCGACACGCTGGTCGTCGACAGCACCGTGCTCGGCGGGCAGGCGGGGACCTCGCGGCGGATCGAGAACTACCTCGGCTTCCCGGGTGGGATCAGCGGCAGCGAGCTGACGAGCCGCGCGATCGCCCAGGCGCGCAAGTTCGGCGCCCGCACCGCGGCTCCATATCGCGCGCTGGCGATCGAGCCCGGCAACGGGATGCACCGGATCGAGCTCGAGGAGGGGCGCGACATCATCGCGCGTGCGGTCCTGCTCGCGACCGGGGCGGATTACCGTCGGTTGCCGGTCGCCGCCCTCGACCGATACGAGGGGCTAACCGTCTTCTACGCCGCCGGCCCGCCCGAGGCGAGGCTCTGCGGCGGCTCGCGCGTCGGCGTCGTCGGCGGCGGCAACTCAGCCGGCCAGGCGGCCGTCTGGCTCGCGCGCGGGGGCGCGCTGGTAACCCTGCTTCACCGGCGCGCCGACCTGCGCGAGACGATGTCGGACTACCTGATCGCCGAGCTCGACCGCTACGCGGTCGCCGTCCGCGACCGCAGCGAGATCGCCGAGCTCCGCGGCTCGGACGGAGAGCTCGAGGGCGTCACCCTGGACGACGGCTCCTCGCTCGCCCTCGGCTACCTGTTCTGCTTCCTGGGAGCCGAGCCGTGCACGGGATGGATCGGCGACGCCGTCGCGCGCGACGACCGCGGGTTCATCCTCACCGGCGCGCCGGCCGGGGCCGGCGACTTACTCGAGACCAGCGTCCCCGGCATCTACGCCGCCGGCGACGTTCGCGCCGGCTCGACCAAGCGCTGCGCAACCGCGGTCGGCGAGGGCGCCGCCGTCGTCCAGTTCGCCCACCGGCACCTGGCCAGCGTCCCCGCCTGAGCGCGGCGCGCGCTCAGCGATGCTTGCGGATCGCCTCGATGAGGTCCCACTTGCCCATCTTCGAGCGTCCGGGGATCTCCTCGCGCTGAGCGATCTCGTAGAGCTGCTGGCGGTTTCTGTCCTCGAGCCGGTGGCCGGCGCTCCCGCCGCGCCTGCGACCGCGCGCCGCCTGCTTTCCGAGCTCGGAGCGCGTCCGCTTCGGCAGGTTCGCGATCGTCCGCTTGCTCCGCGCGGCCCCCTGCGCCTTCTTCACGTTGCTCTTCGCCGCCTGTCGCTGCTTGGTGGTCGCCATGGGGCGTGCACCTCCTCGCGTCGCTTTCGAGGGTTGTGATACCCGGCTCGGCCGTCAGGCGATCGTCGCCCGGCCGACCACGAGCTCGCCGTCGAGCAGGCACGCCGTCTGACCCGGGGCGACGCCGTAGGCGGGCTCGGCAAGCTCGAGTTCGAGCTCATCGTGATCGCCCGCCGGAACGCCCTCGACCTCACAGCGCAGAGGCGCCGCGTGGTAGCGAAGCCGCACCCGGTCGACCCGTCCGCCGGGCCGGTGAAGCGTCGCGGCGCGCACGCGCACCCGACGGCGTGCGAGCTCCTCGCGGCTCCCGACCACGACCTCGTTCGAGGCCGCGTCCGTCCCGAGCACGTAGAGCGGCTCCGCCGCGGCGACGCCGAGGCCGCGGCGCTGGCCGACCGTGAACTGGTGGTGGCCGGAGTGCTCGCCGAGGCGCCGGCCGCGGCGGTCCACGATCGCGCCGCGCCGGTCGCCAAGGTGGCCGTGACGCTCGAGAAAGGACCGCTTGCCCTCGCCCGCGAGGAAGCAGAGATCCTGGCTCTCGCGCTTCGTCGCGACGGACAGCCCGGCCTCGGCGGCGATCGCGCGCACCTCCGCCTTCGTCAGCTCGGCGAGCGGGAAGCGCAGCCGCGCGAGGGACTCGGACGCGAGCCCGGAGAGCATGTAGGTCTGGTCCTTGGCGGCGTCAGCGGCCGCCGCGAGCAGCGCGCCCTCGCCGTCGTCGGCGAGCCGCGCGTAGTGGCCGGTGACGAGCGCGCTCGTGCCGAGGCGCTCGCCGAGCGCCAGCATCGCGTCGATTCGCACCTCGCCATTGCAGATCACGCAGGGGTTCGGCGTCCGCCCAGCCCGGTACCCGTCGACGAAGCCGGCGACGACCTGGGCGCGGAACGCCTGCTCGAGGTCGAGGGTGAGGTGCGGGATGCCGAGCGAGTGCGCAAGATCGCGGGCGCCGAGCACGGCGAGCGGCGAGCAGCAGCTCTTCGCCGCATCCGTGCGGCGATCCGACCAGAGCTTGAGCGTCACGCCGATCACCTCGGCGCCGCGCCGGCGCTCCAGCAGCGCCGCGACCGCCGAGTCGACGCCGCCGCTCATCGCGACCAGGACCCGCTCGCGCGATGACGGGGCTCCGGCGATGCGCTCGCCGGATCCCGCCAGAACCGAGAGCGCGCGCCCGAGCGCGTCGGCGGCGAGCTCGACCGCATGGCGACCCTCGGAGCCGACGCCGCCGAGCTCCTCGGCGATCCGCTCCGGGCCGATTAGGGCGGCGTCCAGGATCGCGGCACCGTCGAGGAGCTCGGCGGCGGCAGCCGCCGCGGCCCGCGCGGTCGCGCATCCCTCGGCGTCGAAGCTGACGGCCGCGATACGCCCGGCGTCGGCGGCCAGCGAGACGCGCACGAGGTCGCCGCACGGTGCCCCGCCGGCGGCGCCGTCGTTCCCGTTCGCGAGCGGCGCCCCGCGCCGCGAGCCGTCGCTCAGGTAGTGCTCGATCGCGTTCGTGTCCATGACCTGCGGGCCCGGTCGCCCGCCGAGAAGAACGGCCCCAGCTTGCCGTTACCGCTCTGCCTGTGAACCTGAATGAACAGGTGGGTGCCTGCCGGCGCTACCCGCAGGGCGCTACCGAACGGTGGCTCCCAAGGCAATTGTGTTGGCTCACAATGTGAGCGGCTGGCGTACAAGCTCGAGCCTCCTAGAAAGGTACCAATGCCCCGCTTTCCGGCTGCTCGACTGCTCGACTTGAGCGATCTATGGTCTCGTCAGCGCGCCGGCTTGTCGCCGATCCAGTAGCGCGGCCCCGGACCCAGCCCCGCTGCGCGGTCGCCGGGATTGGCGAGCTTGCAGCGCTCGAGCGAGAGGCAGCCGCAGCCGATGCACTCCGTCAGGCCGAGCTTCAGCCGCTCGAGCTCGGCGATGCGCTCGTCGATCCGCGTCCTCCAGCCGCTCGAGAGCTGTTCCCAGTCACGCCGCCTGGGCACCCGGTCCGGCGGCAGCTTGTCGAGCTCGGCCTTGATCTCCTCGAGCGTCAGCCCCACCCGCTGCGCGAAGACGATGAACGCGACGCGGCGCAGCACCGGCCTGCGGTACCGGCGGTGCCCCGAGCCGGCCCGCTCGGAGCTGATCAGGCCGCGGTCCTCGTAGAAGCGAAGTGCTGATGCGGCGACGCCGCTTCGCCTGGCCACCTCGCTGATGGTGATCAGCTCCGACATCTGCGCAGCAGACAACCACATCTCGCCCTTGACTTCGAGCTCACTTGAACTTGTAGCTTGGAACGCATCGATTCTCGAGGAGGCATCAGATGACCAGGACGCAGACGGCGAGCGAGCGGATCACCGAGGTGGTGACATCGTGGCCGGGCGTGACCGCCGGGCCCGGCAGGCGCGGCGAGTTCGCGTTCAAGGTCGGCCCGCGTGAGATCGGCCACCTGCACGGCGACCACGCCGCTCACTTCGGGTTCCCGAAGGAGGTCGGCCTGCGGCTGCGCGACGAGGGGCGGGTCGTTGATCACCCCGTCTTCCCCGGCAAGTCCGGCATCGGCGCCCGCCGAATCGCGACGGCCGAGGACGTGGACGACGTGATCGCGATCATGCGCCTCAACTACGAACGGATCACGGCCAGCAACGAGGGCCGCAAGGCCGCCTGAACGGTCAGCGGCCGGGCCGCGGGGCGCGCAGCTGCAGGCCGAGCTCGCGGAGCTGCGGCTCGTCGACCGGCGCCGGGGCGCCGGTGAGCGGGTCGGCGCCGGAGGCGGCCTTCGGGAAAGCGATCACGTCGCGAATCGAGTCGGCGTGTAGGAGGCGCTGGACGATCCGGTCGAGGCCGTACGCGATGCCGCCGTGCGGGGGAGCGCCGTAACGAAGCGCCTCGAGCAGGAAGCCGAACCGGCTCTCCGCCTCCTCCGGGTTGATCCCGATCGCCTCGAACACGCGGCGCTGCACCTGCGGGTCGGAGATACGGATCGAGCCGCCGCCGAGCTCCTGCCCGTTCCAGACAATGTCGTAGGCGAGCGCCCGCGCCTCCCCCGCGCGCTCGGGCTGGAACTCGTGGGGCGCCGCGGGCGCGGTGAACGGGTGGTGGAGCGGGTCCCAGCGGTCCTCCTCGGAGTTCCACTCGAACATCGGCCAGTCGACGATCCAGCAGAACTCCTCCGCGTCGGAGCCGATGAGCTCGAAGCGCTCGGCGAGGTCGAGGCGAAGCTGGGCGAGAACGGAGTTCGCGACCCCGGCCTGATCCGCGACGACGAGCAAGAGGTCGCCCTCCTCGGCCGCGAGCGCGCCATTCAGCGCCGCGAGCTCCTCGGCTGAGAGGAACTTCGCAGTCGGCGACCGCCACCCCTCACCCTCGCGAAACGCCCACACGAGCCCCTTCGCGCCCAGTTCTTGCGCGCGATCGATGAGCCCGTCGAGGACCGAGCGCGGCACCTCGCGCGCGCCGGCGTTCAGGCCCTTGACGACGCCGCCGGACTCGATCGCGCCGCGGAACACCTTGAACTCGGTCTCGCGCAGGACGTCCGTGAGCTCGACCAGCTCGAGACCGAAGCGAAGGTCGGGCCGGTCGGTGCCATAGCGGGCGATCGCCTCGTCGTAGGGGATGCGGCGAAGGGGCGGCTCGAGCCGCGGCCCGCCGACCACCTGAAAGACGGCGGCCAGCATGCGCTCGTTGAGGTCGAGGACGTCCTCGACGCCGACGAACGCCATCTCGATGTCGAGCTGGGTGAAGTCGGGCTGGCGGTCGGCGCGTTGGTCCTCGTCCCGGAAGCAGCGCACGATCTGGAAGTAGCGCTCGAGCCCGGCGATCATCAGGAGCTGCTTGAAGAGCTGGGGCGACTGCGGGAGCGCGTAAAAGGAGCCGGCCTCGCGCCGCGAGGGCACGAGGAAGTCGCGGGCGCCCTCCGGCGTCGAGCGCGAGAGCATCGGCGTCTCGACGTCGAGGAACCCCTCGCCGCCGAGGAACTCGCGAATCGCGGCCGCGACCGCGTGTCGCGTGGTGAGCGCGCGCGCCATCCGCTCGCGGCGCAGGTCGAGGTAGCGGTAGCGAAGCCGCATCTCCTCCCCCACCTCGCCGGAGAAGCCCTCGATCTCAAACGGCGGCGTCTCGGCGTCGGCGAGCAGCGTCGCCTCCGCGACTCTGACCTCGTACTCGCCCGTCGGGAGTGCCGCGTTCACCGTCTCCGGGGCGCGCTTCACGACCTCCCCAGCGAGGCTGAGCACGTCCTCGGAGCGCAGCCGGTGCGCGAGCTCGAACGTCTCCCCCGAGTCCTCCGGGTGGAAGACGAGCTGGACGATCCCGGTGCGATCCCGCAGGTCGATGAACACGAGCCCACCGTGGTCGCGGCGGCGATGGATCCAGCCGGCAACGCGAACCGAGTTCCCGACCCGGTCGCCCAGCACCTGCCCGCACCAGGCATCGCGGTACTCGTTCGCGCGCAGCGCCGGGAAGTCGCTCATCGCGTCAGCGCCGCCACCACGCGCCCCAGGTCGACGTCGGCCTGCTCGCCGCTCTCCATGTCGCGGAGGTGGACGCCGTCGGAGTCGAGGATCACGGCACGGCGCGCCCCGAGGCGGTCGGCCTGCTTCATCTGGCCCTTGACAGAGCGATCGGCGAGGTCGAGGTCGGCGCGAAGGCCCGCGCGGCGAAGCTCGCGAACGAGCGCGAACGCCCGCTCGCGCTCGTCGTCGTCGGCGACGACGAACACGTCCGCTACGGGTGCGGGATCCTCGTCCTCCGTCGCGAGCAGCACCCGCTCGACGCCCAGCGCCCAGCCGCACGCGGGGGTCGGGGGGCCGCCGAGGAGCTCGATCAGCCCGTCGTAGCGACCTCCTCCGGCGACCTGGGACTGCGCGCCGAGCCCATCGCAGTGGAATTCGAACACAGTGCGGGTGTAGTAGTCGAGCCCGCGCACGAGCCCGGCGTCGACCTCGTACGCGATGCCGGCGCGATCGAGCAGGTCGCGGACCCCCGCGAAGTGCTCGGCGTCCTCCCCCGCGAGCCGCTCGAGCATCGTCGGCGCCTCGGCCATCACCGCCGCCGTGCCCTCGTCCTTGGAGTCGAAGGCGCGCAGCGGGTTCTCGTCGATCCGCTCGCGCACGTCCGCGCTCAGGTCGCGTTCGCGGGCGTGCAGGTAGGAGCGCAGCTCCTCCCGGTACGCGGCTCGCGCCTCGAGCGAGCCGAGGCTGCCGATCCGTAGGGCGAGCCCGGGGGCCTCGAGCCCCCGCAGGAGCTCGTCGAGGAGGATGATCAGTTCCGCGTCGACGAGCGGCGAGTCGGAGCCGATCGCCTCCGCATCGATCTGCGTGAACTGGCGAAAGCGCCCCGCCTGGGGGCGCTCGTGGCGAAAGATCGGGCCCGCCCACCAGAGCTTCACCGGCTGCGCGAGCTTCTGCATCCCCTCGCTCAGATAGGCGCGGCAGATCGCGGCCGTGGCCTCGGGGCGCAGGGTGAGGCTGCGGCCGCCCTGATCTTCGAAGGTGAACATCTCCTTGCGGACGATGTCGGTCGAGCCGCCGACCCCGCGGGCGAAGAGCTCGGTCTCCTCGAACGTCGGCGTCTCCAGTCGCCCATAGCCTGCCCGCTCGAGGAGCTCGGCGGCGAGGGTGAGGATGTGCGTGCGGCGACGCGCCTCGGCCGGTAGGACGTCGAAGGTGCCCCGTGGGGCCTGAAAGCGCGCGCTCACGCCCGGAACCTAGCGATACCTAGCGGGCGAGCTCAGCCAAGAAGGGGTTGGTCGCGCGCTCGGCCCCGAGCGTCGTGATCCCCATGTGACCCGGGTAGACGCTCGTCTCCTCCGGGAACCGGTCCACCAGACCGCGGATGCTCTCCATCAAAGTCGGCGTATCGCCGCCGGGCAGGTCGGTTCGCCCAACCGACCCCCTGAATAGAACGTCGCCCGCAAAAAGCGCCGCCTCGTCGGCGATCGAATAGGTCACATGGCCGGGGCTGTGGCCCGGCGTGAAGATCACGTCGATCTCCATTCCCGCGAGCTCGAGCCTCTCGCCGCCGGCGACCGTCTCGTCGGCGTCGTAGCTCTCGTAGGGGCCGAAGCCCGGCCACGGGACGAAGCTCATGATGTCGCCGAGGACCGCCACCTCGATCTCGGGGCAGTAGACCGCCGCCCCGGTCGCCCTCGCCACGGGCGCCACGGCGCCCACATGGTCGAAGTGGGTGTGCGTGAGCAGGATGGCGTCGACCTTCACCCCGAGCTGCTCGATCGCGCCGAGGATCCGATCGGGCTCCTCACCGGGATCGACGACGAGCGCGCGGTCCGAGCCGTCGCGGCGAAACACGTAGCAGTTCTCGGCCACCGGGCCGACGGTGAAGGAGCGGACGTCCATGACCCGAGCGTACCCCCGCCGGCCTAGCGGCCGACGTGGCGCGCCGCCCGCTCCTCGGCGCGCTTTGCCTGAAGCTGGCGCATGCGGCGCTGCCAGAAGAAGCGGTCGACGTAGTAGCCGAGCGGCACGTACATGACGACCATCAAGCCCGAAAGCGCGACGGCGCCGCCGAACGGCTGCCGGAGCAGCGTCACCATCAGCAAGAGGAAGATCCCGGCGCCGATCAGGCCGCGCCAGAACGCCCTGCTCCAGGTCGGCGCGAGGTCGCGGCGGTCGACCTTCTGGCGCGAGCGAGCGCGGGCCCGCGCCTCGTCGCGGCTGCGTGGCCGTCCCCGCGCCGGACGGCGATCGATGCTCCCGCCCTGCGTGCCTCGGTGCTTGCGGCGGCGTCGCTTCCTCGACTGCGGCATGGCAGCGGAGGCTAACGACCCGCGGCCGCGAGGCGCCGTTCGAGCATGTGCCGCTCGACGGCGAGGCCGCGGACCGGCACGTCCGCGGGCAGGCCGGCGAGCGCCGCCTCCGGGACGAGACCGACGATCTCGCAGGCAACGGGCGAGGCTCCGTGGCCGGCGGCAAAGTCGCGGACCGCCTCGACGACCGCCGCCAGCGGCACGGCACCGGGGTCGTGGACGTTCGTCGAGACCTGCGCGCGATCGCCGAGCGAGACGCCGACGGCGCGCACGCCCGGAAGGCCGCCGCCCGACTCGCGGAGCTCTGCGGCGATCGCCCTGGCGACCTCAAGGTCGGCGGTGTCGAGCTCGACGTTGAACGCCGCCAGCGGCGCTCGCGCGGTGACGAGCGTCGCGCCCGCGGTCGGGTGGGGCGCCGCCGGTCCGACGTCCGGCACGAGCTCGCCGGAGTGCATCCGCTCGCCAAGCGCAGCGAGGCCACCGCGGCGAAAGTAGGCGCGCTCGCGGCGCGCGGGCTCGGAGGCGAGTTCGCCGTAGAGGAACACGGGGACGTCGAGCGCCGCGATGCCGGTCGCGACGCGGCGGGCCATGGCGCCGGCCGGTCCGCGCTCCTCCTGCTCGACCCACACGAGCGGGCAGACGTCAAGCGCCCCGATGCATGGATGCGCGCCCTCGTGCGCTCGCATGTCGATCCGCTCGACGCAGGCTCGCGCTCCGGCGATCAGCGCCTCGACGATCGCCTCCTCCGAGGCCGCGAGCGTGAGGACGGTGCGGTTGTGCGCGGCGTCGGAGTGCCGGTCGAGGATCTCGGCGGAGGCGAAGGCGGCCGCGATCGCGTCGATCGCCTCGCGGTCGCGGCCCTCCGAGAAGTTGGGGACGGCGAGCGCCACCGACGGCCGCGCTCAGACGAGGAGCTCGCCGCGGCGGACGAGCGGCTCGCCGTCGATCGCGATGTCGGGCTCAAGGACGACGCAGTCGATGTGCACCGGCACCTGAACCGTGCCGCCGATCGCCGCCGAGGCCCCGAACGCGAGGTGGCAGGTGCCGAGGATCTTCTCGTCCTCGAGCAGGTTCCCGGTCAGCTCGGCCTTCTCGTTGGTCCCGATCCCGAGCTCGGCGACATTCGTGGCGTCCTCGCCGTGCGGCCGCAGTAGCTCGAGCAGGCGCTCTCCCTCCGCGCCGCTTGCGTCGACGAGGTGGCCGGCGCGCACCGTCAGCTCGATTGCCTCGGAGACCCGGCCGATCGTGGCGATCGTCCCGTCGACGACGAGCTTGCCCTCCGCCGTGCCCTCGATCGGCGCGATGAAGCCCTCGCCGCAGGGGAGGTTTCCGAACGCGCCGGGAGCCGTCAGGTCGCCGTAGTCGGCGATCCCAGCGCGCTCGCCGAGCCCGAGCGTGAGGTTCGACCCGGTTGCGCTCGTGATGCGCGCCTCCGTGCCGGCGGTGAGGCGCTCGGCGATCGCCGCTCCTCTGAGGCGAAGGCCCTCCATGTCCGCGCTCATCACCCGAGCGAGCATCTCCTCCGTCGCCTCGGGGAGCGTCGCGACACGGACGCCGGCGTCCGTCGCCGCCTTGCGCGCGACGGTGTGAGAGAGCGACTGAATCGTCGGGCAGAGGACGACGTCGGCCGCCGCCATCGCGGCTGCGACCGAGCGCGGCGGCTCAGCCCCGTGCGACGCGCGCTCGGCGATCAGCGCCAGGGCGCCGTCGGCGCCGGCACGGCCGGCCTCGGCGCGAAACCGCTCGGCGAGGCCGATCGTCGCCGGGTTGCAGACGACCAGGACCTCCTCGCCCTCGCGGACGCCCATACAGTCGCGGATGACGGCGGCGGCGGCCCGGTCCAGCTCGCTCATGCGAGGCAACCTACCGAGCGGCCGCGCGCCTCAGCGGCTCATGACGTCGTCACGTCGCCAGATCGAGTCCGAGCCAGACGATCGCGAGCGTCGCGAGGAAGATCGCCGCCTGGAGGACGTGCGCGCGCGGGAGCTTCAGGTGAAGCGCCGTGAGCACGAGGACCAGTGCGACCAGCCCGAGCTTGAGCTGCAGCGTCGAGGAGTCCCAGAGGTCGAGGTGGGAGGCCATCGCGATGCCGGTAGCGAGCAGGACGCCGAGCGCAACGAGCGACCCGTAGCCGAACCGCCGCGCGATCCCTCGCATCCTCGCCGGATCGGGATTCGCGCGCTCGACAGGGGCCACGCCCAGCGCGAGCATCAGCTGCCCGCCGACGAAGAACGCCATCGCCAGCAGGTGCAGGTAAAGGATCCACTGCCAGACGCCCGTCAAGGCGGCAACTTTGCCGAAGCGAGGCCGCCGCTAGTTCTGCTGCGGGTTCGGAGCCTCGCCGGAGCTGCCGGGGATCGACTCCGGCGGCGGCCCGGAGGGACCGTCCGCGGACTCCTCCTCAGGGGGCGGCGCATCGGTCGGTCCGGGCCCCTGGCGTTCCGGATTCGTGTTCTCGGCAGTGTCGGGGTCGACGCCCTGCGGCTTGTCCTCCGTCTGCCGGTCAGGCGGAATCTCCCCGACCGATCGCGGATCCTGCTCGCTCATTGAGCTCCTCCTCATTCGGGATCGATGCCGGTGGCGTTCCCCCGCGCGAGACCCCCAAAACACCGCCCGAAACCCGGTCAACCGCCGCTACGATTGTCCGCCCCGCCGGAGTAGCTCAGCTGGTTAGAGCAGCGGAATCATAATCCGCGTGTCGGGGGTTCGAGTCCCTCCTCCGGCATCAGTCTTTCGCCTGGAAACTGCCGGTTTCTCCCCGTCGCACCTGATCCCGAAGCTCCCTCCGGCCCCGTCCGGGGCTAGCTGGTCGGCTCGAGCTACCGCTCAAGGCACTGCAGAGCACGGTCTTAGGATCGCCGGCTTAGTGTCCACCGACAAGAGCGCGATCGCCTGGTGCAGCTCGTCGGGTTCAACCCGCGCGCCAGCTTCAAACGGACGGTCGAGCATGCCGAGCACCGTCACCACCACCGTGATCAGCACGGTCACGCTTACCAAAGCGGTGAGGCGACCACCGCGCTGATCGTGGTAATGGATCGCGATCAGGAAGACGAGAAGGAAGACGCCGACGTAAATCACCACCCAGAGCGGAGTGGGGATCTCCGGCTCGGTGAAGAACAAGAGCTGCTGTCGCGCCTCACTCGCGTCGGTCATGAGGCTGACGGAGCGCCCGTAGGCAGAGCTTTCCCGCGCGCTGGCGAGGGGCAATCTGCGTATATCCGAGCGAACCCGATCGCCGAATGCCAGCGTGCGCGGTGCCTCGGTCGTGTTCCCGCGGTGCATCGACGGCCAGTCGTCAGCGACGATCGAGCGCATGTAACAGATGAGATCGTGTCGAGCGGACTCCCTGGTGTCGGGCGAGTAAACCGACAGTGCGTCATACAGCGCGACGAGCGACGTCGCCTCGTCCTCCGCCCGGTGGCGGGCATCGGAATAGTGGCCGACCGCGAACACCACAAGCAGGCCTAGAAGCAGGCCGTATGCCGGGCCGACGAAGCCCAGGACCACCCTGTAATCAGGGGGTTCGTCATCCCCGCTCCTCCTGCGGTGGACGAGCAGCGCCAGGGCGACCGCAGTGGCGATCACACCCCAGAGGACCAGGAGGCGGACGATCACGGCAAGGGCGGTGGGCAGCTCATGCGCGGCGCCGCGGCGAATGCGGCGTCAGTTGTCGCTCAGCCGCTGGCGACCATCTCGATCGGCCGCCTGAAGATGTCACGCGGTCATACGTCTTGCTGACGAGCTCGAGGTCCGCTTCCACCATCGGGTGCAGTATCGCTGTCTAGCAGCAGATCGCCACCTGATTCTTCGCCACTGCACGGTCATCGCTTGATCGTCGCGGTCGAGCCGACCGATCTAGGGCTCCTTCGAGCGCCGCTTCCGTTTCCGCCGCCTTACGTTCACCCAACTCCGCGGCTCTCGCTCCCCAGCGCGAGTCGTCGCTGACCGAGCTGACCAACGGAGAAACGCCGGCTCCCGCGACGTTTCGACGGCTAGCTCCTGTTCTGACCGGATAACCGGGTGCGCCGCGAACGGCCGGGTGCGGCCGCATCGGGTCCGGCTCGCGGGGGGCTAGGCGGGGCCGATCATATCCGCGTATCTGGGCTTTGAGTCCCTCCTCCAGCATGGGCAAAAGGCCTGCAAAACCAAGTTGTGTTATTTGCCGCAGTGACGGACCCTGTCGCCGCGGTCGGCCTTCACGATGGCGTGACGATTGCCGCAGAGGGCCCGGCAGTCCTGATGCGCACCCCCGCTTCACGCGAAGCGGAAGAGGCGCGCTTCTGCGATAAAGCCCTACGACGCATGAACCACCCGGGATCAATCTCTCCCCCCGAAGCCCGCCGATTGATCGCGCTCGCCGTGCTGCTGGCGATCGCGATCGGCCTCCCCACGGTCGCGTGGTCGCGGGCCGCCGAACCCTCACCACAGACTCGAGCCACGCACGACACCCTGACGCCGGTCCTCCAGCGGGTGCTCTCACCGCCGCGCTGGTATCACGCCGACGACGGCCGGTTCCACCTCGAGTACGAACTCAGGCTCACCAACGCGGTTAGCGTGCCCACGAGCGTCACCTCGCTCGAGGTGCTTCGCGCCGGCGGCCACCGGGTCACCACCCTGTCGGGGGGAGGCCTCGAAGGGGCGATGAGCCTGCTTGGTACCCCCGACCAGCCCACCACTGAGCTCCCGCCCGCAACGGTCGGGATCGTCTGGGTCGACCTGAGCTTCGCCCATCGACGCCAGGTCCCGCGGCGGATCGAGCATCGGCTTGCCATCGACGTCGGCCCCGGCTACCCGGTCGGACCGAGCATCACCGACACCGGCGGGAAGGCGACGGTCGCCTCGAAGCCGGCAAGGGAGATCGGCCCCCCGCTTCGTGGCGGGCGGTGGGTCGCGATCATCGGCGCCCACCGGCGAGCGCTCCAGCCCGTCAACGGCGCGCTTCGCAACGGCCAGCGCTTCGCGGTCGATTGGTCGGCGCGGCTCGACGACGCCGGGCGGACCCACGTCGGCGATCCCAACCAGAACCAGAGCTACTTCAACTACGGCCAGCCGGTGCTGGCGGTCAGCGCCGGCAAGGTGGTCGAAGCCGTCGATCGCTTCCCCGACCAAGTCCCCAACAACCCGGGACCGCCGTCGGTCGAGGCCGCGGACGGCAACCACGTCATCCTCAAGCTCGGCAAGGGGGTGTTCGCCGGCTACGCGCACCTCGTTCCGGGCAGCGTCCGCGTCCATCGCGGCGACCGGGTGCGGGAGGGGCAGGTGCTCGGCAAGCTCGGCAACTCGGGGAACTCGAGCGGGCCGCACCTTCACTTCCAGCTCATGAACCAACCCTCGCTGCTCGACGCCGACGGTCTTCCGTTCGTCCTCGACCGATTCACGCTTCGCGGTCGTGCCACTTCGCTCGAGGCGCTCATCGACGCCGATGCTGCCCCGCCCCCGGTGCCTCCGGTACCGATCGATCGCTCCGTTCACGGCCGGTTTCGCGATCGCGGGCTGGCCGATCTCGATGTGGTTACGCTGCCCAATGGGTGAGCGGACCGGTGGCATCGGTGCTGCCGAAGAGCGCGCTACCTAACGCGCGGGTCGATCTGCGGCACGTCGCGCCATTCGCCGCGCGGGCAGCCGAGGGACGACGACGGGTTCTCGGTCGTGTGGCGGCCGCACCCGGATGAGCCACAGCCGTCCTCGGCCCAACCCCAGACCCCTGCGAGCAGCCTCGTTGATCGCTCATTTCAAGCAAGCTCGGCCGAGCTGGTAGCGATCGCGGGCCGTGTCGCCCTGAGCCAGTGAGCCGAGGTCGAGACCGGGCGGGACCGGGATGCCCGTGAGCCACGCGAACGGAGGAACCGGGGCTCGGGAGTGGTGGCGTATCGGATCGGGTAAGCAGTACGCAGAGGTTGTCGGCTCAAGCAGAGGCGTCGAACACGACGCAGCGGCCCAGGACGAGGAGGTATCGATGGCGGACGACGACAACGTTCGGTACGCGGACCATCCGAAGGAGAAGGAGGCGGATCGGTACCGCAAGGCGGCCGAAGATGCTCTACAGCAACTCGACTGGACGATCGGCTACCTCCACGGGATCAGGAAGACGGAGATTTCGGCGGTGCTCGCCCGAAACCGCGCATATATCCGGAGCAATCTGATGGACCGTGAAGAGCAGCCGCTGCCGAGCCAGAAAACAGGAGAGCGCTAGCCAGATGTCCAGCGCTCAGATCTGACGTATCCGGATCGCCGTTGCCCCGGACTGCCGATCCCGACATAGGAGGTAGAGGGCATGGAGCACAACATCGCACGACTAATGGAGTTGCCGCCGCGCCTCGATGAGGCTGACATCGTCCGGCGCGGCGAGCTTGGCCGAGCACTCGGTGTGCCGCAGTCGGAGGCACTCAAGTGCGTCCAGCGCAGCGACTTCCCCACGCCCGTGGCGTGGCTTCAAGCGCGGCCAGTGTGGGATCGGGCCGACGTCGAACGCTGGGCCGAGGAGCACGCGAGCACGGCCTAATCGCGGTCAGTCCCGCAGCCCTGAAGCGAAACTTCGTCACCGGTCCTGGGCGGCCGCTGGGCGCGACGGTGCGCACCCTGAACACGCCGTCCGTTGCGCGGCTTTAAACGCGGCGGGCGTGCCGGTGCAAGAAGTGGATCCCGGCCGTTGAGGCTCAGCGGACGTCGGCCTTATCGGCTCGTGACCGTCCCTCTGAACCTCGCGGATAGAACACGAATGTCTCCATCGCGATGTCCTCCTCGGTGTCGATGCCGCTGATGAAGGAGCGGACGGTGCGGCCGGTGATGCGCTCGACCGGGTCGACGAAGTCGCGGACCGTCGCGTACTGAAAGAACATCCGCACGTCGCGCAGGCGTTGGTGCTCTCCCATCTGGCGCAGGCTTTTCTCGGCCGGGGTGAAGCTCTCCTCGAGCGTACAGACGAGGATGTCGGTCCCCGCCCAGTTCGACCGGGCCTTGACGGGGCCGCGCCCGAACTGATCCTTATAGAGGCGCACCATCGTTCGTGACACCTCGGCGAGCTTGCTGAGATGCGGGTCGCCGTCGCCTGCCTGCTCGCCCATGACTGCGGTCCTCTCCCCCTCGAGTTCCTCGTGCACGGGTACCTTCGATCTCGCTTCTCCCGGTTAGGCCGCGCGATCAAGTGGGAGAAACGGAGCGTCTCGAAGGCCGGCTACTGCTGAGTACAGCTTAGCCGTTTGGAGCCGCACCCTGGCGTCGTCCGTCGCGTTGCGCCCAGAAGGAAGACCCCGCTGTCGAGGAGCTAATCCCTGCGCCCGGGGCCTCCAAGCAGACGCCGATGGCGCTTGAGAAGGGGGCTCTTGATGCACGGTAGGGCCACTCGATACGAGGCCAACCGAGATCCAGCTTACGCGGTTATCGACGCGTTCACGCCGGCCAGAGCGGGTAACGTGCCTATATATGGGGATCGCTCGCAGGACGGGCACTCCCTGAAACGCAACGAGGACGAGTGTCGAGCTCGTACAGACGGGTATCGCGCGCGCCTTCGAAAGGAGACAGATGGAACAACGAGCACAGCCGTGGTCGCTGGCCGGTCCGTCTGACATCGAGGCTTCTCTGGACAGCGAGCTCGAAGCTTCACGGAAGGCGCGGCGCCTGATCGACCGCCTGGGCGATGTTCTTCCGAGCGCGGTGCTGGCCGACCTGCGGACGGTCATCACGGAACTCGTCACGAACTGCGTCCAGCACGGCAGCGGCAGATCCATCGACGTCCGGATCGACGTCACGGCGGCCGGCGACGTGCATGGCTCCGTCAGCGACGGAGGCAGTGCGCCGATCTCGCTTTTGCCGTCGACCTCGGCCGAGGATCGAGGGCTCGGGCTGAACATCGTCGAAGCGCTGGCATCGCGCTGGGGTGTGTCCGCCCCGTCGAGCGATGTCTGGTTCGAGCTGGCCGCGCCGGACCGGGAGATGGCCCCGACCCGCGCCTAGCCGACAGCCCGAACCGCGGCGCCTTCCTCACCGATCATCCAGATCGATGCGGATCGTGATCTGTTGCGTGCCCACGAGCCGCAGCATCGAGTCGTTGACGGGTCGTCGCAGCCAACGCAGCCGCTCCTGCGGATCATCGCCGGGCAGGAGGTGCGCGGTCCCGGCGTGCCATGTCCGGCCGACCTTCACGCGAACGCGCGGGTCGGCCTGGATGTTCCTCACGTAGTCGGCTGCATAGCCGTGCTCGGTGACGATCCAGAACTCGCCGTCGCGCAGGCCGTTTCCGACGGGCGTTCGCCGGGCCACGCCGCTCTTGCGGCCCCGGGTCTCGAGCAGCGCCTGAGTGCGCGGCCAGAGTCCGTGCGCGAGCAGCGGCCGGAGGACCGGGTTGACCAGTCGGTTCGTGATGAACCGCGCTACCGCGCGCTTCTTGCCGCCCTCAGCCACGGCGCCGGCCGGTGCGGCGACGACTGCCGTAGTGCTCCGCAGGGCGGCGCGGGGCTCGGTGAGCTCGATCCGCCGTCGGCGGTTCGGCGCGCGCGAGCAGGGCGAGACGCGACAGCGCCTCGGCGAGCAACCGGCGCATCCATCGTGCGCCGCCCATCGCAAGCAGCAGGCGGTCGAGCGGACCCGCACGGTCGACCTCGGCACCGAGGGAGATCCGCGTGCGATCGCCGCCGAGCTCGTGGAGGTCCCATCTCACGGTCGCGGACGTGTGCCTGCCGAGGCGAGCGCTGCCGCACATCGATCGAGGCGGGTCCGCGGCCACGACCTCCGTCGCCACCGTCCTGCGGATCCCCAGCGGCCCGCGCAGGCGGACGACGCCGCCCGTGCGGGCGCCGAGCGGGCCGTGGAGCTCGACCACCTCAACGCCGCCGCCGGTCAGTCGCCAATGGTTCTCGAGATCGACTAGGAACGCGAACAGGTGCGAGCGCCGCGCGGCGACCGTCGTCTGCGCCTCGAGCCTCACGAGGAACACGGGTGGGACGCTGGATCGCCGCGCGGCACTCGGTCTACCTATCGCGCGGTCGCCGGCGCCGTGGTCACCGGCTCGGGGCTTGCGAGGCCGGCGCCGATCCCGAGGACGCCGAGGACGAGGTGTAGGACGTTGTCCTCGGTGTTGACGGGGATGAAGCCGAGGATCGAGTCGCCGTCGCCGATCGCAAACCCCCAGATCGCGACGATGATGTAGACGACGCCGATCACGAGCGCGTAGGTCCGCGAGGCGCGCGAGCCGGCCGTGTAGGCGAGCACCCCAACGGCACCGGTCGCGATGTGCACGAGGTTGTGCCACGCGTTCACGTCGAGGATCCCGAACACGCCGTCGACGTCGCCGGGGCTCCCGAACGAGGCGCTGTAGAAGAAGCCGATGATCCCGGCGATCACCAGCACGGCGCCGACCAGCCCTGCGTACAGCCGCGCGGGCGTTGTTGCTTCGGTCATTGCGTTCCTCCTAGTTTGGGTTTCCAAGGGCCAGTGGCGTCGAGCAGTTGCGCCGCACCGGGTCGTGATCCGATCCGCCGGCGCTGACACGGCTGCCCTCGAGGACGCCCTCGACGACGGCGTCCGCGAGCGCGCAGACGAGGGCCGGGTGCTCGGGCGCGACGAGCGGGCACGGACAGCCCGAGAGGCTGAGACGCCCGTCGATGACGCGAGCGCTGAAGCCGAGCCTCCCGAGCGCGTCCGTCAGGCGCGCCTCAACGGAGTCCTCCCCCTCCTGTAGCGACCAGCCTCGGCCCCATTCCGTCGCGACCGCCCGCAGCTCCTCCGGGTCCGCGTCAAGCCTCAGGATCGTGGACGCAAGCAGCGAGGAAAGGGAGAGGAGCTCATCGCCTTGCGGCGTCCATCCCGCCTCGAGCCGGTAGCGAACGGCCGGTCGGCCCGGACGCCCGCCGCCCGCGGTGATCCGGCGCACCGCGCCGGCGGCGACGAGCGCCGCGAGATGTGCGCGCGCCGTGTTCAGGTGCACACCGACGCCGGCGGCGACCTCGGCGGCGGTCGCATCGGGATGACTGTCCAGGTATCGGGCTACCGCCAGGCGAAACGGGTCCGCGAGTGCGTCGAGCCGCGGCATAGTTGATTCCATCGTAATAGAATCAATCGTCCTGGCACGCGAGGACAAGGAGAGGACGATGCTGTCGCTGCTCAGAGGCTGGCCCGGCAAGCCTTCGCACCCGCCGCTCACGGACGCCTCGATCGGGGCCTACACGGCGGGCGCGGCAATGCTGGTGGCGGGCCGGATCGGCATCGAGTCCGAGCAGATGGCGGTGGGGTCGCTGATCGCGATCTCGGTCGGGTTACTGCTGGCCGCGCCCACCGCCCTGACCGGCCTGCTCGACTGGCTCGACCTGCCGCGGGGGACGCCCGCCCGGACCGTCGCCACGTACCACCTCGTGATCATGCTCACCGCAACCGTGCTCTTCGCCCTCACCTGGCTCGCCCAGCGGCCCGGCTACAACGATGACGAGGTCCGGCTCGCAGCGCTGATCCTCGGCCTCGGCGCCGAAACGGTGCTCGCGGTCGGCGGCTACATCGGGGGGACGATCGTCTTCGTCTACGGAAACCGCGTCCTGAACCGGCCGGATGCGCCGATCGCCGACGCACTCGTGCCCGGGCGCGCGCAGGACGAGTAGCTCAGACGGTCGGTCAAGTTCCACCCGTTGGGTGCCTATCCGGGCGCTCCTGCGCGGGACACGATGGACCCAGGGCCGCCGGCTCGGACACCAAGGTCACGATCAAGGGTGAGAACGGCGATTACTACGGCTACGTGAAGAGCCCGGACCGCGACTGTGCGTCCGAGCGCACGGTGAAGGTGTTCGAGCAGCTCGGCTCGACTCAGGCCCCGCGTAACGACGTGAAGATCGGTTCCGACACCTCCGAGCCCAGCGGGACCAAGGCCATGTGGTCGATCGGCAACTCCGGCTACAAGAGCGGCAAGTTCTACGCCAAGGCCGCGAAGGTGCCGGGCCTCTGCAAGGCCGCGACCTCCGCCACGATCTCGCGCTGACCACACCTCTCATCCCCATGGGCAAAGCGCCCCCGGTGGCTCAGCCGCCGGGGCGCCTGCGTGTCCGCTCGTCCGGCGCCTACGGCGCCGTCCGGAACTCAAGCTCGGAGATCGTCTGGTTGCCGCTCCGCTCGATCGCCTGCACCTCGAGCTTGTACTTCGTATCGGGCTCGAGGTACTCAGCCGGGATCGTGACGCTGTGCGCGCTCGCCGGGAGCTCCACCTGGAACGTGCGCAGCGGATTCTCGCGCTCGACGATCGCGCGATAGCCGGCGATCTCGATGCCGCCCGAGTCCGGGACCGCGTCCCAGCTGGCCACCGCCGCGTCGGGCGCCACGACGCCGCCCTCGGGCGGTGAGGTGATCTTTGGGCCAGGCGGCGTGTCGTGGCTGAACCTCGCGCTGCCCACGAGCTTGCGCCCATCCGCGGTCCTGCCGACGAAGCGATACCTGCCCTCAGGGAACTTGCGCTTGAACTTCGCCAGCGGCAGTTCGGTGAAGGTCGGCTCCTCGCTTTCCGAGAAGAGCTCGGTGAGGCCGAGCCGCCCGAGCCGTCCTCGCGGCCCAACGTCGAGAATCCGCCTCCCGTTCGGGTCGGTGATCGTCATCGACCTCCACGCCTCGCCGTCGAGGAACACCTGGAGCCCCGCGTCCGCGTCGGTGGCGTTGACCTCGATGATCATCGTCGCCTCCTCGAGATGGATGGGCTTGGCGGCACGCCCAGCCGGCGAGCCCGGGGTCGACTGCGCGAGCGCGACCCCTCCGGCCAGCGCGCCAACGGCGAGCGTTGCGATCAGCGGCGTGCGTATGAGCTTCAACATTGGGTCACTCCCTTCGAGTCGATGGCCCATTTCTAGCCATGTTCGATGACAGCGCGATGAAAGCGCGGTTTAGCTGCCCAACGAGCGGTAAGTCTGCGGTTGAGGTGGAAGCGCAGGAGAGAACGGAGACAAGCCGGGCCGACGGCTCGCCCGCCGATCCGGTCCGCCGCGATTACGCGCCGGACGGCGCCGATCGGGGCACGGGCACCTTCGCGACCGTGAAGCGCACCGTCAAGGAGTTCCTCGAGGACGACATGACCGACTGGGCGGCGGCGCTCACCTACTACGGCCTGCTCGCGATCTTCCCGGCGCTGCTCGCGTTCGTCGGCGTCTTCGGGCTGGTCGCCTCGCGCGAGGGCGCCACCCAGGCAATCAACGACATCGTCACGCAGATCGGCCCCGCCTCGGCCGCAGACACCTTCTCCGGGCCGATCGAGTCGATCACCTCGAACTCGGCTGCCTCCGGCTTCATGGCGATCGTCGGCTTCGTGCTTGCGATCTGGTCGGCCTCGGGCTACGTCGGAGCGTTCATGCGTGCCTCGAACATCATCTACGAGACGCCTGAGGGCCGTCCGTTCTGGCATCTGCGCCCGCTTCAGCTCCTGATCACCCTGGTGACGGTGATCCTGGCGGCGATCACCGTGCTCGCGCTGGCCGTCTCCGGCCCGCTTGCGGAGGCGGTAGGCGGCGCGATCGGTCTTTCCGATGCGGCCGTGACCGTCTACCAGATCGCCAAGTGGCCGATCCTCGCGCTGCTCGTGATCACGATCTTCTCCGTCCTTTACTACGCGGCGCCGAACGTGAAGATCCGTGGCTTCAAGTGGGTGACTCCAGGCGGCATCGTCGCGCTGGTCGTTTGGATCATCGCCTCGGCGGCCTTCGCCCTCTACGTCGCGAACTTCTCCGCCTACGACAAGACCTATGGCACGCTCGGCGGCGTCATCGTGCTCTTGATCTGGATGTGGATCACAAACCTGGCGGTCCTCTTCGGCCACGAGCTGAACGCCGAGCGCGAGCGAAGCCAGGAGCTCGAGGAGGGCGTGCCGCGCGCCGAGCGCGAGATCCAGCTCGAGCCGCGCGCCGAGCCGGACGACCCGCAGACCACCTGACCGATCCGTCGCCCGCTACGGCGCGAGGCCGGCGTCCTCGAGCGCCTTCGCCGTGTCCCAGTAGAGACCTAGCCGGATCACCCTGCCGTCCTCGAGCGTCCACATGGTCGCGGTGTCCGCCTCGATCTCCAACCCGCTCCCCTGGCCGCGAGCGCGGACATGCGTGAGGACGACGACATGCTCGCCGTCGGCGAGGTACTCGCGCGGCTCCGCACGGAACTCCTCCCACGCGCTCAAGACGCCGAGCCACATCCGGCGCATTCCCTCGAGCCCACGGGTCCGCGAGCCCTCGGGCCACTCGGTCATATCGAACTCGATCTCGCGGTCGAAAACGTCGCCCTGGGAGAAGTCGCCTCGCGCCCAGCACTCGTAGACGCCGCGCACCGTGGCGATGTTCTCCTCCGCCACCGAGTCGGGATTCGCGCCCATCGATCGGGATTTTGCCGCTCGCGAAACGACTCGCGTCGCCGCGGTCGCCAAACTGGCGGGGTCGCACGGCGCCTTCATGACCGAGACCCAGACCTCCTCCGGACCGTTCTCGCGCCAGACCGCGTGGGCGCGAAACCTCCAGACGCCGCTTCGGACATTCCTTCGCACGGAGACTGCGAGCGCTTCGATCCTGCTGGCGGCGACGCTGGCCGCGCTGGCGTGGGTGAACCTCGACTCGGGCTCCTACGACTCGGTCTGGCATACGGAGCTCTCGATCCGGGTCGGCGACTCGGCGATCGCCCAGGATCTCCGGCACTGGATCAACGCCGGGCTGATGAGCTTCTTCTTCCTCGTCGTCGGGCTCGAGGCGCGTCGCGAATTCGACATGGGCGAGCTGCGGGAGCGGCGACGGCTCGCGCTGCCGGTCCTCGCGGGGGTAGGCGGCATGCTCGTGCCGATCGCGGTCTTCCTTGCCCTGAACGCCGGCGAGCCGACCGCCGATGGCTGGGGCGCGGCGATGTCCACGGACACGGCCTTCGCGCTCGGCGTCCTCGCCCTCGTCGGCCCGCGCTTCCCCGAGCGGCTGCGCGCCTTTCTGCTCACCGTCGTGGTCGTCGACGACCTCGTCGCCCTGATCGTGATCGGGCTCGCTTACAGCTCAGACGTCGACGCGATGGCGCTGGCCGTGGCGATCGGATTCTTCGCGCTGGTGCTGGCCGTGCGCGCGGCGCGGATCCACATCGGCGCCGTGTACGCGGTGCTCGGCCTCGGGGCGTGGGTGGCGCTGTTCGAGTCCGGCGTCGAGCCGGTCGTCATCGGCCTCGCCATGGGCCTCGTCGCATACGCCTACCCGGCCGAGCGTGGCGACCTCGAGCGCGCGAGCGACCTCTTCCGGCTGTTCCGGGAGCAGCCGACTCCGGAGCTCGCGCGCGGTGCTCGCGAGGGCGTCCGGCTGGCCATCTCCCCCAACGAGCGCCTCCAGCAGCTGTTTCACCCGTGGACGAGCTACGTGATCGTGCCGCTGTTCGCGCTCGCGAACGCCGGGATCGCAATCGATGGCGACCTGCTCTCCGACGCGCTCGGCTCGCCCGTGACGCTCGGGATCCTGATCGGATACGTGCTCGGCAAGCCGGCCGGGATCCTCGGCGTGAGCTGGATCGCGACGCGGATGAGCCGCGGCCGCGTGCGCCCGCCGATCGGCTGGGCGGCGGTAGCCGGCGGCGGGACGATCGCCGGGATCGGCTTCACGATCTCGCTCCTGATCGCGACGCTGGCGTTCAGCGGCCAGGACCTCGAGGAGGCGAAGGTGGGCGTGCTGGGCGCCGCGCTGGTCGCCTCGCTGCTTACGTGGGCGCTGTTCCGCGCGACCGCCGCGCTCCCCGGCCCGCTTCGAATGCGCGCCCTGCAGGGGAGGTTTGAGACGATCGTCGACCTCGCCGTCGAGGTGGACCCCGAGCGCGACCATCTTCGTGGGCCGATCGACGCCCCCGTCACCGTCGTGGAGTACGGCGACTTCGAGTGTCCCTACTGCGGCCGGGCCGAGCCCGTGGTGCGGGAGCTCCTGCGGGACTTCGGCGACATCCGCTACGTGTGGCGCCACCTGCCGCTGAACGACGTCCACCCGAATGCCCAGCGCGCCGCCGAGGCCGCCGAGGCGGCCGCGCACCAGGGCGCCTTCTGGGAGATGCACGACATGCTCTTCGAGCACCAGGACGCGCTGCTCCTCGCCGATGTTCGCCGCTACGCGGAGGAGCTGGGGCTCGACCTCGAGCGCTTCGACGAGGACATGCATCGTCGGTGCGGGGCGCCGCGGATAGCCGAGGACGTCGACTCTGCCGACCTCAGCGGCGTCTCGGGGACGCCCACCTTCTTCATCAACGGTCGACGCCACTACGGCGCCTACGACATCGACGCGCTCTCAGGCGCGGTGCGGCTGGCGCGCGCCCGGGTCGCGGTGGCGGCCTGACCTCCTCAGCGCTCCGCGGGCTCCGCGCTCATACCTTCTCGCGCTCACGCGCGGCCTCGATCGCCACGGGAAGCCAGCCCCGCACCGCGGCGCGGACGGCGTCGAGGTCCGCCTTCAGGCCGTGATCCCCTGGGACGCGGACGACGGTCCGGCTTGGTCCCGGGGGCGGGATCCCGAACCGGTCGCTCTCACCCTGCACGACGAGCGTCGGGACTTCGACCGCGTCGAGCTCGTCGATCCGGCTCGGCCCGGGCTCGTTGCCCTTTCGGGGCGGCGGCTGGAGCGGGAAAGCGAGACAGAGGACGGCGACGGCGCCGGTCTCGGTCGCGGTGCGGCAGGCGACCCGCGCGCCGAGCGAGCGCCCGCCGGTTACCACCGGCAGGTGGCGGAGCTCGCGCCCGAGCAGCGTCTCGATGACTGCCGTCCAGGCGGCGTCGAGACGCGACGCCGCGGCGGGGGCGCGCTTGCCGGCGGCGCGGTACGGCTGCTCGATGAGTGCGACGCTCAGCCGCTCCTCGACCGCGGCCTCGGCGGCGGCGACGATGTCGGGCGCCTCCACCCCGCCGCCGGCGCCGTGGCCGAGGACGAGCGCGCCCCGCGGCGCCTCGGCGATCCGCAGATGCGCCCTCGCGAGCCCGGACGGTGTCTCGATCTCGAGCGCTTCCACGCGCGGGACGCTAGCTGGTGACCCGCTGCGGGACCGGTCCCTACATTTAATGAAGTGACCGATCCTGCGTTGTTGACGAACCTGGACGAATCGCACCCCGAGCGAGCGCTCGAGGTCGCCGAGCTCGTGAAGCGCTACCCGACTGGGGTCGAGGCGCTGCGCGGCGTCTCACTCGCGATCGAGCCCGGGGAGTTCTTCGGCCTGCTCGGCCCGAACGGGGCCGGCAAGTCGACCCTGATCCACTGCGCGACGGGGCTCGCGCAGCCGACCTCCGGCGCGATCCGCGTCTTCGGTCACGACGCGATCGACAAATACGCCGAGGCTCGGCAGGCGGTCGGGCTCGCGCCGCAGGAGCTCAACCTCGACTGGTTCCTGACCGCCGAGGAGACGCTCGACTACCACGCCGGCTACTTCGGGATGCCGAAGCGCGAGCGGCGCGAGCGCGCGCGTGAGCTGCTCGAGACGTTCTCGCTGACCGAGAAGGCAAAGGAGCGCACCCGAACTCTCTCCGGCGGGATGAAGCGGCGGCTGATCCTCGCCCGGGCGCTCATGCACCGGCCGCGGCTCCTGATCCTCGACGAGCCGACCGCCGGGGTAGACATCGAGCTGCGGCTCGAGCTCTGGCACTACGTCCAGCGGATCAACGACGAGGGGACAACCATCCTGCTGACGACGCATTACCTCGAGGAGGCGGAGCAGCTCTGCGACAAGATCGCCTTCATCAACGAGGGCGAGATCGTCGCGCAGGGCTCGAGCACCGAGCTCGCGGCGCGCTACGCGGTCGCGAACCTGGAGGACGCCTACCTGGCGCTGGTCGGTCGCGAGGAGCTCTCGCGCTCGCGCGTGCAGGAGCTGGTGTCGTGAGCGCCGCGCAGATCCGCTTCCTGACGCTCTGGCGCCGGGAGGTGAACCGCTTCCTGAAGATCAAGAAGCAGACGATCGGCGCGCCGCTGCTCGAGACGTTCCTCTACATCTCGGTGTTCGGCGCCGCGCTCGGCTCGCGCATCGACGAGCTCCACGGGATCGATTACGTGGTCTTCGTGATCCCAGGCCTGATCATGATGGCCTGGGCGATGAACGCATTCTCCAACAACTCCTCCTCGATCCTCCAGCAGAAGTTCCAGGGCGCGATCCAGGACCAGCTCTCCTCCCCCGCCTCGCCGCTCGAGCTCCTGCTCGCGTTCTCGCTCGGCGGCTTCATGCGCGGCCTCGCCGTCGCCACGCTCACCTTCATCGCCGCCTCGCTGCTCGTCGACCTGCCGGTCGACCACGTGCTGGTGCTGATCCCGGCGCTCTTTCTCGTCGGCTTCTTCTTCTCCCAGCTCGGCGTCCTCATCGGGGTGCGAGCCGAGCAGTTCGACGACGTGGCGCTCGCCCAGACGTTCGTCCTGCAGCCGCTGATCTTCCTCGGCGGCGTCTTTTACTCGGCCGCGCTGTTGCCCGAGCCGTTCCAGACCCTCACCCACTTCAACCCGGTCTATTACATGATCAACCTCGTCCGCTACGGGTTCCTCGGCTTCACCGAGGCGGACGTGGCGCTCTCCCTCGTAGCGCTGGCCGCGGCAGCCGCGGCGCTGTTCGCGGTCAACCTGCGTCTGTTCACGCGTGGCTACAAGCTCCGCGCCTAGCGCCGGCTACGAGCTCCCGGGCGAGTTCCAGGGCCGCTCGGTTCGGCGCCGGGCTGCGCAGGCGATCGCGGCGCTCGCGGTGCTCGTCGCGGTCGTGGTCTTCGCGCCCGGGCTCGGCGACGTTCGCGAACGGCTCGAGGGCGCAGACACCGGGTGGCTCGCCCTCGCCGCGGCCTTCGAGGCCCTGTCGTTCGCGTCCTACGTGCTCATGTTCGGGCCGATCTTCTGCACCGGCCTGAGCCGGCGGCGAAGCTGGCAAATCGGGGGCGCCGAGCTCGCGATGGGATCACTGATCCCGGCAAGCGGCGCCGGCGGCCTCGCGCTCGGGGCATGGATCCTCCACCGCGGTGGCATGGACGGGGCCCGGATCGCGCGCCGTTCGGTCGCCTTCTTTTTGATCAAGAGCGGCGTCAACTTCGTCGCCGTGGTCGTCCTCGGGACGCTGCTCGCCATCGGCCTCCTCGGGCCGGAGCTGTCGCCCTGGCTGACGGCGTTCCCGGCCGCGATCGCGGCGCTCGCGCTCGGCGTCGTCGCGCTCCTGCCGAGGCTCGGCCTGGGCGCGGGGGCCGGCCCGGACGCGTCGCGCCTCCGCCGCGGGCTGGTGGCGACGCGCCGCGCGGTGGTCGACGGTGCGGGGGAGGCATTCCGCATCCTGCGCTCGGGCGACCTGCGGGTGATCGCCGGCACGATCGGCTACTGGGCGTTCGACAACGCCGTCCTCTGGGCCACGTTCCACGCCGTCGGCGCCTCGCCCCCGATCACCGTGATCCTGATCGGATATTTGATCGGCCAGCTCGGCGGTCTGCTCCCGATTCCGGGCGGCATCGGCGGGATCGACGGCGGCCTGATCGGGACCCTGATCGTGTACGGCGCGCCCACGGCGGCCACCGTCGCCGCAGTCCTGGCCTACCGGGTGATCCTCTTCTGGCTGCCGCTGATCGCCGGCGGCCTCGCGTTCGCCGACCTGCGGCGCCACATGCCGACGGGCGGCGAGCTCGCCTCCTGCGCGCCGGCGATCGCCGCGCAGACGGCCTAGGCCCCGACGAGCCCCGGCGTCAATTCATCGAGCGAGGCAATGACGCGGTCGGCCACCTCGAGCGCCTCGGGGCTGGGCGCAAAGCGCGGATTTGGGATCGCGATCACGCGCATCCCGGCCCCCTTGGCCGACTGGATCCCGTTGTGGTAGTCCTCGATCGCCGCGCAGCCGCTCGGCTCAACCGACATCCGCCTCGCGGTCTCGAGGTAGACGTCCGGCGCTGGTTTGCCGTGCTCGACCTCCTCGGAGGAGACCGTCACCTCGAAACGGGGGCCGAACTCGGACAGCTCCAGCACGAGATCGATCACCTCGCGGTTCGACGAGGAGGCGAGCCCGAGCGGCCACCGCGCCCCGATCCGCTCCACGGCCTCGGTCGCCCCCGGCATCAGCGGCAGCCGCTCGCGGTAGAGGCGGCCCACCCGGGCGGCGACCTCGGCCGAGATCAGAGACGCGTCGCGGTCGACTTCGAGCTCGTCGCGCACATACCGCGACCACTCGACGGAGCTCATCCCCATCATCGCCCGTGTCGCCTCGTCGCGCCACCGGCCGCCGTGCTCGGCGACGTAGTCCCGTCGCGCCTCGTCCCATACCGACTCCGAGTCGAGCAAGAGCCCGTCGAGGTCGAAGATCACCGCCGCGATCAAGCGCCCAGGTTAGGCGGCGGGCGCCGCGGTGGCGGCCAGCCGCGCGGCGCGCCTGGCGATGCGCAGGATCAGGAGCACCCCGACGACCGTGAGCACGAGCCCGACGAGCGCGAAGCCGACGCCGACCCAGATGATCCACTCGACCTTTACGCCGGCCTCGGCGTCGACCGTGATCCCTCGGGATGCGTCGGCGTTCATGACGACGACGCTCCAGGAACCGCCCTCCACGTCCCAGTCGGCTCGCTGCAGGCCGCGACCCTCGCTCTGCGAGGCCCAGAAGTCCTGGGCGCCGGGTCGCGACGGCGGGCCGCCGCCTGGGTGGACCTCGTAGCGGGGGGCGCCGTTCGCGAAGTCGGTCACCTCGGAGCGGCCGGCGTCCCCCAGGTAGCGGTCGACCTCGGCGCGCGGGCCGATGCCGACGAACGCCGGGCGGCCGGTGAGGCTCTCGACGTCGACGCGGACCGTCCCCAGCAGGTCCTCGGGCGCCCAGTCGGCGGGATCACCGCCCAGGTCGAGATCCTCGGCGGTGAGCGCGTAGCCCGGGCTGTGGAGCCGCTCGGTGTCGGTGGTGAAGTAGCCGTCGTCGTCGCGCGCGAAGGCGTGCGCCGCGATCAGCGCCAGTCCGCCCAGCAGGAGCGCGATGCCAAGCAGGGCGAGCAGGCTGGACGCGACCATGCCGACGATCCTGCCTCCGGTCCACCCCGACCGCTCGCGTGTTGATTCGGACGTGTTGCTCCCGGTCATCGCTCCCCCGCCGCGCGAGCCTACTCCGTGCGCTCAGAGCTCCGGCAGCTCCTGGCGAAGTTCGGCGACCGGGGCGAACAGGTCGCCCTCGCGGTCGAGGCGCTCGAGCATCTCCTGCGGCGAGGCGGTGAGCCTCGCGATGTCCTCGACCTCGAGCGCCGCCTCGACCTCCTCCCAGCGAAGCGGCATCGACACGGTCGGCGGATCGACGGCACGGAGCGAGTACGGCGCGACCATCGTCTTGTGGTGGTCGTTCTGGCCCCAGTCGATCAGCACCCGGCCGCGCCGGCGCGCGCGCGTGACCTCGGCGAGCGCGAGCTCGGGAAGGCGCCCGGCTACGGTCTCGGCCACCGCGCGCGCGAACCGCTTCGTCTCCGGGTAGGTGACCGGCGCGTTGATCGGCACGAAGACATGAATGCCCTTCGATCCCGAGCTCTTGGCGAAGCACTCGATCCCGAGCTGCTCGAAGAGCCCGCGCAGGACGAGCGCCGCTTGGCACGCGTGGAGCGGCCCCGCGGGATGGCCGGGGTCGAGGTCGAAGACGACCGCCGTCGGCGTCTGGAGCGCCCCGGCGCGTCCCAGCGCCACGTGGAGCTCGAGGTTGGCCAGGTTCGCAAGCCACACGAGCGCCGCCGATTCGCTCGCCGTGCAGTACTCGTAGGTCTCCTGGAAGCGCTCGGTCCAGATCGGCACCGTCTCGAGCCACTCGGGCCGGTAGCGCGGGCACTGTTTCTCGTAGAAGTAAGCGCCGTCGAGCCCGTCCGGGAACCGCTTGAGCGTCAGCGGCCTCCCCGCGACGTGCGGCAGGATCGCGTGCGCGGCCCGCGCGTAGTAGTCGATCACCTGTCCCTTGGTGAACGCGCCGAGCGGGTACATCCGTTTGTCGAGGTTGGTGAGCCGCAGACGCCGCTCCCCGACCTCGACCTCGACGCCGGGACCCCGCTCGCCAATGCGGCGCAGGTGTGTGGCGCTCGCGATGCGCACGTTCGCCCGAACGGCTACCCCAAGGCCTGGCCATGAACCTCGAGGCGCTCCCGGTGCCCGTGTCCGTGAAGCCGATGCTGGGACGGCTCGTCCGCGAGCTCCCGGAGGGCGACTTCCTGTTCGAGCCGAAGTGGGACGGCTTTCGTTGCCTCGCCTTCCGCGCCGGCTCCGAGGTGGACCTCAGAAGCCGCCACGGGCGCCCACTCGCCCGCTACTTCCCGGAGGTGGTTGAGGCCGTCCGCTCACTCGATCCCGACGCGCTCGTGCTCGACGGCGAGCTCGTTCTCGCCGACCCGGCTCGCGACGACTTCGGCGTGCTGATGTCGAGGCTCCATCCCGCCGCCTCACGGGTCGAGCTCCTGCGGGCCGAATCGCCCGCGGCAATGATCGCCTTCGATCTGCTCGCGGTCGAAGCGGGCGATCTGATGCCCCGCGAGTTCCGCGAGCGCCGCGCGGCGCTCGAGCGGGCGCTCGGCGCCGAGGGCTCGGTCGAGATCACCCCGTTGACAACCGACCACGAGGTCGCGCGGGGCTGGCTCGAGCGCCCGCCGCGCGCCGGCGTCGACGGGCTGATGGCCAAGGATCCGGCGGCCCCCTACCGCCCCGGCGCCCGCGCGATGGTCAAGGTGAAGCTCGAGCGCACGCTCGACTGCGTCGTGGGCGGCTTTCGCGTGTTCGAGGATATGGCGCTCGCCTCGCTCCTGCTCGCCCTGTACGACGAGCGCGGCGAGCTCGAGCACATCGGGGTCGCGAGCTCCTTCTCCGAGGGCCAGCGCGGCGAGCTCGTCGCCGACCTCGCTCCGCACGTGACGCAGCTCGCGGGGCACCCCTGGGAGCACGGCTTTCTCACCGGCGGCGCTCCGATGGGGCGCTTGCCGGGCGCGGCCGGTCGCTGGACGCCGGACATGGCGCTCGACTGGATCCCGACCAGGCCGGAGCTCGCCTGCGAGGTCACCTTCGACCACCTCGACGGCCGACGGCTTCGCCACCCGGCGCGATTCCGGCGCTGGCGGCCGGACCGCGAACCTCGCTCCTGCACCTTCGCGCAGATCGAGCCGCGCTGATCGCGGCCGGAGGGCGTCGTCGTGCTGACGTACACCCCGAGGCGTTGAGGCTGCGCGGCTAGGACGCCTCGGAGCAGGCCGGCTCGAGCTCGCCCGTCCCGGGGTCGGTCCCGGGCTCGGGCTGCTGCTCGGGCGCGCGCACCGCCTGGATCACCGCGATCGCGATGCCGATCGAGGCCACCACGAGCGCCGCGCCGAGCAGGAATGCGAGGTGAAAGCCGCTGGTCAGCGCCGACGCCGCATCCTCGCCGGTCGCGATCAGGTCGTCCGTTCGCGTCGTCGAGAGCGTCGCCAGCACCGCCAGCCCGATCGCGCCGCCGACCTGCGCCGACGTGTTGACGAGCCCTGAGGCGAGCCCGGCGTCGACCTGCGTCGCGCCCGACATCGCGATCGACATCAGGGCCGGGAACGAGACGCCGATCCCGAACCCGAGCAGGACCATCACCGGCAGCAGGTGCTCGACGTAGCTGCCGTCGACCGGGGCACGGGTGAACAGCAGGAGCGAGGCAACCACCAGCAGCATTCCGGAGATCAGGGCGCGGCGGGCGCCGAAGCGCATGATGAGCGGCTCCGCGTAGCGGATGGACAGCGTCGCCATGATCAGCGTCGCGGGCAGGAACGCGAGCCCGATCTCGAGCGGGTCGTAGCCGAGCACCTGCTCCATGTAGAGCGAGCCCATGAAGAACGTGCCGAACATCCCGGCCACCAGCAGCGCCTCGGCGAGGTTGGCGCCAGAGACGTTCCTCGAGCGGAAGATCCGCAGCGGCATGATCGGGTGAGCGGCGCGCGCCTCACGCGCGATGAAGCCCGCGAGCAGCGCGAGCGACACCGCGCCGAGGGCGAGCGTCTGCGCGTCGCCCCAACCGCGGTCGGCCGCCGGCTCGACGATCGTGTAGACGCCGAGCATCAGTGAGGCGGTGATCAGGGTCGCGCCGGGCGTGTCGGCGCCCTGCGAGAGGCCGATGCCCTGGTCGCGCTCGATCACGCGCGTCGCCAAGAACGCGGTCGCGATCGCAATCGGGACGTTGATGAAGAAGATCCAGTGCCAGCTGATCGCCTCGGTGAGGACGCCGCCGGCCAGCAGGCCGATCGTGCCGCCGGCGGAGGCGACGAACGCGTAGACGCCGATCGCCTTCGCCTGGTCCCGCGGCTCCGGAAACATGGTCACGATCATTCCCAGGATCACGGCCGAGGTCATCGCCCCGCCGATTCCCTGGACGAACCGCCCGCCGACCAGCATCTCCTGCGTCTGGGCGGCGCCGCAGACGACTGAGGCGATCGTGAACAGCGCCAGGCCCGCCATGAAGACGTTCTTGCGGCCGAGCAGGTCGCCGAAACGCCCGGCAAGCAGCAGCAGCCCGCCGAACGTGATCAGGTATCCGTTCACGACCCAGGCGAGGCTCGACTGGTCGAACCCGAGGTCATCCTTGATGGACGGCAGCGCGACGTTCACGACGGTGACGTCGAGGACGATCATCAGCATCCCCGCGCAGAGCACGTAGAGCGCGATCCAGCGCCGTCGATCCGGGGTGGTTGCCGCTGCGTTTGCCTGGTTCATCCGTTGCCCTCCATCGAAAATCGTTCGGTCGAGGGTACGACCAGGCCGACGCGAGGAATTAATCGGTTTGTGAATCCGGTCCCGTGGTCGTCGTCAAGCGGCCGCCCGCGCCCGCGGCGAGCACCCGGCGAACGAGCCCCGGCGCGATGACGCGAAGCGCGGCCACAAGCCAATACGGCCGCGGCACGTAGCGCTCGGCGCGACCGTTCAGGCCGGCGTCGACGATCGCCCGCGCTGCCGTCTCCGGGTTGGAGACGATCAGGTTCGGCAGCTCGCCTTGCGGAAAGCCCTCGGTGGCGACGAAGCCCGGGAGCACCACGCCGACGTGCACGTCATGGGGGCGCTCCTCGAGGTAAAGGCCGTCGCTCCACGCGGCCAGCGCTGCCTTGCTCGCGGAGTAGGCGCCGGTGCGGCCGCGCGAAACGCGGGCGGCCGTGCTGGAGACGTTGACGATCGCGCTGGGCGCGCTCTCGCGCAGGATCGGCAGCAGCACCTCCGTGAGCCGGGCGACGGCATCGAAGTTGAGCTCCATGTGCCGGCGAAGGCCGTCCCAGCCCGACTCGGAGAAGGAGCCCCTCCAGCTGGCGCCCGCGTTGTTCACGAGGAGGTCGAGCCGACCGTGGTGTTCGCGCACGTGCGCGGCGGCGCGCGCGGGTGCGCCGTCGTCCACCAGGTCGACGGCCAGGTACGTGGCGCCGCCGCCCAGCTCCTCGGCGAGCGCCCGGAGCCGCTCCTCGCGCCGGGCGATCAGAATCGGCGTCGTGGCGTGTTCGCGAGCGAGGATCCTTGCGGTCGCCGCGCCGATGCCGCTCGACGCGCCGGTGACGAGCGCCACCCGCCGGCCGGGTCGCTGATCCTCGGCGGCCGCCATCGCGGCGCATTCTTTCACCGCCGGCTGGTGGGTTATTCCTCACGGCGCCGGGGGTAGCGAGAGCGGCATGAGTCAGGGCTCCACGCTGATGCCGCGCCGGTCGCGCTTCGGCCCGGCGGCTCGACCGGGCGATTACTTCTGCACCGACTCGGCGCTCTACCGGGTGGAGCGGGTGCTCGGCGAGCGGGTGCTGATCGAGGACTGCCGCACCGAGGCGCTGATCGACCTCTCTCTGGGCGAGCTGATGGCGCTCCGGCCGGTCCGGCGAGACGGCGCCGAGTAGCGGCGCGCGACGAAGCCTGAGACGCGCCGCGGCTAGCCGCGCAGCTCGGGCAGCACCTCGCGGCCGTAGACCTCGAGCGCGCCGATCGGATCCGCGGCCGAGACGTTCATCAGCACGATCGCCGTCGCGCCGAGCTGCTCGACCGCCTTGATCTTGCGGACGTGAGCGCCGGGGTCGGAGCCGATCAGGGACCCGGCCCTGAACATCGCATCCGAGACCTCCTCGCCCTTTGCCTGGATCTCGGCGGGCTCGTGGATCGGATCCGTGTAGAGCTCGCTCGGCAGCGTCGCCTTCCACTCCTTGGCGCTCTCGAACGCGGTGTCGTCGTCCTCGGCCCATGAGAAGAGCGCCTGGAGGACGATCTCGCCGGGCTCCAGGCCCGCCGCCTCGCGTGCGGTCCGATAGGCACCGATCACCTGCGGTGCCTGCACGGGGTCGGCGAGCGTCCAGACGCCGTCGGCGTGCTCGGCCGCGATCTTCGCTGCATCCTCACCGAAGGCGGACACGTAGATCGGCGGCTTTCGCTCCGGCAGCGTGTAGAGGCGGGCGTCCTTCGTCGTGAAGTGGCGGCCGGTGAAGTTGACCGTCTCGCCCTCGAGCAGCCGGTTGATGATCTGGAGTTGCTCGGCCATTCGCTCCTGCTGCTCGGCGACGCTCGGCCAGTCCATCCCGGCGGGGATCTCGTTCATCGCCTCCGAGGAGCCGACGCCGAGGAACGCGCGACCAGGGTTCAACACCTCGAGGGTCGCGATCTGCTGCGCGAGGACGACCGGGTTGTAGCGGTGGACGGCGCCGGTGACCGCGGTGCCGATCGACGCCTCGTTCGTGGCGTGCCCGACCGCGCCGAGCCACACCCAGGCGTTGCCCGAGTTATTGGGCGCCGGCTGGCCGTCCGCCCACCACGGCGCGAGATGGTCGCTGCACGCGATCGCGTCGAAGCCGGCCCGCTCGGCGGCGATCGCCTGCTCGAGCAGCTCATCGGGCCGGAACCGCTCGTGGGCGAGCGCCACCCCGTACGCCGGCTGGTCCGGCGAGTGCTTGCGGGCCCAGAGAACGCCCTTCGTCGCCTCGATCACTCCCATGGCTGCCTCCGTCGTCTCGTCGTATCGGTTCGGCTTACGGCTACCCGGGCGCGAGGAATCAGAACAGCGCGGCGAGTGACGCGCTGACCACCGACTGGGTGGTTGATGCGGCACTCGACCGGGATTTCGCTAGCGGACGGGCTCGATCGCCCACAGCACCACGTCCTGGAGGGCGCTGAAGTGAAGGACGGGCTCTCCCTCGAGCTCGATCCCGACGCCCTCGGTCATCGTGTTCTCGAAGATCGTGGCGCGTGCCGGCTGCAGCGGCCACGGCGGATGATGGATCTCGCCGCGCTGCACGGTGCCGTCCTCGGCGAGCGTGTAGAGGCAGTAGCGCTCGGTGAGCCAGTGCTCGAGCGTGCCCGGCCGGGCCGCGAACTGCTCGCCGGCCGGCTCGTAGCCGATCCGCAGGCGCGCCGGCGGCCCATCGGGCGAGATCCGCTTGGCCTCGAACCGGACGCGGCTCGCGTCCTCGTCCATGCGCATCCGCGAGTGGAAGTAGGGGAGGCGGTAGCTGCGTCGCGCCGCGGCGACCGCCGCCCTGCTCGCGGCGTCGAGGCTCAGGAAGTAGATCCCGGGCTTACCGTCGACGTTCACGTAGGTGCGGACGTTCGCCTCCTCGAACCGGGAGACCACGGGCGGCGGCAGCGTGTTGCGCAGCCGAAGGCCCTCGACGCGAAACGGCGTGATCCCGATCCAGGCGCGGCCGTCGCGCAGGTCAAGGGGGATCTGAGGGGGGACCACACGCTCCAGCGCGGCGGGGTCGACGTTCCAGTGCGCGAACGCGAGGCCGCGCCAGCTCTGGCCCATCAACCACGGCCGCGACGGGAGCGGCCACGGCCGGTGCGCGACCTCCGACAGGACCCCGCGCTGGCGACGCGCCGTCTCGACCGCGGCGAGCGGTCTCATCGACGCGCGGCCCTCAGTAGCGGCGGAAGGCGAGGCGGCGAAGCGGCGGGCGCCGGTAGCTCACCTGGGCGATCGCCGTGTTGATCACCGCCAGCGCCAGCGCCGAGATCAGGTGGGCACCGCCGATCAGGTTGAGCCGCCGCTTCAGACGACGCTCCGGCTCCGACGCCTCTGGCGCCGCCTCGTTGCCGTCGACGACCGGAACCGCACCATCGGGCTCGAGCCCGCCGAAGCGGACGCCCTCAACCGCGGCGGCGAGCCCGGTGAGCGCCACGGCGCCGACCGCCGCGTCCTTGGCGCGGGCAAGTGTGCGCTCGCGCCCGGTCAGGTAGCGGGCGCGCGTCTCACCGGCGCGGGCGCCGAGCCAGCCGGCCACCACGGCCCCGAGCGACAGCGTGCTGATCGTCCCGTAGCGGCGCCAGGCGCGGTTCAGCACTGCCCCGCGCTCGCGCGGATCGTCGATCTCGCGCAGCGCCGGGTGCATCGCAAAGCGGCCGTAGAGGTTCCCGCCCACCATCGCGGCCAGTCCGATGTCGTGGGCGGCGCGGCCCGCGGTGCTGACTCGATCGCTCTGGACGCGCACCCTCATGCCGCTCACGTTCCCGCTCGCCCGGGAGTGGAAACGGGCGCCCCGCCGATCAGGCGACCGGCCGGCGGGTCGTACCGCCGTCCGGCTGCACAGGCTGCTCGTAGGTCGTGACGACGTCGGTTCCGGCGTAGACCGCCGCGAAGCGCAGGAGCTCCTCGCCGCGGTTCGCCACCTCGTGGGGAACGCCGGCCGGCACCACCGCGATCCCGCCGGCGACGATCCGCTCGCGCTGCTCGGCGATCGAGACGAGCGCCGCGCCGGTGACCACCACGATCGTCTCCTCGGCGCTGTCGGTGTGGCGCGGCAGGCGCCTGCCCGGATCGATCTCGAGCAGCGAGCTGCCGGACGCGGCCGCCCCCGTCCCGGGCCCGTGGGCGGTCGCCGAACGCCACCCCGCCGATGCCTCCCCCTCGACCCACGCCTCCTCGAACTCAGCGGTGTCGAACGATTCCATCATGGCCCTCCCTTACCCTGCTCGGCGCCTGAGTTACGTCCTACGTCCTGGGGGTATCCCCGCCGCACGGTGATCTCCGGTCAAGAACATCTCAGCGCGCGCGAGGAACGGCTCGGCTGGATCCTCGGCTCCTCGCGGAGCGGGAGCACCTGGCTCGCCTCGATGCTGGCGGCGATCGACGGCGCGACCTCGATCGACGATCCGCACCTGGGCCACCACCTCGGCACCTGGCGGCCGCTCTCGATCGCCTGGGCCACGGCCGCCAGCGAGCCGGAGCTGACGACGCTGCGCGAGCTGAAGCGCGAGTCCGACCACTACTTCTTCTCCGACCGCTATCGCGAGGCGTGGCTTCCAGCGCTGCGCGACCTGATCACCGCGAGGTTCGGAGCGCAGCTCGAAGAACAGGAGCCCGACGCGGACGACCCGGTGCTGTTCGTAAAGGAGCCCGGGTCGCAGGCGACGGAGACGATCTTCGAGCTCTTCCCGCGCTCACGGCTGATCTTCCTGCTTCGCGACGGCCGCGACGTCGTCGAGTCCTGGCTCGACGCCTACCAGGATGGCTCCTGGGCGATCGAGGGCGGCGCCTTCCCGGTCGCCCGCTCCGGCCGCGGGGCGCTTGTCCGGTGGCTGTCCGCAGTGTGGGCCCACCGCACCCAGGTCGTCGGCGCGGCCTTCGCGCGCCGGCCGGCCGAGGCGCGCGTTCTCGTGCGATACGAGGACCTGCTGCGAAAGCCCGCGACCGAGCTCGGACGGATCTGCGACCTGTTCGACCTCGATACCTCCGAGCTCGAGGCGATCGCCGAGCGCCACCGCTTCTCGCGCATCTCGCCGACGGAGCGCGGCGCGAACCAGCATGCGCGCAGCGCCTCGCCGGGCCGCTGGCGAAGCAGCATGAGCCGCAGCGAGCAGCGGGCGATGGAAGAGGTCATGGGGCCGGTCCTCAACCAGTGCGGCTATCCGCCGGTTCGCCCCGCCGCGGCCTGAGCGTCCGCCAGCCGGGGCAGGAGCTCCTCGGCGGCGAAGTCGAGAAAGCCCTCCTGGTCCGGGCCGACCTGATGGAAGTAGACGTGGTCGTAGCCGGCATCGACAAACTCGCGGATTGCGTCGACGATCCGCTCCGGGTCGGGGCCGCAGACGACGGCTTCCGCGACGTCGTCCTCCGAGGCCCACGAGCTCGCGTCCTCGAACATGGACGGCAGCGGAAGCTCCCAGTTGAGCGCTCCGGAGACGACCGCGTTCGGCCACCACGCGAGTGCCGTCCGCTTCGCGGCCGCCTCGTCGGCGGCCCAGCAGACGTGCACCTGCCCGTAGCTCGGTTTGCCCTCGCCGCCGGCGTCCTCGAACACCTGGACCACCTCGCGGTCGGGGACGAGGCCGAAGAAGCCGTCGCCGACCCGCCCGGCGAGGGCGGTCGCCTTCGGCCCCGCGCCGGCCACCAGGATCGGCGGCGGTTCCTCCGGGAGCGTGTAGAGGCGCGCGTTCTGGACGGTGTAGTGGCGCCCGCGATGGCTCTGCAGGCCACCGCGCCAGAGCTTTCGGACCACCTCGATCGCCTCCTCGAGGCGCTCCTGGCGCACCGCCGTTTCAGGCCACGGGTCGCCGAGGATGTGTTCGTTCAGGTTCTCGCCGCTGCCGACGCCGAGTGAGAAGCGTCCGGGGAGCATCACCGCCGCCGTCGCCGCCGCCTGGGCGACGATCGCGGGGTGGATCCGCGTCGTCGGACAGGTGACCCCGGTGGTGACCTCGATCCGCTCGGTCGCCTCCGCAAGTCCGCCGATCACCGCCCACACGAACGGGCTCGACCCCTGCCGGTCGACCCACGGATGGAAGTGGTCGGAGATCGAGAGGAAGTCGAAACCCACTTCCTCCGCGCGCCTGGCGAAGCCGACGAGCTCGCGCGGGCCGAACTCCTCCGAGGAGAGCGTGTAGCCGATCGCCGCCATCGGCGCAGGCCTACCCGCGGCCCGAACTCGGCTAACCGGTCGGGCCGAAGCGCTCGGTGCGGATCCGCGTCCCGTCGAGGCCGGCGTCGAGCAGGAGCCGCGTGGCCGTCTCGACGAAGCCATTCGCGCCGCAGACGAACGCCGTTGCGATCGGGTCGACGAGACCGTCGAGGAGCGCCGCGTCGATCCGCCCGGTATGCCCGCTCCAGTCCTCCGGCGCGCCGCGCGTGTATGTGAGCAGCGTCTCGGTCCCGAGCTCTTCGGCGTAGATCACGTCCTCGGCGCCGCGCACGGAGTAGATGAGCCGCATCGCGAGCTCCGGCATCGCGCGCCGCCGGTGCCGCAGCATCGCCATCAGCGGCACGACCCCCGATCCCCCGCCGACGAGGAGCGCCGGCGACTCGCCGTGCCATACGAAGTAGGAGGCGAACGGGCCCCGGACCTCGACCCGGTCGCCCTCCTCGACGACGTCGTGGAAGTAGGGCGAGACCTCGCCCTCGTCGAGCCGGTCGATCGTGAGCTCGATCTGGCCCTTTTCAAGCGGCGAGGACGCGATCGAGTAGGAGCGCTGGGCCCGGTAGCCGTCGGGCGCCGTGAGCCGGACGTCGTAGTGCTGACCGGGCAGGTGTGGCATCCACATCGGCAGCTCGAGCCGGAACGATTTCACGCGCGGCGTCTCCACCTTGACCGCGGTGACGGTCGCGATCTGCCATCGGCCGGGCGCCCGCGGCGCTACCGGCGTCAGTCGGTCCAATACCGCTCTTCCTTCCACGGGTCGCCTCGGTTGTGGTAGCCGTTGGCCTCCCAGAAGCCGGGCTCGTCGTGGTCCATGACCCGCAGGCCCGCGACCCACTTCGCGCTCTTCCAGAAGTAGAGGTGCGGGACGAGAAGGCGCGCGGGGCCGCCGTGCTCCCGCGGCAGCGGCTCGCCCTCGTGCTCGGTCACGACCCACGCCTTGCCGTCGGTGAGGTCCTCGATCGCGAGGTTGGTCGTATAGCCGCCGTAGGACCACACCATCGCGTAGGCATCGAGCGGCTCGGCCTCCGCGAGCAGTGTGTCGACGGAGACACCGCGGAAGCTCGTGCCGAGCTTGGACCACTTGGTGACGCAGTGGATGTCGCACGGCACGTCGTCGAACTCGAGCCGGTGGAACTCCTCCCACGTCCACTCCCGCTCCTCCGCGACCATCCCGTCGATCCTGAGGCTCCAATCACGCGGCTCGAGCTGCGGCGTCGGCCCGGCGGTGAGCACCGGGAAACCCTCCTCGACGTACTGCCCGGGCGGTACACGGTCGGCGAGCTCCTCGGGCACGCGGCGGCGGGCCTGGAAGCCGCGCGAGATGAACCCCTCCGCCATCAGGCGCCCATGGGCGACGGCGGGATCCGCGTGGAGCCCGTGACGTCGGGGAGCACCATCCCGAGCTCGTCGTCGTAACACCACGACCAGCTCTCGCCCGGCTCGAGCGAGCGGATGATCGGGTGGCCGCTCTCGCGAGCGTGCGCGGTGGCGTGGCGGTTCGGCGAGTCGTCGCAGCAGCCGACGTGGCCGCACTCGAGGCAGATCCGCAGGTGGAGCCAGGGTTCGCCGGCAGCGAGGCAGTCCTGGCACCCCTCGACCGACTCCGGCAGCTCCATGAGCCGCACGTGGTCAAGGTGCGTGCAGGTCGCCATCGCCCTCGCCACTCTAGACGCCGGCGGAAGTCTGCCGGCGCCTCGCCGGAGGCGTCAGCGTGGCGTTGCGTGCTCCTTGGATGCGGTCGGCTGACCCGGGAGGTGGAGCAGGCTGCGCACCTCTCCGACGCCGTCGACATCCTTCGCGGCGAAGATCAGCTCGTTGATCTCCTCCTCGCTGTCCAGCTCGCCGCGCAGGTAGACCACACCGGCCTCGACGTTCACCGAAACGGAGCCCTTGGGCGCCTCGCGGCCGCGGAAGATCTCGGTCTCGACCTTGCGCGCCAGCGCCGGGTCGTTGAACCGTGAGCTGTCGCGCTCGTCGCCCGGGGTCCTCGCCTTGTGCACGATCCCCTCGGCGACGCCCTTCATGTAGCTCGCCCGCTGCTCGGCGCCGCGGGCGGTCCGCTGCGCCGGCCGCCGGACCATCGCGAGAGCTCGATCGCGGGCCATGTGACGCCGGCGCGTCCCGTTGTTCGGGTCGAGAAAGTATTCGGCTGCGGCACCGGCGGCAACGGCGCCGACGACCGTCTTCGCACTCGTCTTGCTCATCGTTGCCTCCTCATTCGCGATCGTGTCTGACCTACCCGAGCACCAGGGCCGGAAACGATCGCTCGCCGCCGCCCTGGGACTTAGACTCGCGACATGCGCGAGGCCGAGGTCCGCTCGCTGGGCGCGATCGCCGCGGCGTCGATCGCGCGTCCATCGACCGTCGCGCGAGACGTCCACGGCGCCGTCGCGGGCCGCGTCTTCAGCCTCCTCGGGCCGCTCGGCATTGCGGCGCGCGCGGTTCACGACCGCGCCTCCAGGGTCGCCTATGGCGGCGTCGCGGCGGCGCTGCCCCTCATCCCGCGCGCAGCGGGCGCCGCCGCGGCCCGCGTGAGTGGCGCCGACGCGCGCGCGCTCGCCGACTCGCAGAGTGGCAGCCTTGCGCTCGCGGCGCTGAACGGGTTCGCCGGCGACCGGCTCGCCCGGGACCACCCGGCGCTTGCCCTCGAGCTCGGGCTGCGCGAGCGCGGGCGCAGCGTGGCGGTCGAGCCGGTCGCGCTCGTGGCGGCGTACCCGGACGCCACGGAGCGGCTGGTGGTCTTCGTCCACGGCCTCTGTGAGACGGAGGGCGCGTGGAGCCTTGGCGTTCCGGGCGGTGTCCGGCGCCCGACCTACGGCGAGCTCCTTCGCGAGGAGCTCGGCTTCACGCCGCTCCACGTCCGCTACAACACCGGCCTGCACATCTCCGACAACGGGCGGCGCCTGGCGTCGACGCTCGAGTCGGTCGTGCAGGCGTGGCCGGTCGAGGCGCGGGAGATCGTCCTGATCGGCCATTCGATGGGAGGGCTCGTCCTGCGCAGCGCCTGCCACTACGGCGCCCGCGCCGGCCATGCGTGGACGGAGAGGGTCCGCCACGTGGTCTGCCTCGGCTCGCCGCACCTCGGGGCGCCGCTCGAGCGCGCCGCGAATGTCGCGGGCTGGACGCTCAGCCGCCTGCCGGAGATGCGGCCGTTCGCGGACCTCTTCCTCAACGATCGCAGCGCCGGGATCAAGGATCTGCGCTTCGGCAACTGCGTCGAGGAGGATTGGTGCGACTGCGATCCGGACGAGTTCCTGCGCGATCGCTGCCGCGAGGTCCCGTTCCTGGAGGATGCGAGCTACTACTTCGTCGCCGCGACCCTGAGCCGGAGCAGCGATGGCGTCGGGGGGCTCGTCGGCGACCTGCTCGTCCACCACGCGAGCGCCTCGGGCCGGGGACGCCGCCGGCGAATCGGCTTCGCGGAGGAGAACGGCCGCCATCTGCCCCGCGCACACCACCTCCAGCTCCTCAACCATCCGGGGGTGCACGAGGCGCTGCGTGGTTGGCTCGCGACCGAGCGGGTCCCTCTGCCCGAGGCCTAATCCCGAAGGAGCTCGTCGAGCGCCTCGGCGGGCACGCGAGCGACCCTCATCACCACCCGTGAGCCCCTGAAGGGGACTCCCTCCGCCTCGAGCAGCCGCCGCTGGCGCTCTCCACGGGCAAGCGACCCGTCGGCGCGCACGACCCGCTGCCACGGGACGGCCGAGTCGTCGCACTCCGACAGCGCGCGACCGGCGGCCCGCGGCGCGCTCGGGCAAAGGTCGCCGTAGGTGGCGACGAAGCCCAGTGGAATCGCCCGGGCCCGCGCGAGGATCTCGTCCGCGATCGAGCTGGCGGGCACCGGCGGAGTATGCGCGCTCGGCTGCCATCCAGACCACGTCGATAGGTTGGCGGCGAGCTGATGGACGCCTTCCGGACCCCCGAGGAACGGTTCGCCAACCTCCCCGGCTACGCGTATGCGCCGAACTACGTCGAGGTCGACGGCCTCCGGCTCCACCACCTGGACGAGGGCGAGGGGCCGACGATCGTCTGCTTTCACGGCGAGCCGAGCTGGAGCTACCTCTATCGCCACGTGCTCGACGTGCTAGTGGCGAGCGGCCACCGCGTCGTCTGCCCCGACCTCGTCGGCTTCGGCCGCTCCGACAAGCCCACCGCCCGGGCCTGGTACAGCTACGAGCGGCACGTCGCCACGGTCAGCGCCCACCTCGATCGGATCGAGCTCACGGACCTCACCGTGGTCGTGCAGGACTGGGGCGGCCCGATCGGCCTGCGGTGGGCGGTCGAGCACGCCGACCTCGTGAGCCGACTCGTGATCCTGAACACCGGGCTGTTCACCGGGCGGGTGAGCAAGGGCTTCATGGCCTGGCGCGATTTCGCCGAGCGCAACCCAGACCTGCCGATCGGCCGGATCATCGCCGGCGCCACCACCAGCGAGCTGGCCGACGACGTCGTCCGTGCCTACGAGGCTCCGTTCCCGAGCCCGGAGAGCAAATCCGGCGCCGCGGCCTTTCCGCTCCTGGTGCCGCTCGCGGACGGCGACCCGGGTGCCGGCGAGATGAAGGCCGTCCGCAAGGCCCTCGCGGAGTGGCGAAAGCCGGCCGTCGTCGCCTTCTCCGACCAGGACCCGGTCTTCCCGTTCCCGCGGTCCGGCGAGATGTTCACCGGGCTGATCCCGACCGCCGGCGAGCAGGTTCGGATCGCGGGCGCGGCGCACTTCCTCCAGGAGGACCGCCCCACCGAGATCGTCGCGGCGATGCGGGAGTCCCTCGACGGCTAACCCCTCGCTCGATGGGGCCGCCGGCGATGTGGTGTTCGCGACACGTACCGTCGTCAACCCCACACGAACGGCGTGCACCCCCTTAGTCGTGTGGCGTTAGCGACAGCGGCTATCGGTCGTAGGAGATCAGCTCGAGCAGGCTGGCGTCGGGATCGCGGAAATAGACGCTTTCGCCGTCGCCGCGCGCACCGGGTCGTGGTACGGGTCCGAGCTCGACCTCGACCCCGAGCCGCTCCAGGTGCTCGACGGCATCGGCAATCGGCCCGGGCCAGCGAAAGCAGAGGTCGGAGCCGCCGGGCGCGACGGGGATCCGCGCCAGGTTGATCGCCTCCTCGCCCGGCCGCGGCAGATCCTCGGCAAGGTGCACGTTGAGCTGCGTTTCGCCGACCCTCAGCGCGCGGCGGCCGGAGTCGAACTCGACCGGCTCGGCTCCGACGACGCGTGCGTAGAACGCGCGCGTGCGCTCCCAGTCGGACGCCGCGATCACCAGGTGGTCGAGCTCGAGCGAGGCGATCTCAGACCCGCTCCCGGACCCCCGCCTCGCGCTCGGCGACTCCATTCGGCATGCGCGTCCGGTACCCCTCGCCGACGCGCGCGAAAACCGCACCTCACGGATCGGCCGGACCGATCGTTGACACTGATGAGATGACCGCGGCGGCCGCAGGCATGAGCGCGTTCGAGACACGGCTCGGGAGCTGCGCGATCGCTTGGCGGGGGCCGCTGGTGGCGGCGACCGCGCTCCCGCGAGCGGATGCCGAGCTGGCGGTCGCGGGGCTCCGCCGGCGGTTTGCCGATGCCCCCCTCGCCGCTCCGCCGGCCGCGGTGAGCACGGTCGTCGACGACATCGTCGCGCTGCTCTCCGGCGAGCCGCGGCGACTCGACGAGGCCGATCTCGACTGGAGCCGCGTCGGCGCGTTCGAGCGGCGGATCTACGAGGCGGCACGACTGATCGAGCCCGGCGCGACCCTCACCTACGGCGAGCTCGCGGCGTTCGCCGGAGCCCCCGGCCGGGCGCGCGAGGTCGGCGCCGCTCTGGGGCGAAATCCCTTCCCGCTCGTCGTCCCGTGCCATCGCGTCGTAGCGGCCGACGGACGGATCGGCGGATTCTCGGCCGCCGGCGGGCGCGAGACCAAGCGGCGGCTGCTCGAGATCGAGGGCGCGGCGATCGCCGCGCAGCAGCCGCTCTTTCGCTGAGCGCGGCGCGACTCAGTCGGAGGTGGGTTTCTCGGTGCGCGCGATCTCCCGCTCGAGCTCGCGCACCTGGCGCCTCGCCGCGGTCAGCTCGCGCTTCGCGCGGTGGAGGTCGCGCTCGGCCGCATCGACCCGCTGCGCCTCCTGATCGCGTCGCGCCTCGGCGGTCGCGAGGCGCTGGCGCAGCCGCGAGAGCTCCCTGCGGGCCCGCTCGACCTCGCGCCCGCGGCCCGCGTCGCGCGCCCGGCCACGCGGCGGCTTGATCGTCCCCGGAACGATCCCGATCGTGGCCGCCGTCGTCTCGCGCTCGACCCGCCCACGCAGGACGCGGCCGCGCAGCTCGCCGTCGGTCGCAACCGCCTGAAGCGTCTCGGTGACGCGGTCGAGCACCGCGCCCGTGGTCGAGGCGGAGTGCGAGCCGGCGACGCGCCGCGCCGCCTCGACCATCCCGCCGACCTCCTCGCGCTCACGCGCGGCGCTCGCGCGGAGCTCCTCGGAATCCGCGCCCTCCTCGAGCACGCGGCGCTGGGCCTCGGCGAGCTCGTCCGCCGCCTCGGCGAAACGCTGGGTGCGGTCCGGGTCGTCCGCGCTCACCCGGTTGATCAGCCACGCGGCCTGTGACGGCCGCCGGAGCTTCTTGACCCGCGCCGCGGTCTCGCGATCGCCCCCCGCGCGCAGGTCCTTGACGAGCGCATCGCGCGCCGCGACGAACCCGTCGGGATGCTCGCGATAGAGCGGATCCAGCCGTTCCTCGACCTCGGCGGGAAGCTCCACGCCGCCGTTGCCGTCTTGCTCGCGCCGCGCCATCTGCGGCCCGTTCTACCTCACTTCGAGGCGTGTTCGCAGCTCGGCGACCCGCTCGAGGTCGGCGTCATGGACGGCGACGATCTCCGTCGGGCAGACGAGCATGGCTCCGCGATCAGCGTCGAGGTCGGGGACGCCGCCGAGCTCCCCCTCGAGCTCGACGATGCGCGTGCCCTCGAACTCCACCCCGCGCTCGACGAGGTACCGGTAGAGGCCGCCGAGCCCCGGGAAGACGCTGACGCCGCGGCGCTGCGTCCTCGTGATCTCCCCGTCACCACCGCACGCCGGGCAGGTCGCGAGGTACTCGACCCGGCCGCCACAGGCCGGGCAGTCGCGCCGCGTTCCCTCCTCGACGCACGACAGGCAGCGAAACTCGGTCTGCCCACTGCCGCCGCACTTGTCGCACGGCCCGTGGTCGGGCTCCCCCCACGGCGTCGAGACCTGGCCGTCCGGGTCGAGCAACCGCCCGGGCTCGAGCGAGTCGCGGAGGTGGTGGAAGTACGGCATATCCACCCAGTACCCGGGTATCCGCGCCCCATGGTGGAGACTGCGACCGAGCGGATCCCGAGCGGCCGCGGCATCAAGGCTCTGAGGGAAGCGGCAGCGGGCTGTCAGGCGTGCCCGCTGTGGCGGAACGCGACGCAGACCGTGTTCGGATCCGGCCCGGCGCGCGCGCCGGTGATGCTGATCGGCGAGCAGCCGGGCGATCGGGAGGACCGCGAGGGGCTTCCGTTCGTGGGCCCGGCCGGGCATCTCCTCGACAAGGCCCTGGACGATGCGGGCGTCGAGCCGAAGCTCGTCTACAAGACGAACGCCGTCAAGCACTTCAAGTGGAAGCCGCGGGGCAAGCGCCGCATCCACCAAACGCCCTCGAAGCTCGAGGTCGAGGCCTGCCGGCCGTGGCTCGACGCCGAGCTCGAGCGCGTCCGGCCGGAGGTCGTCGGCATCCTCGGGGCGACGGCCGCGAAGGCGCTCCTCGGCTCCGGGTTCCGCGTCACCAAGCAGCACGGGGACCTGCTGGAAGTCGACTTCGCCCCTGCCGCCGTGGCTACCTTCCACCCCTCGGCGATCCTGCGCGCCGAAGGCGAGGACCGCGAGCAGGCCTACTCGGAGCTGGTCGCGGACCTGAAGGTCGTCGCCGACCGGCTCGACTGACGCGGCCGTCAGCCGCGCGCCCCGACCCCGCTGCTGAGCTCCCGCTTGCGGAGCGGGCCGCTGGTGCCCGCGTCGAGCGGCGGCGTCGGGTAGCCCGTTCCGTCGCGGAGGCCCGCGAGCAGCTCGCCGAGCGCCTCGGCAGCGGTGTACCGCGGCTGCCAGCCGAGCTCGGAGCGGGCGCGTGCGGTGCTCATGATCGGCACGGCGAGCGCCATGTCGACCCAGCCCGGCGGGGAAGGCTGGAGGTGAAGCCGCCACGAGAGCGCCGCCGCGCCGCGCAGGGCGCGGGCGGGCAGCCGGACGCGCCGGGCGTCGAGGATCCGAGCGAGCTCCGCCGGGTCGAGCACCGGCTCGGCAGCGATGTTGAACGGCCCCGAGACGTCCCGCAGCACCGCGAGCCGGTAGGCCTCGGCGACGTCGGCGGTGTGAACCGCCTGGAAGCGCAGCCGCTCGACCTCGGGCACGAGCGGCACGCCGGCTCCGAGCAGCGGGTTGGGAAAGAGCGGGCCGAGGAAGAGGCGCCGGATCCCGGTCGCGGCCTCGCGCCGGAAGATCAGGGCCGGGCGCAGGCGAACGACGCGGGTCTCCGGATTCTGGAGCTCGAACCCGTCCAGGATCCCCTCGACCTCGGCCTTGTGGTGGGAGTAAAAGGAGCTGTCGATTCCCTGGGTGGGCCAGCTCTCGTCCACGCTCTCGCGCTTCGGGCCTGGCGAGTACGCCCCGACCGATGAGGCATAGACGACCGCCGGGACCCCCGCCTCGGCGGCGGTTTCGAACACGCGTCGGCTGCCCTCCACGTTGACGGCGCGCAACGCGATCTGGTCGCGGGACGGCTGGATCAGCCACGCGAGGTGGATGACGGCGTCGGCGCCGGCGAAGATGTCCGGAAGGCGGGCATCGGTGACGACGTTGGCGGCGCACCATTCGACCTTCGGCACGTCGATCCTCGGCCGTCGCCGCGCGATGCCGACGATCGATTCGACCGCCGGCTCGGCGCCGAGGGCCGCGAGGACCGCGGTGCCGACGTTGCCGGTGGCGCCGGTGACGACGACGCGCAGCGGCTTCGCCCCGCCGGCGGCCATCACGCCACCCGGTCGACCGGCTCGGTCCGGCCCTCCTCGCTCGCGCAGTGCGCGCAGCAGAAGATCTGGTCGCCCGCCTCGACGCCGTGGCCGATGATCCGGCAGCCGCAGTGGGGGCAGGTCGGCGCCAGGGCATGGATCGCGCACTCGAACGCGTCGAAGGTGTGCTCCTCGCCTCCCATCGTCAGCTGGAACGCCTTGTCGTAGTCGTTGCCGCAGACCTCACAGACCGCCATCGCCCTCACCGCCTCTCGATTCGGAACACCCGCCGCAGGGGTGGCCTACCCGACCCGGGATCGGCGCTAACGCCGAACGCTGTTCGCCCCCAATCAGCGATCTCGTAGTCTCGACCGCGTGAAAGATGTCCCCGCGCTCCCGCTCACGGGCCGCTGCCTCTGCGGCGGCGTTCGCTTCGAGATCACGGCGCCTCCGCTGGGGGCGAGCTACTGCCACTGCACCCGCTGTCAGCGCCGCACCGGCACCGCCGCCTCCGCGAACCTCCACGCCGCGCGGGGTGCGTTCAGGCTCACCGCGGGCGATGAGGTCGTCAAGGTCTATACGCCGGCGGACGGCTGGGAGAAGGCCTTCTGCTCGGAGTGCGGCTCGGCGCTCTTCAGCCGCGATCCGTCGGACCCTGAGCACGTCGGCGTCCGCCTCGGCGCGCTCGAAGCGGACCCGGGCGTCCGTCCGTCATACCGGCAGTTCGTCGCCTACGCCGCTCCGTGGGAGCCGCTCCCCGACGACGGGCTCGAGCGCTTTCCCGAGGGCCGCCCCCGCGCCTGACGAAAGCTCGCCGCGATTCGCGCGCACCGGCGAGGGGTAGCGAAGCCGTGATGAAGGCGGCGCCCGCAGAGCCTTCCGCGGCCACACGACGGTTAGAGCGCGCAACCGCGAAGCCAGTGGCGGCCGTCCCCGGCGCGATGCCCCCGGGCCCCGAGGCGCCGCAGCTCGCCCAGACGATCGCCTTCCATCGCGATCCGCTCGGGGTGCTGGCGCGCTGCCGCGCCCGCTACGGCAAGGTGTTCACGCTGCGGCTGAAGCTCGCCGGAGAGTGGGTGGTGATGGCTGACCCACGGTTCGTTGCTTCCGTCGGGACCGCCGACCCCGGCGCGGCGCACGCGGGCGAGGCGCGGCGAGAGATCCTGCCGCAGGCCTCGCCGCGGTCGGTGTTCGGCGCCGACGACGCGACCTACCGCGGCGCCCACGCTCGAATTGCGACCGCGTTCGGGGCGGATGCGATCGCACGCCGCGGGCCCGAGATGCGGCGAATCGCGGCGGCGCACGCCGACTCCTGGCCCCGGCGCAGGCCGTTCCGGCTCCTGCCTCGGGTGAGGGCACTCGTCGACGAGATCTTCGTCCGCCTCATGCTCGGAATCGATGATCCGGGCCGCGTCCAGCTCGCGGTCGCGGCCATCCGCCGCCTGATCTGGACGCCCGTCAACCCACCGGTGTCGCCGCCCGGCGAGGGAGACGGCGCTCTGGGCGTCGTGGGGAAGCTCCTCTTCAACCGCCGCAGGGCACCGCTCGCGCGCCTGCTGATCGAGGAGATCGAGGCTCGGCGGGCGCTCCCCGGGGCGCCCGACGGCGACGACCTGCTCGCCCTCTCGCTCGCCGCACGGCCCGAGCTCGCCCCCGAGGCGATCGTCGACGAGCTGCTCGCGGTGCTGATGGCCGGCCAGGAGCCGCCCGCGCTCGCGCTCACCGCGCTGCTCGATCGCCTCGGCCGCTCCCCGGAGCTCGCGCGACGGTTTGCGACGGCTGACGAGGACGACCCGCTCCGCGACGCGGTGGTCAGCGAAACCCTCAGGCTGCGTCCGCCGGCAGCCGGCGTGCTGCGGCGGCTGACGGAGCCGATGACCTTCGGCGCGTACGCGCTCCCGGCCGGGACGCTCGTGATGGTCCCGATCGCGCTCGTCCACCGCGACCCGCAGAGCTTCGCCGAGCCCGAGGCCTTCAGGCCGGAGCGCTGGCTCCACGGCGAGGCCGACGAGCGGGCATTGTTCCCGTTCGGCGTCGGGGCGCGGCGCTGCATCGGCGAGGCTCTCGCCCGCGCCGAGATCGCCAACATCATCCCGGCCGTGGTCAGCCGCCTTCACCTGCGACCGCTCTCGCGCCGGCCGGAACGGCCGATCGTGCGCGGGACCGTCCTGGCGCCGGTGCGCGGCGCACTCACGATCGCCACGCCGGTCGCGGCGGGGGCCGCAATCTGATGTCGGGCACCGCCGAGCAGGCCCGAGCGGCGGCGCAGGCCTCGGTCGAGGGCTACTCCGAGGAGCACCGGCCGCTCGCCGGCTACTCCGTCCTGACGGCCGTCTTCGGCGTGGGCTTCGTCGCGGCGTTGGCCGCGGCGCAAAGACGCCGGGGCAAGCTGCCGGAGCGCTACGGGCTCTGGGACCTCGTGACGATCGGGGCCGCGACCCACAAGCTCAGCCGCCTGATCGCGAAGGACAAGGTGACGAGCGCCCTGCGGGCGCCGTTCGTACGCTACGAGGAGCCGGACGGCCACGGCGAGGTGAGCGAGGAGCCGCGCGGCAGCGGCCTGCGGATGGCGACGGGAGAGCTGCTCATCTGCCCGTACTGCGTGGGACAGTGGGTCGCGGCCGGGTTCGGCGTCGGCATGGTCGGGATGCCCGAGCTGACGAGGCTGGTCGCCTTCATCTACAGCGCCGAGACGGTCGCGGACTTCCTCCAGCTCGCATACAAGGCGGCGGAGGACGCGACCTCCTCCTGACGGCGCCATGCCGCGCCCGGTCGAAGGCTCCTCGGTCGTGATCACCGGCGCCTCGAGCGGCATCGGCCGCTGCGCCGCCATCGAGTTCGCGCGCCGCGGCGCCTCGCTCACGCTGGCGGCGCGCGAGCCGCCATCGTTGGAGAGCGCGGCAGCCGAATGCGAGCGCATCGGCGCGAGCGTGACGGCCGTGCCGACCGACGTCGCCGACCCGGACGCCGTCGAGCGGCTCGCCGCGAGCGCGGTGCGCGCCCACGGTGGGGTCGACACATGGGTGAACGCGGCGGGCGTCATGGCCTACGGGCCGTTCGAGGACGTCCCCGCCGACGTCTTCCAGCGCGTGATCGAGATCAACCTCACCGGACAGGTGAACGGCGCCCGCGCCGCCCTGGCGCGGTTCCGGGATCGCGACGCCGGCGTCCTCATCAACCTCTCATCGGTCTGGGGGCGAATCACGACGCCGCTGGTGACCTCCTACGTGGTCTCCAAGCACGCCGTCCGGGCCTTCTCGGAGTGCCTCCGCCACGAGCTGGTCGACAGCCCGGAGATCTACGTGGTCACGATCCTGCCGCAGGCGGTGGACACGCCGATCTTCGAGCACGCGGCCAACTACTCCGGCTACCGCATGCGCCCGCTGCCGCCGATCTTCGATCCCGCCGACGTCGCCGATGGCATCGTCGCCTGCGCCGAGCGCCCGAAGCGCGAGGTCACCTACGGCCGCGCCGGCCGCGCACTAGAGCTCCTCTATGCGATCGCGCCGCGCCTCTACTGCCGCGTGGCGCCCGCGATGTTCATGCGGGGAACCTTCGTCGACGACCCGCAGGAGCCCGATTCGGGCAACGTGATCGAGGGGGCGGGGGGACGCGACCGCGGCGGCTGGCGCGAGCGCGGGCGGCGCGAGCTCGCGGCCGGAGCGCTCGCCGCGCTCGGCGGCCTCGCGCTCGGGATCGCGGGACGGAAGGCGAAGGCGAAGCCCTGAGCCGCGCTCAGCCGGACACGGTCCGCGCCATGTATGCGCGGATCTGGCCGCGGACGACGTCGAGCAGGTTCCCGCCCCGCCCGGACCGTCTGGGTCGCGCGGTCGCCGGGCCTAGAGCCCGAGGAAGTGGCGCTTGACGAACGGGCCATTGACCAGGCCGGCCTTCACGTCCTTGCTCCAGCCTGGGCCGTCCATGCCGTCGTCCGGCACAGACGTGTCGAAGCGCAGTCCGGCGATCACCACCATCGCGTGGCCGGGGTTCGTGTAGACGCTGATCCACTTCCCCCGGCCGCGCTCGCCCCAGCGCGCAAAGCCGCTCGAGTCCCTCGGGCGCTTGAGGATGTCGGCGCCCTTCGGGCCGAGCACGTAGCTGACCGCGCCCGAGCAGTCGTAGCACCGGGAGCTCCAGTTGCCGTGGCCGCCACCCGTGCAGTAACCGGCGTCGTCGATCCGGTTCGCGGCTGCGATCGCGCGCTGCACCGCGGCGGGAGCGCCGTCCGGGGCGGCGGCCAGGCCACTTCGCAGGAGCTTCGCCCGCTCACCGGCGACGGTTGTCGTCGGGGTGTCGTCGGACCCGGCGGGGCCGATGCCGCCCGATCCGGCGAGCGCCGTGGCCGGCAGGACGAGGATCGCCGCCGCCACAAGGGCGATCAGCGCAAGCGATCGGGCAGGGGAAGGGCTCGGCACGCTTTCCGTCTCCTTTGTCCGCCTGCGGGGTTAGCTGACGGGCTGGCGCTAGAGGAGAAGCGCCCCCACCACTTCGGTGGGTTGGCCCCAACATTTGGGTCCCCCGCTCCCCGGCCTCGTGAGGCTGGGGATTCGGCAACGGGTTACGAACTGGCGGCAGGATACACATCGGCGCCGACGCCGCGCGGTCGTACCGCAATAGGCTCGCGCGACCGCCGTGTCCCCCTCCATCCCGCGCCTGCCGCTGGTCCCGGACCCGTTCCGGCGGATCAGGCTCCCGGAGGACCTTGTGGCGGCGACGGTGATCGGCGCCGAGGAGGAGGCGGAGGCGGGCGGCATGAGCGCCGAAGCGATCGAGCGCATCTGGGACGCGGCGCTCGGGCTCTACCGCAGCGGCGTGCATCCCGCGCTGCAGGTCTGCCTGCGCCGGAACGGACGCGTCGTGCTCGACCGCGCAATCGGCCACGCGCGCGGCAACGGCCCGCGCGACGGACCCGACGCCGAACCGGTGCCGGTGACCACCGAGACGCCGTTCTGCATCTTCTCGAGCTCGAAGGCGGTCACGGCGTTCGTCGTCCACATGCTCGCGGACCGCGGTGCGCTCTCGATCTACGACCGGGTCGCCGACCACATCCCCGAGTACGCGCGCCACGGCAAGGGCGAGATCACGATCGGCCACGTCCTCGCGCACCGGGCGGGCGTCCAGAAGCTGCCGCGGGAGGCGCTCGACCTCGACCGCATCGACGAAACCGAGTTCATGACCGGGCTCCTCGCCGACGCCCGGCCGGCCTCCGCGCCGGGCAAGCTGCTCGCCTACCACGCCGTTTCGGGCGGGTTCATCCTCGCCGAGATCGTCCGGCGCGTGACCGGCAGGACGATCCGCGAGGTGCTCGCGGAGGAGATCCTTGAGCCCCTCGGCTTTAGGTGGACGAACTACGGCGTCAGCCCGGAGGACGTCGACCAGGTCGGCCTCAGCTACGTCACCGGGCCGCCGATGATGCCGCCCCTCTCCTCGCTAGTGACCCGCGCGCTCGGCCAGCCGCTCGACCGCGTGGTCCAGATCTCCAACGACCCCCGATTCCTGACCGCGATCGTCCCGGCGGCGAGCGTGATGACGAACGCAAACGAGCTCTCGCGGTTCTTCGAGATCTTCCGCTGCGGCGGCGAGCTCGACGGGCACCGCGTGCTCAGCACCGAGGCCCTCGAGCTCGCGCTCACCGAGCAGTCGCACCTCGAGATCGACCTCTCGCTCGTCTTCCCCACACGCTTCAGCTACGGGCTCATGCTCGGGGCGCGCTACGTCAGTCTCTATGGCCGGGACACCCAGCAGGCCTTCGGCCACCTCGGGTTGATCAACATCATGGGCTGGGCGGATCCCGAGCGCGGCATCTCGGCTGCGCTGATCACGAGCGGCAAGCCGATGCTCTACCCGGAGCTGCCGCGCTTCTTCGGCGTCAACCATCGGATCACGACCGAGTCGGCGAAGCTCGCCTGAGCGCGGAGACGGCTTCGATCTGGTACAAGCGTTTTACCGCGAACGCGCCGCCGCAACTTCCGCGGCTACGGTGCGTTGCAAAGGCCGGGTCCACACACCAAAAGAGAGGGTTGTCACGGATGAGTCGGAGCATGGGTTTACGAGCTGGGACGCTGGTCGTCGCGGTTGCGGCGGCGGCGATGCTCGTGTCGGCGGGCAGCGCGTTCGCCAAGAAGGGCGAGACGCTCGAGGTCTGCAAGCACGGCTGCAACCACCGCACGATCCAGGACGCGGTCGACCACTCCGGCAAGAAGGCGACGATCAACGTCCACCCGGGCACGTACCGCGAGGGCGTCGTGGTCCGCGGCCACAGGCATGACCGCCTGACGATCAAGGGCACGAAGAAGAACGCGAAGAAGGTTCTGCTCCAGGGCAAGAACGCGCGCGTCGAGGGCCAGCCGGCACAGAACGGCATCGAGGGCGACCACGTCGACGGCCTGCGGATCCTCAACATGACCGCCTCCAACTACGCGGCCAACGGCTTCCACGTGCACGAGTGCGACGGCTATCTGATGAAGAACCTGCGGGCGTCGTTCAACCGCGCCTACGGCCTGTTCGCCTTCGACTGCGTCGGCGGGCGGATGACGAAGTCCGTCGGCTTCGGCCAGGGCGACTCCGCGTTCTACGTCGGCGCGACCCCGACTCAGAAGAACCCGGAGGTGACGAAGCTCGACCACCTCGACGCCCATGAGAACGTGCTCGGTTACTCGGGCACGAACTCCAAGTACGTGAAGATCACGAAGAGCAACTACTACAACAACGGCGTCGGCATCGTGCCGAACACGCTCGACTCCGAGCCGTTCGAGCCCTCGGCCGCCTCCGTC